>JANZZC010000036.1 GCA_026419575.1 Thermomicrobium sp. | reverse complement strand
GGCGTAGACCACTGCCCACCCCTGCGCGGCCAGCACCTGGAACTCGTGGCAGTAGGCCCAGCCGTACATCGCGTGCGGCCCGCCGTGAATCGACAGCACGAGCGGTACGCGCTCGCCGGTCGTCCCGCCGACCGGGCGCTGAACCCACGCGTGGATCGCCCGGCCGTCGATCGGACTCGTCGCCCAGAATTCCTCCGGGGGCACGAGCGTCACCTGCGCCTTCCACTCCCGGTTGGGATCGACCAGAGGTTCCGCTCCGCTCCCGTCCGCCGCCGCGATCCAGACCGATCCGGGATCCAGCGGATCGACGACCGTCGCCGCGATCCACCGTCCGTCACGGCTGAGACTGAAGTCGAGGATCCGCCGCGCCCCGCCCAGCACCAGCTCCGGCGCACCGCCGTCGACCGGGAACCGGTAGAGCTGCACCGCCCCGCGCTCGCTCACCTGCGCGTACACCCAGCGGCCGTCCGGCGACCAGGCGAGTCCCGGCCGCGTCGGGCCGAACGTATCGGTGAGCAGCGTGTCCTCGAGCGTGGCGTCGAAGTGTTCCGTCAAGCAGCGCAGCGCGCTTCCGTCGGGAGCGACGAGCCAGAGGCGCTTGTGGCGGGCCGAACCGGCCGGAGCCTCGAAGTGACCGACGGCCGCGATCCAGCGCCCGTCGGGCGACCAGGCCGGACGGCCGAGCGCCGCCGTCGCGCCGCCGACCAGCCGGTCGAGACCGGTGGGTCGGCTCTCCGCATCGAGCCGTAGACACCAGAGTTCGCTCGCTGCGTTCCACTCGCGCTCGTCGGTTCGGTTCGAGGCGAAGACGAGCAACGAGCCGTCCGGCGACCAGGTGGGCCAGTCGTCGTCCCAATCGCCGTCGGTCAGCCGTTCGACCCGCCCATCGTCCAGGCGAACGAGCCAGAGATGGCTCCGGCGCTCGTGCAGGAAGCCCCGCTGCCCATCGTAGCGGTAGCGGAGCGCAGTCAAGCGAACGACGTCCGTCGTCGTTTCCGGTGCACCCTCGGGCTGGAGCGCACGGGTCACCACCACGAGGCGCTCGCCCTCCGGTGACCACTCGAACGCGCTGACCGGCTCGGCGAACCGTGTCACCTGGCGAGCTTCCCCGCCGTGGCGCGGGATGACCCAGACCTGATCGGTGCCCGTACGATCGGAGAGGAACGCGAGCGCGCGACCGTCTGGGGACCACCGCGGCATGAAATCGCGGGCCGTCCCCTGGGTGAAGGGCCGCGGCTCCCCACCCATGCGGTCGACGAGCCAGATGGCCGAATGATAGCGGTCGGCTTCCAGATCCATCGCGGTGAGCACGAAAGCGATCTCGCTGCCGTCGGGCGAGATCTGCGCATCGCTCGGCAGTCGGAGCGCGGCCAGGTCTTCGATCTGGACCGGACGTGGCATCGGCTCAGTGTCCTCCCTCGACACCTCGTTCGCGCAACACGAGCTCGCGCAGCTGGGCGAGGATCGCCGCGCGCCGCTCGTTGTACTCCGCCTCCTCGAGGGTGCCGGCGGCATGAGCCTCGTCGAGCCGATTGAGTTCGGCCGCCAACTGCATCCGCCGGTCCTCAGCCGTTGGTGTCGCCGGTCCAGTCGCGACCGAAGCGCCGCGCCGGCGGCGCATCGCCAGCACCGAGAGCACCGCCGCGGCGAGCAGTCCGAGGACGCCGACCACAACCGCGATGCTCGGGCCGAGCGGAAGGTCGAACAAGAGCCCGGTCCGCGGCAGCCCGCTCACCTGCACGACGTGCGTGTCGCCCACCACCGGCGCATCGACGGCCAGCACGCGATAGGTGACGCCGCTCACCTCCACCGTGCCGGTATCGATCAAGCTGCGGGAATCGAGCCGGTAGGTTCCCTCGCGGACCAGCACCCGCAAGGTGCCGGTCGGCATCGCCGTGCCGATCGACAGCGTGGCGCGAGAGCCCGAATAGGGCACCGTGTAGCCCAGGACGACGGTGTGGGAGCCGGGCGGCAGCGGCCCGGTCGTGACCAGCACGCCGCCCTCGAGCCGCGGTTGGCCGTAATCGAATCCCGGTTGCGGACTGATCTCCTGCGCACCGGCCGGCAGCGGGATACGAAGCACGACACCGTTCGCGTCACCGACGTACGTGCGGTCGCTCGTGTTCTCGACGATCACGATATCCATCACGTCGACGGCGCGGAGCTCGGGCGAGGCGCCCGCGATGACGATCGAGCGCGAGGCGACCCGCACTCCGCTCGGATCGGCCGTCGTTTCGTAGACGGTGAGGTCGACGGTCTGCTGGGATTGCTCGTTCAGCTGGACCATCGAACTCGTGTACTCGACGCCCGCGTAGCGGACGACCACGATATAGGCGTCCTGGTCACCGGTCGAGAGCCCCTGGAACGAGAACGCGCCGTCGGGGCCGACCTGCGCCTGCCGTTCCTCGGCGAGCTGCATGCCCGAGAAGTGCCGGAGCGTGACCGTGAGACCGGCGACGCTCCCCCCACCGGCCGTTCCGTTCTGCACGCGACCGGTGATCGTTCCGGTCTCCTGCGCGCTGACCAGCGACACACCGAGCAGGAGCGACACGACGACCAACAGGAGCGCACGCAACCGATGCACCGATTCGACTCCTTCGCGTCCGCACGAGGGCGTGTCGAGAACCGCTCAGTCGAGCGGGAGCGCGACGGACGAACTCGCCGCGCTCGCCTGGTAGGCACGGTCCAACACCTCGACCAGGTGCAACACCGGAAGACGGACTCCGCGCTCGCGGAGCCCGGCCTCGAGCTGGAGCATACATCCAGGGTTCGCGGATACGATCGCTTCGGCGCCGGTCGCCAACGCGTTGTCGAGCTTCCGGGCCAGCAACGCCGACGCCATGTCCGGCCGCAGCAAGTTGTAGATCCCGGCCGAACCGCAGCAGAGCGCCGATTCCGCCATCTCCACCAGCCGCAATTCCGGGATCGCCCGCAGGAGCACGCGCGGCTGCTGGGTGATACGTTGGGCATGGGCGAGGTGACACGGTTCCTGGTACGTCACCGTCCAGGGGAGCGGCCCCAGTTGGGCGGTCAAGCCGCGTTCGACTAGGAACTCGAGCACGTCGCGCACCTTCGCCGCGAAGGCGCGCGCTCGCTCGGCATACCCGTGATCGTCGCGGAGCAGCTGCGGGTATTCCTTGAGCATCGCCCCGCAACCCGCCGCGTTGACGATGACGGCATCGAGGTAGGGAGACTCGAGCGCATCGATGTTGCGTCGGGCCAGCTGACGGCCCAACTGCGGCTCACCGCTGTGGACGTGCAGCGCGCCGCAGCACTGTTGTCCGGAAACCAGCACGACGTCGAAGCCGTTCCGGGTGAGCACCCGGATCGTCGCCCGATGGACATGGGAATAGGCTGTGCTCATGATGCACCCGACGAAGAGCGCGACCCGGCCTCGCCGGTCGTTCTCCGCCGGGTAGAACCGTCCATCCGCCACCACGAACTCGTCAGCCAGCCGCGGCAGCAGGGCTTCGGCCCGTTGCAGACCGAGAGGGCGGAGCATTCCAGAACGTCGGACGAGCGTCCGAACCGGGCTCCGCTGGTACCACCTGAGCAGGCGGTTCGCTGCCCGGAAACGGCGCATATCGCCCAACAAGAGGCGGAAACCGACGAACCGGAACAGCCGCTCGCGCGGCGACCGCGGTTGATGCTGCACGAGCTGGGCGCGCGACGCTTCGAGGATCTCACCGTAGTGCACCCCGCTCGGGCACACCGCTTCGCACGCCCGGCAGTTCAGGCAGAGATTCATCTCCTCGGCGAACACCGGATCCAAGAGATCGAGCCGCCCCTCGGCGACCGACTTCATCAGCCAGATTCGGCCGCGCGGCGAGGAGCGCTCGCGCCAGGTGATCCGATAGGTCGGGCAACTGGGCAGGCAGAACCCGCAGTGGACGCACTTGCGGATGGCATCGTACGAGGGGGCATCCCGGCCGCTGAAACCACGGACGCGCGCCGACTCCTGTATCGTGACCATCGAACTCTCCCGTCT
>JANZZC010000019.1 GCA_026419575.1 Thermomicrobium sp. | reverse complement strand
GTCCCACGCTGGCACTAGCGCCAGCGTCAGCGGCCGATCCCGATCGGCGCGAGACGCGTACTCGCTCCGGAGTTGCTCGGGGAGGCGGTCGAGCGCGATGGCTCCCGTATCGAGGTGATGGCCGAGCCAGAGCCGGAGCTGGACCAAGAGTTCCAGCGCGCGGTAGACGCGGGCCATGGCGTCGTCGTACCGCTGCTGTTCAGCCCGTCGCTCCGCGTTGAGCAGCACGTCCTCGACCGCGATGTAGGGGTCATGCAGTTCGTCGAGTCCGGTCAGCCGAGCTGGCTCGTCTGTCCGGTTCGCGTCCCGAGCGAAGGCCTGCACCACGCCATGGAGTTCGTGGAGCACGGTGAGCGCCCGGTGCCACTCGCGTCGGTAGAGGTCCAGCAACTGACGGGCGTTCTCCAATTCGTAGCGGTCCCAGGCGTCGAAAGCGCGGCAGAGGTGCTGTGTCCGTTCCAGCCGCCGGCGCAGATCGGGCGAGACTCCCTGCTGGAGCGCTTGGCCCAGCGCCTCGGCCGCTTCGGCGTAATCGAAGCGGTCGAGCGCCGCGCGGGCGAGCGCGACGAAGCGTCGGGCGCGCACGTCGTGGATGTCGGAGACCGGGGCGAAATGCTCGGTCCCCGGGATGACCGTCGCTTGTCGACCGCGGGCGCCGCGCACCAACCGGAGCTGGACTAGTGGTTCTGCCTCCGCATCGAGAGCAGCCAGCACGAGCGCAGCGCTCATCGACTTCGTCCCGGCGGTGTAGTCGGCGACCAACTCGGCACCGGGGAAGCGCTGGCGGAGTTCGGCGAACCGGACGACGAGCGCTTCGTAACAACGGACGAGATCGTCGGGATCGGCGAGCGCCAGCACCTCGTACCGATCGGGCGGGAGGCCAGCCAGCGCGGCGTACTGGTGCACGAACTCCAGACTGCCTGGCTGCAGCTCGGCCGGGTGGGAGCAGACGAAGACCACGAAGTCCGGTTTCGCCTCGCGCAGCGCGAACGCTTCCGGCCGCTGGGCGATGTCTCCGTCGGTCGGTTTCCCGACGTTGAGCACGAGGATACGGCGTACCGATCCGGTCATCGTCTATCCTCCGCGACGAAAGACGCCGTAGCCGCTCGTCGTCTTGGCTCCGAAGCCGAGCTGGGAGAGCCCTTCGCGCAGCCAGCGAGTCGCCAGTGCGCGCAGGCGTCCGTCCGGGTCGGCGACGCCCTGGCGGAGGCCGATCGCGATCCGGTACCGGGTACCCGGCGCCACCACGAGGAAGGTGATCGGGTTGGGATTCTGCCAGGGGGTCGGCGGGGCCTTCCCGCTGTAGTAATCCGGGTAGTGCGGCGTCATCACGTCGAGCTCGAGTCGCCAACGCGGTTCGGGGTAGGCGTCGAAGAAGACGAGCGCGCCGGCCCGGCCGACCGAGTGCTCCTCGCCCGATTTCGGCACGCGGCCGAAGATCGCCAGGAAGTCGGGGTCCGACTCGTCGCGCTGCTCGACCAGGTGCGCGTAGGCACGGGCGACTCCCTTGAGGCCGCTCCCGGGCAACACCGGAAAGCCGAAGCGGTCGAAGCGGAAACCGATCTCGAGCGGCCCGTGCGCGCCGAGGCCGGTGACGAGGCGACTCTCCAGCTCGACGGTGAACGGCTCGGCTCCGGCGACGCGGACGGTTGCTTCCCAGCGGGCGAGCAGCGCGCTCGCGAACTCGTCCTCGGAGAGCCGCTCGGCAGCAGCGACGACCGTGCGCAGGAAGTCGCGCCGCGGGGTCGCATCGGTGCGGTCGCCGTAGACCGCGTCCTCCGGCGCGAAGCGGTCGAAGAGGAGGCCCGGGTTCTTTGCCTGACCGCGCGCGCTGTTCCAGAACGTCCGCGTGGCGGACGGGAGGAGCGGGTGCGACCGGCCGCGTTCCCCGCTGGGTCGGCCAGCCGATCGGTCGTGTCCGCGCGGTGGGCCGGAGCGGCCACCCGAAGGGGGGCGTGTCCCGCCGCGACGCGGTGGGCGACCGTTCCCGCGCGGCTGGTCGGGTCGTGGTCGCTCGCGCATCGGGTCACTCCTTCACCAGTTCGGCTTCTGCGAACCGTTTCAGCCAGGTGAGGAACGCCAGCGCTTCCAGCGTGGCACGCCGGTACTCGGCGACGCTCGCCGTGCGGACGATCCACTCGCGGAGATCGTCCTGCTCCTGGCCGGTGACCTGCTTCCCCACCCAGCGGGAGAGGTCGCGGAAGAGTCGCTGGTGCTCGTTCTCCTTGTCCTTCGCCTTCGCTTTGAGGAACGCCAGCGTCTGGCCGAGGCCATGCATCTGCACGAGCGAAGCGGCTTCGCGGGCGAGCTGGCCGTACTCGGCGGCGTAGCTGGCGTTCCGAACGGCTGCGACGCACTCCCAGGCCGCAGCAGCGCGCTGTTGTTCGAGCAGACGCTGCACGCTCTGACGCTCCGGGCGCACGTGTGGCTGACTCATCGTTCCACCTCCCTCAGACGCGGGTGACGCGCAGGACGACCGCTCCGCGGCCGGTCGTCTCGTCGCCCCCGATGCGGACGCGTTTGCCGTCGAGCCGCTGGACGAGCCAACCCAGGAGCGTGCGCCCGTCCTCGTCGACCTTGTCGTAGCGGGACCGCGTTGCGGCGAGCAAGCTGGCGAGCAGCGTCTCAGCCGGCAACGCCTCGGTCGTCCAGAGTGCGCCGGACTCGACGGTCTTCGTCTCGTCCTTTAGACGGACGTGCGCTTCGATCTCGGTGCCGTAGAGGACGAAGTCGCGGAAGTCATCGTCGGCCAATACACAGAGGTGCTTGGCCAGATTCTCGCGCCACCAGGCGTATTCGGTTCCCTGCGGGAGCGCATGGGCGGCGAGCCACTCGGCGAGAGCCGAAACGAGACCGGCGAGTTCGCCGACCAGCGTGAAACTGTACTCTTCGAGGACGACGCCGATCTGTTGCCCGGCCTGGGCGAGCAGGGCACTGCCGTTGGCGACCGCACAGGAGCCTGGTTGCAACGCGGCGAAACGGGTCGCATCGACCGGACCCTCCAGCCCGACGAGTCTGGCGAGCCGTCCGAGTCGGGCCAACACGGCTGGGCTCGTCGTCCAGGCGAAGACGCCCGCCAGGGACCGGACCGGGAAGAGAATCACCTGGAGATCGGTGACCTGCAGCGCTCCCGCGTGGCTAGATGCCTCTTCCGGTCGGTCCGGGCCGAAGAGCGCGCGGTGCCGCTCGGCTTCGGCCCCACCGTTGGGCTGCGCCGCAGCACGCAGCACGCCCTTGACGCTCGATGCCTGGACGATAGGGAACCCGGTGATTCGCTCGCGTTGGATCGGCAGGTCGACCGTCCCGACAGCTCGTCCCGTCCCGGCATGGAGTGGGGTCTCGCAGTACGCGAAGAGCAACGCGCTCGCCTCAGCCATCTCACCAGCCTCCGATCGCTACGGTTCCGAATCCGATTTCGCGTCCCCAATCGCTGATCGTGACCGCGGGATGCTCGCGCTCGTGACGGAGTCGCGCGGTGCCCTCAGCCTGGAAGTAGTAGACGCTGCCGGCCGGTACGGCCCGATGGGCTGGGCGCTCGGTGCCGCGAGCCATGTCGAATCCGCCGACCGTTTCCGCCCGTTCCAGGGCCGCGGCGACCAGGCGGACGGGGCCCTCGAAGAACGCGCTCCAGTCGGCCGGCAACCATCCCTGGTCGAAGACCGCCGGAGTCAAGAAGTAGAGGGCGAACCGCTCCGGGAGCGGATCAGGTGGTGCCGACAGTGCGAACTCCGGTAGTGCGACGAAGCGCGCTGACCGTCGCTCGCCGCCGAGCGCGAGGATGCCCTCCTGGTGGGGCCAGTCCAGACCGGTGAAGGAGACGAGGAGGCCGACACCGGGGGCAGGGCGCACGTAGTGCGCCTCGTAGTAGAGACCTTCCCGCGTCGTCCGCCGGGAGGTGTCTTGGGCGATGCCGATGCGGACCTCCTCGCTCCAGAGTTCCTCCTGCGGCACGCCCGGCACGGTCTCGCCCCGGCAGTAGGCGGGAAAATCGGCGAGGCGCAGCCACAGGCGCTGGTTGGCCTTCTCCGACTCCAGCTCGGCCGATTCCCAGAGCGGAAAGAGGCGGGGAGTCGGCGAATGGAGCACGAGCCAGCTGGGCGGTTCCTGCGGTGTCGGAAGCCGCTGCAGGCGATCACCGCGGACGACCGCGTCAGCCGGTGGTGGGAGCAGCACCTCGACCTGCTCGGTACCCGTCCAGCGCGCCAGGAGCGGACCTGCGAGCCGCAGCCGTCCCCAATCGTCCGGCCCGCCGACCGCCTCTGTGACGGCTCGCTCGTCCCACGGTGGAACTCGGGTGTGCGCCAGAAGATGGTAGGCACGGAGCGCGCCTTGGACGACGAGCGGACTGGGTGGGAAACGACTGGAGGCGCGGAACTGCTGCCCGGCGGTGAAGGGTCGGCCGTCGCGGAAGAGCCAGACGTCGAACGGTTCCAAGAACAGGGTCGTCACTCTCCACCTCCTCGCGCCAGAAATCGCGCCAGTGCGAGCCAGTCGGCGAGTTGGGCTGGGCCTTCAGGCACAGCACCTGCCGAGTCGTCGCGGAGCGCGTCGTACGCCCGGGCGAAGGCATGGAGTCGCTCGACGAGTCGGTCGCGCTCTGCCGCCGTTCCGGCAGGCCAGTGCCCCTGACGGGTGACCGAACGGGCGAGCACAGCTCGGAAGGCTTCGTCGGCGTGTGGCAAGGCCCGCGCAGCGAGTCGCAGGTCGGTCGGCAAACGTCCGGAGAGGCTGCCGGGACCGTCCTGTCGGAACCGTTCGACGAGATCCTCGATCTGGAGGCCCTTCAGCCACTCGTACTCGGCGACCGCGCGGACGATCTCCCCACCGCGCGGTTGCAGTTCCACCGCGACGGCTCGCTTGCGCGGCAGCCGTTTGGCCGCGCGCTCCGCCGCGCGAGCCGCCCGCAGGAGATCGCCGAGCGGTTCCAACCAGTGGGCGATCGCGATCCCGGCCGACGCGGTTCGACCTTCGGTGATTCGGTGGAAAGCCTCCGCCAAGGCGAGCGCGAGCGGGACCGCCTCTTCGGCCGGCACGAGTGCGACGACGTCGTCGCCACCGAGATAGACCGCTGCTGCGTTCGCGAACCGGTTCTCCACGAGCTCCTTCGCTTGGGTAGCGAACGCGGCGAGCCGCTGGCTGATCGCTCGGTGGGCTGCCTCACCGCCGGTTCCGACCGCCTCCGAGAGCCACCGACCCATGGAGTCGCCGTCGAGCACGAGAACGGCCACGTACCGGGAGGGGCGTCGCCCGACCGCGCGCACGAGCTCGGTGAGGGCGCGGCGCGCACGTCGGAGCGACTCCTCGGCGGTCGCGCGGCGCGGCTCGACGGCGCTCGGCTCCAGACCGAGTTCCTCGAGCAGCGCTGGCCACTCGGGCGTCGCCTCGTAGAGGAACGAGCCGTCGTACGGAAAGCGGTCGGTGCCGAGCCCGACGCGCCGGTAGCGCCGGGGCTCTTCGCCGAGGCTGGTGACCAGAAGGTCGAACGCATCCCGGTAGGTCTCGAGTGCCTGCGGTGCCTGCCGCACGGCCTCCTGGACGAACGGACGGGCAGCGATCGTCGGGAGGGAGGGGAAGGACACGTCGAAGTCGAAGAACCGTTTGACCGCGCTGACAGCGTCCAGCCGCTCGTGCTCACCGACCAACCGGGCGCCCTCCGGCCGACGGCGGACCGTGCGCCAGAAGGAGCGGGGGTCCTCGCCGGCACGGGCGAGCGCAGCCCGGGTGCCGCTCAGGGCGTCCTTGGGACCGGCCTCGACCTGTTGATCGAAGGTGCGTGTCTTCTTGAGTGCCGCGACGGCAGCGGTGGCGCGGCGGAACGCGGTCGCGTAGTCGTCGCGTTCGATCGGTGCCGCTGCCCAGTAGATCTCCCACGGGTCGGCCGTTTGGCGGTGCCAGCGGTCGCGGAACGCCTCGTCGAGCGGGACCAGTCGTGCCAGTTGCTGGAGCGCTTCGTCGGCGAACTGGAGCCACCGGTCTCGGAGTGCCTGCGCGGCTCGTTGGGCCGAAGCTTCGGCCTGGCTCCACGGGACGCGGGCGACGATGACGTTGGGCGGATCGCTGGACAGATCGGCCGGATAGACCAGCTGAGCGCCGTCCTCCTGTAGGGCCCGAACGGCGGCGCGGGCCAGTTCTGCCAGGATGCGACTCCCGGCGAAGAGGTCGCTGGTGCGGCGAGCCTCGGCGATGAAAGGCTGGACGGGTCCGAACGTGAAGCGGAGGACAGCGTCATTCATAGGACACCTCCGCGACATTCGGTAGCTTCGCGAGTTCCTGCGCGATCCGGTCGTAGAGCGGCTCGAGTCGTTCGTCGCTCCCCTGATGGCGCGGGAAGAGGTGCGTTGCGAACAGCGTGGCCACCCCGAGCAGTTGGCCGTTCTCGGCCCGCGTCACGGTCAGCCAGAGCGGCGAAGGACGACGGTCGATGCGCTCGTAGGGTGTCGGTGGCGTCACGCTCTCTCGGCGCTGTGGAATCACGAGCGGAGCGCCGAAGACCAGTCGCTGCTCGGTGGAGAAGGCGCGCCGAGTCTCCCGCAACCAGGATCCGATGGTCTCAGCGGCAGCTTGCCAGCCGGACTCGCTGCTCGTCCAGTCGCGTTCGCCGAAGACCCAGATGCGGCACCAACGGGGGTCCAGTACTTCCCACGCTGGGCGCTCAGGGTTGGCGTCGGGACGAGCCCTGAGTCGTCCCCGAAGGTCGGTGAGCCCATCTCCTAGTCGTTTGGCGGCCTCTGCGGGAACCGGGGGCAGGGCGAAGGGGAGGTTGAGGTGGGACGGAACGGTCGCGACGACCTGCCCGTCCGGCGTGCGGCGGGACATCGGTTGGTGGGCTAGTGCACCCCCGAGGCGGCGGCTACGTGCGCCGATCCCACCGAGATGGAGGAGCAACCAGGCGGCGCGGACCGTTCGGTAGAGCGCGTCGCGCGCGGCCCTCTCGTCCACGCCCGGCCGTGGCGACAGCTCCACGACGAACGGGAGAGGCGGTGGGTAATAGGAGCGTGCCGGGAACTCTTGGCCTCGTACCCGCGTCGAGGCCATCGAGAAGAAGAGATAGCCGCGACCGCTGTCACGGCTCGCCTGCCAGGGGATGACTGTCGTCACCGGTCCTTGGCCCGAGCGGGGCGACGCCTCGACGCGGACGCGCACGATGACCTTGGACGCACCGAGCTTTCCCTCTCCACCGGCCTCGCCGAACGTCTCAGCTTCGAGCCGCCTGATCTCGCGCAGGGCAGCCTGGTCGGTTCCGTAGCAGCCGCCGAGCAGCGCTCTCAGCCAGAAACGGAGCGCGCCGCGGACGGAACTCGCACGCAGCTCCGGATCGCCGCGCGGGTCCGCGCCACCCAGGAAGAGCGGCGTGAGCGTGACGAGGGGGAGAGGAAGGGAGGGAACGCCCTGTGGCGTACTCATCTCGCTGCCCCTTTCTCTCACTCCGTTACCACCTCCGCGATCTCCTCGATCGCGACCGCGAAGTTCAGGTTCTGCGCCGGGAGCTGGCCTGCCCAGGCGAGTGTCCCCACCATCATCCCGACGACCGCTCCCTGCTCGTCGAGGAGCGGCCCACCGCTCGCGCCCGGATTCGCCGCCGCATCGGTCTGCAGGTATTCCGTGCCCTCGAAGGTGCGCCGTCCAGAGAGGACCCCACGGGTCACCGTCGGCTCGCCGAGCAGCTGGTCACCGAGCGCATAGCCGAGCACGGTGAGCGAGGCACCGAGGGGCAGGGTGCGCGAACTCCCGCGCGGCAGGGCATCGACGCCGGCGAGCACCGGCGCTTCGAGGAGCGCGACGTCCCGAGCCCCGTCGCGTCGCAGCACGGTCGCCGGGTGCGCCGTACCGTCGGGCGCGATGACCTGCACGCTCGACCAGCGACCCACGACGTGCGCCGCGGTGACGACCAGCGTGCGCCCGTTCTCGCGGGCCCAGACGAAACCGGTGCTGAGCCCGTCCGGCACGCGCACCTGGACGACGCCCCGCAAGGCGCGCGCGACCGTCGCGGAGAGGTCCTGGACCGGCACCGCGGTCGGAACGCTCGCCGCAGCGCTGGGCGAGGACGACGGCGTGGCCGGCACCGCGGTGAGCGGCGGTACCGTCGGCACCGGCGTGACGGTGAGGACGACGCGCGGCTCGAGCGTCGGGAGAGCATCCAGTGCGCGCCAGCGCGCGAGCGCCAGACCGCCGAGCGCCAGCGCGAGCGCCCCAGCGAGCACGACCGCAGCGAGCAGCAGCCAGTTCGGTCGTCCCATCCACATCCTCCTAGTAGCCGAGCTGGGCCATGAGCGCGTCGCGTTGCGCGAACAGCGTGTCGAGCCGCTGGGCAGCAGCCAGTCCGCGCTGGTACGCGGCGTCGAAACCGTAGTAGTCACGAGCGTCATAGGCTCGTTGCATGTCGACCATCGCATCGAACAACTTGCCGAACTCCTCGTGGATCTCATCGTCGAGAAACACGATCTGGGCGAGAACGGCTCCGACGCTCTCTGCCGTCTCGGCACGCTGCTGCTGCCGCGTCGCTTCTTCGCGCGCTTGGCTGAGCTGGCGACCTTGCTCCTGGACCTGACCGGTGAGTTCTTGGATCCGCTTCTCCTGCTCGGTCTTCGTCTTCTCCAGCTTGTCGACCCGGGCGAGCAGGCGATCCCGCTCGGCCGCCAGTCCATCGCGCTCGCCGGCCAGGCGGTCGCGTTCGCCGATGAGCGACTGGACCTGCGACTGGAAGTCCAGGTTGGCCTGGGTCAGGCTGGCGACCTGCCCGCGGAGCGCCGACTCCCGGTCAGCCCGCCGGCCCAGTTCCACGTAGGCCAGGGCGCCGCCCGCCAGGAGGGCGAACGCGAGCAGCCCGCTCAGCAGGCCGAGGAGCCTGACCGTGCGTCCGCTCTCGGCCGCGGCACCCGCGGCCTCTTCCCCACGCGGCGCCGAACCGGCGACCACCGGATCGCCACGTACCGTGTCCCCGGGCGGTGGCAGCAGGATCGTCGCGCTCGCCCCGCTGGACCGCTGCGGCTCCGGACCGCTGGCTCCATCGTTCCCGCTGCGAGACGTCTCGCCCGGGGGTGGCGTCGGGGACGGCCCGGCCGGCGCGACCGGCTGACCGCAAGCCGGGCAGAACCGCGCTCCGGCGAAGAGTTCTCGGCCGCACGACGCGCAGATGTTCATGCGGCGAAGCCTCCTTCCTCGACCGAGAGGGAGGCATCCGGTTGCCGGAGCGGGAGCGTATCCAGCGCAGCGGCGATCGCCTCCAGACCCCGCTGCAGATCGTCGAGCCCCTGCAGGACGAGCAGGGCATCGCGCTGGTCGAGCCCGCGGCGGACCCGCGCGGCGCCTTGCTCGACCAGGCTCAAACCGGCCATGAGCTGCGAATGGAAACCGGACAGCGTCGGTGGCGGCGCCGCCTCGCGCATGGCCCGCGCGCAGTCCTGCAGGAAGACGAGACGACGCTCGACGTCCGCGCGCCAGCTGGGATTGTCGAAAGCTGGATACTGGAGCAACGCCGAGAGCGTGTCGAAGTTCCAGACGAACCCGACGAGGGTGAGGAACATGGCGTCGTAATACGGCAGCTCTTCCGGCCGAGCGAACGGCCAGGTGATCGGCTGCTGCCCGAGCTGCCCGTAGCGCCACTGGTAGTAGTGCAAGCCGACGTTCCCGGCCTCGACGCGCCAGCCGGGCGGGTTGTCCGGCGTGTAGGTGAGGACGCGCCGCTCGAAGACTTGGACCAAGACCCGCTTGGGGACGCCACCCACGAGTACGGTCGTCCAGTAAGCCTCGGTCAAGGGCAGGCCAGTCGCATAGAACGGGTTCTCGAAGAGCCGGTCCTCGCGGAAGGCACCGTCCGCGTAGACCGTGCCGCGCGCGTTCATGAACTCCCAGAAGACGCTGGCGACCGTGTGGTTGGTCTCCGGCACCAGCACCGCCGGGGTCACGCCGAAGCGGGCGAGCGCTGGATCGGCCCCGACCGTGCCGTTGCGGTCGACCGTCTGGATGACCGTCATGCCGACCGGGAGCGGCTGGTACCGCATCAGCGGAGCGAAGGTCGCGTAGGTGGGCGCGTTCGGATCGTTCAGGTCACCGGCGACCGGTACCTGGGCGGGCGCCGCGGGCTGGAACCGGTTGTGGCCGAGCTGGAGCTGGCCGGTGATGAGCTCCTTGGCCAGGAGCCCGTTGGTCACGTACCAGGGGTTGACCGGATCTCCAGCCAGATCGGTCACCTCCATCCGCGTCTTGTCGAAGTACTGGACGAAGCGAGCGCCGTACGGCTCACCCTCGATACCGGTGGCCTCGTCGTACTCCTCGATGAGGACGTTCGAGATCGGCGCCAGTCCCCACATCCAGGTGCGCGCGACCCGCCCCTCGGCGACCGGGCGGTCGGCCCGCGCCCAGGTGCGCCAGAAGGCGACGCTGAGCCCCGGCTGTTGGGCGGCTCCGACAGGCGGTACTGCAGCAACGAGCGCGAGGACGAGGGCGAGGATACATGCGAGCGCCTGGAACCGGCGGTCCATCGAATCCCCCTCTCCCATGCATCACCTCGGAGGATCGTCGCGGTACGGGAACAGAGGTCTTCCCGTGCTGCATGATTCCCCCGGTTCTGCGATACTGCGGCCCGGAAAGGAGGTCGGCCATGGACGAGCTGAGCGAGCGATGCGACGCCTACCTGACCGAACACGAGGCGGAGCATTTGGCGTCTCTGCAGGAGTTCTTGCGGATCCCGAGCGTCAGCGCTCTCCCGACCCATCAGGCCGATGTGGAACGGGCTGCCGAGTGGGTAGCAGCACGCCTGCGAGCGCTCGGCGTTCCCGATGTGCGCCTCCTCCCGACGCAGCGCAACCCGATCGTCTACGGACACTGGCCGGTGGATCCGGCGCTCCCGACCGCCCTCGTCTACGGACACTACGACGTCCAACCCCCCGACCCGCTGGAACTCTGGGAGACGCCGCCCTTCGAACCGACGCTGCGCGACGGCCGCCTCTACGCCCGCGGCGCTTCGGACGACAAGGGCAACCTGTTCGCTGCGCTCTGCGGAATCGAGGCGCTCGTCCGTATTATCGGCAAGCCGCCGCTTAACCTCAAGTTCTTCTTCGAGGGAGAGGAAGAGATCGGCTCACCGAGCATGGCCGCTGCGATCCGGCAGTACCGCGAGCTCCTGGCGTGCGACGTGGTGATCTCGGCCGACGGTGGGATGTACGGGCACGACCAGCCGTCGCTGACGCTCTCTTCCAAGGGGATCTGCGCCTGCCAGGTGGATCTGCGCACGGCGGCGACCGACATGCACTCCGGCCAGTACGGCGCGGTGATCGCCAACGCGGTCCAGACGCTGGTGCAGCTGGCCGCGACGTTCCACACGCCGGACGGGCGGGTGGCGATCGCTGGGTTCTACGACAAGGTGCGGGAACTCTCGCCGGAGGAGCGGGCCGAGATCGCCGCGGTCCCCTTCGATCCCGAGGAGTTCCTGGCCAACGTGGGGGCCAGGATGTTCTGGGGCGAGCCCGGCCACACGCCGCTCGAGCGGGCCTGGGCACGACCGACGCTCGACCTCAACGGGTTCTGGGGCGGCTTCCAGGGCGAGGGGATCAAGACGGTCACCCCCTGCGAGGCGCACCTCAAGATCACCTGCCGGCTGGTGCCCGACCAGGACCCGGAGGAGATCCTCGACCTCATCGAGCGCCACGTGCAGCAGCACTGCCCGCCGTGGGCCGAGGTACGGGTGACCCGCTTCCCCGGCTCGGCGCGACCGTTCGCCATCCGGCGCGACCATCCGGCGCTGGCCGCCGCGCGCCAGGTGCTGCGCGAGCTCTACGGCAAGGAACCGCTGATGACCCGCGTCGGTGGCACGATCCCGGTCGCCGAGACGTTCCAGCGCGAACTCGGTGCCGACATGCTGTTCTTCGCCTGGGGAATGCCCGATAACCGAGTGCACGCGCCGAACGAGTCGTACCGGATCGAGGACTTCCGGAGGATGGCGCGGGCCTACGTGCGGCTCTTGCCGCGTCTCGCCGAGACGATGACCCGAGCGGGGGCGGCTCAGTAGGCAAGGGGCGACGCGCGAGCACCGGCGTTCGGTATCGGCCCATCGGGCGCCCGAGCCGTCAGCGCAGCGCTGTCCCGTAGCGCTCCTCGGCTGACCAGCCACCCCAGGCCAGAGCGCGCGGCACGCGTCCGGCCGATCGAGCGGCGATCCGGTAGACTTGCCGTCATCGGTCGCCCGTCGGTGTATGCTCGAAACGAGGGAGGCGACGCGTAGATGGCGATCGACAACCTGGTGGAACAGCTGCTCGAGCGGATCCGGCAGGATCCCGAGCTGCGCCGGCAGCTCGCGCAGCTCATCTTCGGTCCCGAACTCGTGCAGTTCGCCGACCAGATGAACCAGCTGACGATGCTGCTCGGACGACTGGCCGAGACGGTGCAGGATGGGTTCCGCATCATCGGGGAGCGCTTCGCCCTCGTCGATGCCCAGTTGACCGAGCTGCGCCGCATCGTGGCCGAGTTGGCCGGGCACCAGCGGGAGACGAGCGCGCAGATCCAGGCGCTCACCCAGCGCGTTGCCGAACTCACCGACCGCATGGAGCGCG
This sequence comes from Thermomicrobium sp., assembly GCA_026419575.1. Taxonomy (GTDB): domain Bacteria; phylum Chloroflexota; class Chloroflexia; order Thermomicrobiales; family Thermomicrobiaceae; genus Thermomicrobium. Next base: position 38,517 of record JANZZC010000019.1, on the reverse strand, counting down.
TCGAGCGCCAGCAGGCCGAGACGACCGAGCAGATCCGTCTCCTCACCGACCGCATGGAGCGCGTCGAGCAGCAGATCGCCGAACTCGCTGCGGCAGTCCGGCGACATACCGACGACCTCGGACAGCTGCGCGGCTGGTACCTGGAGGTACGGATGCGCGACCGCGCTCCAGCGATCTTCGGTATTTGGATGGACGAGACACGAGTCGTGCCACCGATGGAAGTCCGGAAGCTGGTGCGCGACGCTCTCACCCGCGGTCAGCTGCAGCGGCTGCTCGACGCCGACATCATCGCGATCGGCGTGCTGGACGACCATCCGGCGAGGCCGACGGTCTGGCTGGTGATCGAGGTCTCGACGACCGTCGACCAGAACGATGTCGAGCGGGCACTGGCGCGGGCGGAGCTCCTGCGTCGCGTCGTCCCGCACGTGATCCCGGTCGTGGCCGGCGACCAGTTGACCGATCCGGCACGGGTGCTCACGGAGGGGGAACGGGTCGTCGTCGTGCATGACGGGACGATCGTGGGGTGGGAGGAAGCGATCGAACGCTGGGTACGCGCGGCGTGACGACCGCGCGGCGCTGCTCGGCACTCCGCCCTAGCGCGGCGGCCGGTGCGGCCGCGGGCGCGCAGCGACCGGCGACGTCCAAAAAGCGCTCGCGTTGTGAACGGCCGGTTGAGCCGGCGCAGTCGCGCGGCCGGCGAGGCGACCGGCCGGCACGACGCAGGGGTCAGGAGCCGACCGGCCGCAGGCGGAAGACGATCACCGTGCGGGGTCGCCCCGTGCGATCGGGCACACCGGGGCGGAACTCGTAGCCGTCGCATTCCATCCGGCCGACGTAGCGGTACACGCCGGGACGCGTCCGCTCGAAGAGGTGGAGTTCGCGCCCCTGCTCGCGGTGCCGCAGGATCGCTCGGTTCCCGTGAGCGAACGTCATGTCGCCCTTCTGCCCTTCGCCGGTGTAAAAGTACCAGCGGCCATCGTCGCTCCAGCCATCGCGATAGCCGTACACTTCCCCAGTGGGCGACACGAACAGGAGCACGACGGGATGATCCCGCGGCGTCACGATACCGGCTTGCCGTTGACCACCGAAGAGGCGGTGGATGTCCTCGCGCCGATACTCCTGTCCTGGGACGAACATGGAAGGGCCTCGCTCCCGCACCGACGGACGCTCGTTCGACCGACCACGCGGGTCTCGCGGCGATCGTAGCGACAGGGAGAACCGGACGCAAGCCGGTCAGCGCCGCGGACGCACGGCCCCATCACCGCCTCCTCGAGCGACTGCGTCCAGCCCGCGCGCACGCCCGAGATGCTCGCTCGCGCGGCGGCCGCGAGCGCTGGGAGAGGCAGAGCGAGACGTCCCCGGCGGACCGGCGAACCCCAGCAGCGCCGGCGGAGACCAGCTCGTGCGTCGCACCCGCGCCGGAGATGGAGCGGATCTTCCGGTCGGCGAGCGAGCGCCGTCGCGGACGCTCCGGTGCCGGGAGACTGCTGGCGTGGGCGATCCATTCGGGCAGGAAGCCGCGGACCGCATCGGCACGCGGCCGTCGGCGCCGGACGAGCGAGGCGGACCTCGCTCCGGGAAGACCGATCATCCGGCTCGGGCCGCAACGGTCGACCGCGCCCCGCCGTGGGTCCGGTATCGTCCACCGGCGGTTCCCGGAGGAGGCACCCCTGCACGCTCCGGCAAGCCCGCCGGGGCGGCGTTCCGGCGAGGACGGCCGCGCCCGCGACCGCGGTGGACGCCGAAGGCACGACGGCACGCGCCCGCTGCTTCGACGCGGTCGGTGGGCGTGCGGGGCGACAGCGACGCGAGGGCGAGGGAAGATTCCCCGGTCGCGAGCGGAGATTCGACGGACGGCGACACCGCGGTTCTCGCCTGCGGGCGGTGCGTCACCCCCACGGGGTCCGGACGGTCCGTCGGATGGTCAGAGGCCCGTGCGCTTCGGCGACCGACCGCACGCGCGATGGTCGGTTGCCGCAGGGTCGGGCATGCCGGATCCTGCGGCGCGACGCGCCGGCTCACCCGGTGCGCGGGCCGGTGGTTCCTCGACCGGAACGCCATCCGTCCACCGCAGGGCAGCGGTCGCCCGCTCGGCCCACCGGGAGAGCACCGATCGAGCGCGGACGCTCCGTCGCGACGCCCCGCAGCTCATCCGCGATCCCCGCCGGGCAGACCGGAACATCGGACGGCTACCAGTCGTGCCGGGACCTCGCTCGCGCGCAGCGGACTTCCCGGAACCCGCGCCGCTCCGGGCTCGCGGCGACTAAGATAGCGGCGGGAGGAAGGGGAGCGCATGCGACGGCAGGTGCTCGTTTCGGTGCACGATGTCGCACCGGCCTGGACGGCGGAAATCCGCTGGCTCCTGCGCGAGCTCGACGCGGTCGGCGCACGGCCGCGCAGCCTGCTCGTCATCCCGTACCACGACGGGCGCGACGACCTGCGGCGTTTCCCGGCACTGGTCGAACTCCTCGCGGAAGAGGTCGCGAACGGCTCGGAGCTCGTCCTGCACGGCTACACGCATGCCCGGGCGGGGCGCTGGCGCGGCGACCCGCTCACGGTCGCTCGGGCAGCGCTCTTCGCCCGGGGGGTCGCCGAGTTCGCGAGCCTGGCGTGGCCGGAGCAGCGGGCACGTCTCCTGGCCGGCCGCGAACTCCTGGCCCAACTCGGGTTCCGAACCACCGGGTTCTGCCCGCCGGGCTGGCTGCACACCGCCGAACTCCCCGGTCTTTTGGCCGAACTCGGCTTCGCCTACCTCGTCGAGATGCTGTTCCTCGTCGACGTCCGGGACGGTCGTCGCCTGGCGACACCCTGGACAGGATACATGGGGACGCCATGGGTCCACGAGGCGCTCGCGCAACTGGGAGCGCGGCTGCTCGCGCCGGTGCGTGCCGTCGCGCCGCGCATTTCGGTCTTCTTCCACCCGCAAGGCGCGCCGTCCTCGGCCGTCTGCCGTCGCGTCCTCCGGGAACTCGCGGCCGAACTGGAACGGGGAGGGGAACCGGCCACGTATGCGACAGCGATCGCGTCGCCCTGACGTGAGCATCGTCGTTCCGGCACGGAACGAGGCTGCGACGATCGAGCGGGCGCTCGGCTCGGTGCTGGAGCAGGCCTGGCCGCTCGAGCGCCTGGAGGTCGTGGTCGTCGACAACGGGTCGACCGACGGCACGGCCACCGTCGTGCGGCGCTTCGCTGCAGCCCACCCGGAACTGCGGATCCGCCTGGTGCGGGAGGCGCGTCCCGGGGTGAGCTGGGCACGCAACCGCGGCGCACGGGTCGCCCGAGGCAGGGCACTGCTCTTCCTCGACGCTGACTCGCGGCTCGCGCCGACGCTCGTCCCGGCGGTCGTGGCCCACTTGCACCGTGGGGAAGCGGCGGTGAGCCTGCGCGTCGTCGCTGACTCCAACGATCCGCTCGACCGTGCCTTCTTCTTCCTGGCGACCTGGGCGAAGGAGCGCGTGCGCGTGCCGACGCAGTTGTGCGCGGTGCGCCACGATGCGTTCCGGGCGGTCGGCGGTTTCGACGAGCGACTGCGTGTCGCCGAGGACTACGACCTGCTCCGCCGGATCCGGGCAGCCGGCTACCGCGTCGGCTTCGTCACCGAGAGCGCCGTCCTCACGTCGACGCGACGGTTGCACCGGTGGCCGCTGCGGCTCGGTCTCCTGGTGACCGCGGTGCATTGGCTGCTCGCGCTGGCCGGGATCGGTCGCGACTGGCCCTACTGAGCTCGGGAGCGCGCGGTGGACGACCGGGTCGACGTCTCGGTAGTGATCCCAGCCCGGAACGAGGAGACGTACATGGGCCGGGCGCTGCGCTCGGTCGCTGCGCAGGCCTGGCCGCTGGAGCGGCTCGAAGCGATCGTCGTCGACAACGGCTCGACCGACGCCACGGCAGCGGTCGTCGCGACGCTCGCCCCGCGTCTGGCACCGCTCCGGGTGGTGCTGCTGCGGGAGCCGCGCCCGGGACGCGGTCGGGCGAAGAACCGAGGTGCCGCCGCTGCCCGGGGCGATCTCCTCCTCTTCCTCGACGCCGACTCGGCCATGGCACCGACGCTCGCCGCCGAACTCGTCGCCCACCGCCACTACGGCTATCCGGCCGGGAGCGTGCGCGTCATCGCCGAGACGACCGATTTCCTCGACCGCTGGTTCTTCGACCTCATGGAGATCGGGAAAACGTACTTTGGCATCCGGGCCCAGATGTTGTACTGTAGCCGCGCCGTCTTCGAGGACTGCGGGGGATTCGACGAGAGACTGGAGATCGCGGAAGACCGGGAGTTCCTGCAACGGCTGCAGGGAAGGGGCGTGCCGGTTTGCCACCTGACGACGAGCTGGATCGCGACATCGCCACGTCGACTGCGCCGCCTGCCGCTCCGCCTGGGCCTTCTGACCACCTTTCTCCGCTGGCTCCTCGCCGAACTCGGCGTCGGTCGGCGCTGGCGCTACTGAAGGACTTCCCCTGGTGGCTCATCCGGCTCGGTCGTGCCGGGAGCGGTCGAGCCGTCGGCTTGCTCGCGGTGTGGCTCGGCTGGGAGCGGCTGACCGAGCTCGTCTGGCGGCCGCGGCACGTGCGGCCCGGCGGGTTCTTCCGCTACCGGATCGTGCGGTACCGCGGCCCGGCGACGACGCTCGCCGACGGCACGCGGATCGAGCCGGGGGACCCGGTGGTGGAGCTTCACTTCGACAACCGCCGGCTGCTCGCGCTCTCGCTGGCAGGTGCGCAGCTCCCGTGGGACCTCTTGCGGCTGGCGCGCGAGGACCTGGTCGAACTCGCCTGCCGGATCGGCCGGGGCGAGTTCGGCGACGTGCGGGCGCTGGTGGGGATCACCCTCTTCGCCCGGGCAGGACGGCGGCTCGGCTTCGAAGTCCACCCGCTCCCGCCGACCTGGTACCACCGTCTGCAACGGTACTTCTTCGTCGGGCTGATCGCGGTCTACCATCCGCTCGGCTGGCGCATGGCCGAACGGTACCGCGAGCGCGCCTGGCCGGGTCGTGCCTGGATGAGCCGAGCGACGCTCCTCGCCCGTTACGGGGCCGGTTGCTGACGGCGCGAAGCGCGCGGCAGCGGATCGGCCTCGAGCAGGAGCTCCCCGCGCAGGAGTCGCCGGAGCCCCCAACCCTCGACGAGGAGGAGCGCCGTCACCAGGACGGCGCTCGTGACGCACCACTGGCAAATGGCGTGGATGACGAAGAGCTCGAGATAGGTGAGATAGGCCGAGTAGAGCGTCCCGGCGAGGGCGATACCGGCGTTGGCGCTCGTCAAGAGGTCGGCCCGACGCGGCCAGCGCCAGCGGGCCAGTCCTCCTCCGAGCAGCGCGAGGTACATGCCGAGGCCGAGGAGCGCGATCGGTACGCCGCCGACCTTGGCGTACGGGCTGTTCTGCACCGTCGAACAGTCGCCGAGCCCGCAGACCAGGAGCGCGTCGTCGTAGGCGACGACCGTGAGATAGCCAGCGACAGCGACGCCGGCCAGGGCGAGGAGGAGCGAGAGGAGCGGCCAGCGCGGGCGCCGACTCACGGCAGCGCCTCCTCGATGCGACTGGTGAGGTCAGCGAGGCTCGAGATGGTGAACGGGGCACTACCGTTCACGCTGAAGGACGGAGTCGCCCGCACGCCGAGCGATTGGGCCTCGCGCACCATCTGCTGGACGGCATCGGCGTGCTTCTCGTCGCGCAGGCAGCTGCGGAAGGCGTCGACGTCGAGCCCGACGACGCGCGCGATCTCCTCCAGACGGCGATCGCTGAAGGAGCCGACGTTCTCCCCGGTCTGGTTCGCGTAGAGCGCCGCATGGAACTCCCAGAACTTCCCCTGGTCCAGCGCACAGTAGGCTGCCTCGGCAGCGCGCGTCGACTCCGAACCGATGAAGGCGAAGTCACGGAACTCCCACCGTACCTTGCCGGTGGCGATGTACTGCTCGAGGATGGTCGGGAAGAACCGCTGCTCGAAGCTCCGGCAGGCCGGGCACTGGTAATCGCCCCACTCGATGACGTGGACGGGCGCGTTGGGATCACCGAGGATACGGCCGTCGCGCGGCACGCTGGTGTACTTGGAGACGTCCGGCATCTGGACGGCAGCGACGTGCTGGGCACTGCGCTGGTTGAGCCAGATGCCGATCCCCGCAGCGATGACGGCGATGACGACCGGTACCGCGACGAAGAGCATCCGACGCTGGCGGGCGCGTCGCTCGGCTTCGAGCTTGCGCTGCGCGCGCCGCGACAAGCGCTCCTGCTCGGCTCGGTTCTCGGCCTTGGGTGGCGTACGACCCGACGTCGACATGGACAAGCCCTTTCGTCGATCTTCCGCTCCGCTATCGGCCGGAATGGTACCAGAGGCACCGCGCCCGCGTGGAAGGGCGACGGACCTGGCCGACGGCGGAGCCGGGTCGTTTCTCCGGCGCTCGGGGACGCGCTCCGGCGTACACTCGGGAGCGACGGCTGGGGACGCCCCGATGGAGACGTGCTACCGAAAGACCCCGGATTTACCGCTCCCGGAACTTCTGGATGCGCTTGCCGCTCCGGCCGGGCGCCGCTGGCTCCGCCGGACGGTGCTGCCGCGCCTCGCCGGTCGGGAGGCCGCCTTCCTCGCAGCCGCGCTGCTGGCCTACCGGGACGACTTCTCGCCCATGCGACGGGACCCCTCGACGTGGGTCGTCGTCGACCGGTTGGACCGCGACACGCTCGCAGCCAACGTCGACTGGCTGGCCGGCAGCAACGCGGCGCTCGCGGTCTGGGAGCGGGCGGCGACCGAGGGGATCCCGTTCCTGGTCAGCGCCGCGCTCAGGGTCCTGCGCCGCGGTACTCCGCTGGCGCGAGAAGTCGCCGTGACCCTGCTGCTGGCCGATCCGACGCGCGAGCTCCGGCTTCCTCCCGGGGCCGAGCGTGCGCTCCTCCGGGTCGCGCTCGCCGACCCGGACGAGGTCGTGCGCGGGCTGGCGGCCGAGGTCGCAGCCCAACGAGCGCCCGACCTCGTCCTGGCCGACTGGCGATGGTGGGTACGTGCGCCGAGCCAGCGAGCGCGCCGAGCCGTCTGGCAGCGGGCACTGCGACACGACCCCGAGGCCAGGGACGTCGCGCTCGCACTCCTCGCCGACGAGGCGCAGCCGGTCGCGGTGCGCTGCGACGCTCTCCGGGCACTCGCGCGGAGCACGCCGACCGCCGAACTCGCCCCGATCCTCGCCCTGCTCGTCCAGCATCCCGAGCGGGAGCTCGCCGAGACGGCGGCGGAGCTCCTCTGGAGCGAGCACCGCCATCCGCTACCGGCACACGCGGCGCTGGCCAGTCCGCATCCGGCGGTGCGGGAGGTCGGTGCGCGTCTGCTCGATCCCCGGCGCGGGTCGCCCGCGGCCGGTGGCGCCAGACCCGGTATGCCGACGCTTTTCCTCCGATGACGGAGCAGCCGCGCGCCGCGCATCCCCGCACGGACACCACCGCGCTCGCCGCCGCAACAGGAACCCGGCGCCGATCGCCTCGCGGCGGTCGGCGCACCCGACCGGGAGGGTCGGCGGCTCACGGAGCGGCATCGGACCGCCTCCATTCGGCGAACGTGACCACCCGCACCTCGACGGGTCGACCGAGCAGCGTCGCCAGTACCTCGCGCACCTCCGGCAGCCAGCGCCGGACGAGCTTCTGGCGCACCGAGCCGTTGGGCACGCCGAGGACGACCTCGTCGGGCGCCGGTACCGCGAGCACCCGGGCCGGCCGAATGCACTCGGCGAAGGCTGCCGAGGGCAGACGTTCGCCGAGATGTTCCTGGGCGAGCGACCAGAGCGGGGCGAGCGAGGACGGCGGCTCGTCCGCTTCCGGAGGAGCGACGGCGGGTTCGTCGGCCGGCGGCGCAGCCGCTGCCGGAGCGCTCCCCTGCGCGAGACGCGAGAGGAGCGCCGCTTCGAGGAGCGAGACGAGCCGATCGAGCGCGGCCGGCGGGAGCTCGGCTGTCGAGTCGGGCACCGCCGTGGTCTCGAGGGACACGACGCGGTGCTCGCTCAGGCCCCGCCCGCGCGGAGGGCTCGACCGAACGGCGTGGCGCGACCAGCGAGCGAGGATCTCGCGGACTCGTTTCGGGGCGACGTAGCGCGAGCCGCTGGCGACCGCCTCGCGGATCGCGGCGACGACGAGCTCGGCTGGTCGCTCGCCGCGCGCCTCGGCCAGCGGCGCGAACTCTCGCTCGAGCTCGGCCAGGAGGTCGCGCTCCAGGGGCGAGGCTGGCCGGGCGTTCGCTGCCTCGTAACACGCGACGACCTCCGGCGACGGTTCGAGCAGCGGACCGGCTCCGTCGCTCGGGGGCGCGTCTTCCGGGAGGAGCGCAGTCGTTGTCGTAGTCGTCGCAGCAGCTTGGTCATACGTCCTGTCGGTCGGAGCAACACTGCTCGCCTCCTCTCTGTTGGTCGGGCCAACGAAGGTTGGGTCATCGGGCACCCGACCAGTGTCGCTCGGTGCAACATCGGCGGGTGAACCACTGTTGCTCGCTGCGACAACGGTCGGGGAACCTCCGTCGCACGGAGCAACCGAGGTCTCCTCGGGCGAAGCCGGGTTCAGGGCGGCGGCCTTGCGGCGGGCGTGTCCGGCGCGGGTGCGGGCGGAGAAGCGGGCGTCCTCGGCGGCGGCGCGGGCGGCCAGGGCCTGCCAGATCGGGTGCTGACGGACGACCGGCAGGATACGGTGCCAGACGTTGTCCCGGTCGATCGGGGCGAAGCGGGGCGAGAAGATGTGGCGGATGTAGCGGTACACGGCGTCGTCGCGGGCAGCCAGCTCGACGACGCGGAGCACGGCTTCCGGCGTCAGGACGAACCCCTCCGGTCGATCCTTGACGCGATAGAAGTTGTGGGGGACGCGCCAGCGTCGACCGGCCTCGTCGGTCCGGGTCACCATCTCCTTGCGGATCTCCACGAGATCGAGAGCGACCAGGATCTTGTTGATGGTGATGAGTTCGCCGCGATCCTCACCGTAGAAGGCGGCCTCCGCCTGTTGCGAGGGGAAGGCGTAGCCACGGTAGGGAGAATGCTCACGCCGGTCCGTCCAGACCGTGTACGAGTTGAGCAACCCCACTCCCTTGAGGCCGATCAAGGGCGCGAACTGGGTGATGATCGTGTTCCAGTGCCAGAACCAGCCGCGACGACGGCTGTCCTCGCCGCTCCGCTCCGGCTGCCCGACCGGTTCGGTCGGTGGGTCGACCATCGTGCGACCCCCTTCCCCGCTCCGCCCGATCGTCAGCATAGCGGCACGTGTCGCGTGATTCAAGTGCATCCTATCACTCCTCAATTGCTTCCGCGATACTTCCGTTGAATCGGTCGTCCTGGCGAGGGCACCGGCCGGGATCGACGGGGCCGGTGCTGGCTGACGGCGTCGCCTCTGGTGGTCGACGCCTCGGTCGGGCGGACGGGCTGCCCCGGGCAGCACCGACGGCGGTGCGCCGCAGCGGCCGGGCGGGGTGCCGGCAGCGGCACTGTCGGTGGATGCCGGCGATCGTCTGCGGGGGTGCAGCGCGCAGGATCGGCCGTGGCCTCGGAACGTGACCCCCGCGGGACTTCCGCGCCGGACCAGCGCTCGGTGCCGCCGGTCGCGGAGCTCCCGGCCCGCTCGATAGGCGAGGTGCGGGCCGCGCTGGCTCCGGTCGGACACTGCGCGAGAGACCCCTCTACTCAAGAACACACCCGCAAGGGGGGAAAGCGGCCACGGAAGAAAGCCGCGCTCGCGTGGCGAATCGCGTCGCGACCCGGCACGCTCCGCGGAGGAGTCAGCGCGTGCCGAGTTCGGTGTGGAAAAACGGTGCGCGGGAACTCGAACCCGCCGCTCGGGTGCCCGGGCGCGCACCGGACGCCGCGTCGTCCGTCACGCGGGGCCGGCGGGCGACGGCTGCCATGCCGATCGACCGGACACCGCTGTCGCCCTTGCCGGCACGCGTTCCGGATCGCTCGTCGGGCTCGACGGCGGCCGCTCCCGTGTCGCGTGCCGAGTTGCGAAACTGGTCCCCGGTGCCAGTGTCGACGCGCGTCCGCTCAACGGCGCGAACGACGCCGGATGCGGCGAGGTGGCGGTTTTCTCCAGCACGATTGACTCCGCCGTGCCGGATGGCGTGCTCGTTCCGGTAGCGAGCGCTTGCACGGACGCGTGCCCATCGACTAGAATGGTCGCGTGAAGGTGATGCTGGAGGAATCGCCATGGAGATCCTGCTGCCGTACCGAACCGATCCGCGCTTGCTCTTCCAGGTGCTGGAGTACGCGAAGGGGCGGGGAGTCGATCGCAGCGTGCTGGAAGCCCGGCTCGGCGGCGGCGAGCCGCTCCGCGAGACGCTGAACGCGCTCGCGCAGCTGGGCTTGATCGAGCGGGACGATGCCGAGATCCGCTTGACCGAAGCCGGGCGACGCCTGGCCTACGCGACCGACGCCGCCGAGCGGCGGCGCGAGCTGGCGCGCGTCGTGCTCAGCTATCCGCCGTATGGGGGAGCGATCGAACGGGCGGTGCGCGAGGGACTGGCGGTGATCGACGGCCCGTGGGTGGAGCGGGTGTGGCAGGTGGAGATGCGGCTGGGGCAACCGCGCAACCGGGTGGAGGAGGCGCGGACGTTCTTCTTCAAGCTGGCCGAGGAAGCGGGTTTGGGGGTGTTCCGCCGCGGGGTGCGCGGGCAGCCGTCGCGGCTCATCCTCTCTCCCGACATCGAGGAGCAGCTGCGGGCGCTGCGACCGCTCCTCGCCGAACCGGAGCCGCTGCGGAGCGCAGCGGAGGAAGCGCGCGTCGAGGGCGGGCCGGCGTCGACGGTCGCCACCGAGCGCGTCCCTGCAGTCGAGGCGGTGGTGCCGGGCGCGGCGGGAGCGTCCGCGACGGTCGGCGGCATGGAGGTGCGGGTGCAGGTGACGGTCGATCTCACCGCGTGGGACCTCGAGAAGATCGAAGCCTTCTTCCGGATGCTGGGGGCCCTCCCGGCCGAGCCGTCGGGCGGCTGCTGAGCGACCGACGGCGTGCGCTGCGCTGGGAATCCGCCGCCGCCCGGTGGGAGCAGCGCGGGCGGCACGTTGGGTCGCTCAGGTCTCCGCGCCGGGTAGGTTCGCCTGACTCGCCAGGTGCGCGAGGCCGGCTGCGTCGAGGAGGACGATGCGCTTGCGTCCGATCTCGAGGAGACCGCGATCGCGGAACTGGTCGAGCGTCGCGGTGACGGTTTCCCGATACGTGCCGAGGAGTTCCGCCAGCTGCTGGTGCGTCAGCCGTTCGACGACGCGGCGACCTCGCCAGTCGCGGCGGTTGGCGAGGCGCAGGAGGAGTCCGGCCAGCCGGGCAGGGACGTTCTTGAACGCGCGTTCCTCCACCTGATCCTCAATCTCGGCGAGCCGGGTGCCGAGATACTCGACGAGACGTCGGGCGATGCGGGGATCGCTGAGGAGGGCCCGCTCGACGTCCGAACGGGTCATCACGCAGACGAGACAATCGGTCAGTGCTGTCGCGAAACTACGGTGGAGGCGCTGGCCGATGATTGTCATTTCGCCGAAGATCGAGCCAGGCCCGAGGCGTGCCAGGACGAGCTTCTTACCGTCGGCGTTCATCCGGAAGATCTCGACTTCTCTCTCCTTCAAGAGAAAGAGCCGTTCGGCTGGTACATCCGGATCGTAGATGGCTTGCCCGCGGCGATAGACGACAGCGCCGAGCATCCGCTCGAGGTCGGCGATCTCCCGTGACGAGAGATCCTGGAAGATCGTCATCGAGGAGAGATAGTCGGCGGTCTTCCGGCGTGCGAGTTGGACCCTGTTCATCGGTCGCTGTGTCCCCGCCAGAAGCGCCGGCATGCTGTCGGAGTCGATGGTACCGCGCGGGTGATCTGCCGACCACGGTTGTCTCGCGCCGGCTCGCGACGGTTGCGTCTCGTGCCGACGCTCGTCCCGCCGGATGCGGCTCCTCGCGGTGACCTCCTCGCTGCTCTGTAAGCGCGACTACGGATCCGTGCCTGCACTACGGGGTACGGTACCGACGGAGACCGGTGCCGGATCCCACGCATGCGTCAGGCAAGGGAGTTGGTTCAGGAGGTGTGTCATGGAGAACGGTTCGCTCCGCGTCGCTCTCGTTGTCCTCGCCAGTCCGGAGACGCACGAGGGACTCGGGCGGGTCGTGAACGGGCTGCGGCTCGCGCGCGAGTTGCGTGAGAACGGTGACGACGTCGTGCTCGTCTTCGACGGGGCTGGGACCGTGGCAGCAGCGGCCGCGCTCGATCCCGAACAGCCGATGTCTCGGCTCTTCGCCATCGTCCGCGATCGGGTGGTTGGAGCCTGTGCGTTCTGTGCTGGTGCGCTCGGCGTGCAGGAGTTCCTGGAGGCGAGCGGCATCCCGTTGCTCGCCGAGTTCCACCAGCATCCCAGCTTGCGGCACTGGCTACGAGCGGGATATCGGATGGTGACATGTTGATCGAGGAGCAGGCTCCGATCTCCCCAGGATTGTTCTGCCGGTCGGAACCTGCGGTCCGCTGGGCGAGCGCACTGCCGGACTCTCGCGCTCGTTCTCCCGCGCGGGCGATCGCGGATGCCGCTTCCGACGTGCGGTCGGAGTTGCGCGCCGGGGCGCTGGTCCGCACCAGTCCACCGGGACAGGGGATCGGTCCCGTCGGTATGCGCCATTACAGAACGATGGTCTGTCGCCGCGTAGCGTGAAAGTGTCGGCAGCGGCTGCTCCAGGAGGTCGAAGGGAATCGGAGGTGAGCCATGGCGAGCGACGCGTTCCTCCATGCCGGTAGTCGTCGGAAGGTCGCGGTGGCCGGGCTCGTGTCCGGGGTCGTGGCCGGTATCGTCTTCGCGATGTTCGAGATGATCGTCGCTGCGCTGCAGGGAATGGGGTTCGTCCCGCCCCTCAGAATGATCGCCGCGATCGTGCTCGGGGAGAAGACGATGGACGCCTCCTTCTCGCTGGCGAGCGCGATCGCTGCCGGTGCGATCGTCCATATGATCCTGTCGGCAGTGTACGGGGTGGTTCTTGCCCTGCTGGTCGCCGCGTGGCCGCTCCTCAAGAAGCCGCTTCCGTTGGTGATCGCGGCGACGCTCTACGGCTTCGCGCTCTGGGTCGTGAACTTCTTCGTGATCGCGCTGGTCGCCTTCCCCTGGTTCGGGATGGCCGATGATCTCGTGCAGTTCGTCGCGCATACCTTCGCTTTCGGTAGCGTGTTGGGTGTGCTCCTCGTGTGGCAATTGCCGCGCAGCGTGACGAGGTAACGGGTTCGGCTCACCGTCGCGCCTGAGCGTTCGGAGGAGGCTGGATGCCTGTCCCGGGAGAGTCGGTCGCTGCTGCCGGGGCAGGCGGTCATTGCGGATGGCAGGCGACCAGGGGCGATCGGTCGGGGCCGCTGGGAGTGGATCCACCGGCGGCCTCGTTCCAGCGACCTCGATCGTTCCCTGTCCTGACGGCGACAGGGAGGACGTGCCGGAGGCGTCTCGCGGGTGAGCGACCCGGCCGACTTGGGGACCTCGACGGAAGGCGGTGCGACGGAGCCGCCCGAGGTTCCCGGAATCCTTCCTCGCCGGTGAAGCGCGCGACTGCGCCGCATGGTGACCGTAGGTGTCCGCGCGGGGCTTCGGGAGACTGCGCACGATCGTGCGGCGTGAGGACGGGCGAGGAGATGTGAACGGCGAGCAGCTGAGGAGCACGCCGCAGGGGTGCTGTGGCGTGCTCCTCGCTTCCGCTCGGCAGATCGTCAGGTCGTCGGTGTCGAATCCTGTGATTTCTCGGTTGCGGTGCGGGGTCGTGCCGGACCGATCTGTCTCCACTGGAGAAGGATTCCGGCTGCAGCGACGAGCGTCCCCACGCCGACTGCGAGCCACACCATCAGCAGGCTCCTGAACACGGCCGCTTCAGCGCGCGGTGCGGATCTGCGGATGAAGCCGCGGCGCGTGCTCTCGAGATAGGCGGGCGGGCTGGGTCGAGGACCGCAGTGTGGACGGGGTGGGCGCTGCGCTCTCGCACGCCGTACGCCGGCTGGTCGAGACAGGGGTCGAGAGGGCCGGCGCGGTCTTGCGCGACGCATTGAATCGATACGACCTCTTGCGGCAGCGCAATGTGCTGGGGTATCTCGCTTCGCTGAGCGCGTGCCCGTTCACGCGCAGCAGGAGAGGTGCGCGACCTCCTGCGTCACGGCCAGCGCGGCCAGGCGCAACCCCTCGGCGCTGGTGAGATAGGGCGCGAGGTGGTCGCGGAGCTCGGCCAGCGTCAGCCGGGAAGCGACCGCCAGCGTGGCGGCGTCGATCAGTTCGCCGGCGGCGCTGGTGACCGCTTGCACGCCGAGGAGTGCTCCGCTCGACCCATCGGCGACCACCAGCACGCCGCCGAACGGCTGCCGGTTCACCCGCTCCCGGGCGATCACGCTGGCCGGCGCGAAGCCGGTCGCGACGGCGTAGCCGGCGGCCTGCGCCTGCTCCGGCGAGCGGCCGACCGTGGCGACCTGGGGATCGGTGAAGACGACGGCGGGGACGGCGCGGAGGTCGAGCGGACGATGCTCGCCGAGGAGCGCGTTGCGGGCGGCCAGCCGCCCGGCCGCTGCCGCGACGGAGACGAACCGGGGCAGGGCAGTCACGTCGCCGGCCGCGAAGACGCGCGGGTTGGTCGTCCGCAGGGCGGGATCGACCAGGAGTGCACCGCGCTCGTCGGTCGCGATACCGGCGGCCGCGAGATCGAGCGATTCGGTGTTCGGCATCCGGCCGGTGGCGACGAGCAGCGCTTCGGCCTCCAGTGTTTCCTCGCGTCCAGCGCGCAGTGTCCGGAGGCGGACGCCGGAAGGAGCGCGCTCGACGCGCCGGACGGTGACGCCGAGCAGGAGGCGCATCCCCTCGCGCTCGAGAGCGCGCTGGAGGTCGCTCGCCAGGCGCTCGTCGAGGTCGGGGAGCAGGCGCGGTCGCCGTTGGACCAGGGTGACGCCGGTGCCGAGTCGCTGGAACGCCTGGCCGAGCTCGAGCGCTACGTAGCCGGCACCGAGAACGAGGAGCGAGGCCGGCAACCGGTCGAGCGCGAGCGCGGTCGTGCTGGTGAGGTAGGGGACGTCGGCGAGGCCCGGGAGCGCGGGCTCCGCCGGCCGAGCGCCGGTGGCGATGAGCACCGCGCGCGCCCGGATCCGCCGCTCCCCGACGACGACGGTCTCCGGGTCGAGGAAGCGCGCGGTACCGTGGAGGAGTTCCCAGCCGTAGTGGGCGACGGGCGCCTCGTACTTGTCTCGGCGGAACTCGGCGACGAGTTCGCGTTGCTGACTGCGGAGGCTCGGGAGGTCGACGCCCGCGAGCCGGGTGGCGATCCCCTGGTAGGGAGCAGTGGCGGCGAGGTGAGCGACTTCGGCGACGCGCAGGAAGAACTTGCTCGGAACGCAGCCGACGTTGACGCAGGTGCCGCCGAGCGTGCCCTGCTCGACCATGAGGACGCGCGCCCCGAGCTGCCGTGCCTCGATCGCCGCCGCGAACCCGGCGCTGCCGCCGCCGATGACGAGGAGGTCGGTATCGAACCCGCCGGGCGGGGCGTCGATCGCCGGCTGGCCGGCCGGTTGGTCGATGGTCGCCTCGCCGGGGCGGTAGCGATGGGAGGGGGCGCCGGCTGCCCGGATCGCTGCGCGGATACGCTCGAGCTCCGTCCCGGGTAGGGCGAGGAAGGAGACGACACCGCGTCGCCAGTCGGCCACCGGGTCGCGCGCACCGGCGTCCCGGAGCGCCTGCTCGACCCGTCGTTCGCAGGCCGGACAGGTCATGCCCGCGCCGGCCATCGTGACGCGGACGGGGGTGGGGTCGACCATGGAGCACCTCCTCCGCGGGCCGCGGAACTTGCGCTGGCGACGCGTGCGCCGCTACCGCTGCGTCGGCAGCGAGTCGGCCGCTGCGACAGCTTCGGAGTCAGTATAACGCATACGGAGCTTCGTATACGAAAGCGTCTAGCGGATCCGCGCGGTGGAGGAGGGGTGCGCTGCGTGCTGCGCAGTCGAGCGTCGGTTATCCTTCGGGAGAGTTGTCGAGTCGGCACGGTGGGAGGCGTGCGACGATGCAGAGGAACCGGCGGGCGCGCTGGATCGGCTGGTTGGCCTGGACGAACGCGGCAGCGATGGGGCTGGTGCTCCTGCTCGGTGCCACGGTCACGGCGACCGGCTCGGGTTTCGGGTGCGGCGAGTCGTGGCCGCTCTGTCACGGTCGGCTCTTGCCGCCGCTGACCGCGGAGGGGATCATCGAGTACAGCCACCGGTTGGCCACCCTCGTGTCCGGGCTCGTGCTGGTGACGCTCCTCCTCCTGGTCGCGCTGGAGCGGCGTCAGGTGTTCGCCCGCTGGGAGACGCGCATCGTCGCGGGGCTCCTCGTGGGCACGCTGCTCCTGCAGTCGGCGCTCGGTGCCTGGGCGGTGCTCGCGCCCCGCTACCCGCCGGTCATGGCGGTGCACTTCGGCGTCTCGCTCACGGTGTTCGCGAGCGCCCTGCTGCTGGCGTTGGTGCTGACGCGCGGCGAGACGCTGGCCGCGCGGCGGCGCGCCGGGACGCCGCCGTCGATCGCGTGGGCGAGCTGGGGGCTCTTGGTCGGCACCTACGCGGTCGTCTATCTCGGCGCGTACGTCCGGCACTCGAACGCGAGCCTGGCCTGCCTGGACTGGCCGCTCTGCCAGGGGCGGCTCGTGCCGGAACTCAGCGGACCGGCAGGCATCGTCTTCCTGCATCGGCTGAGCGCGCTGCTCCTCACCCTCGCGCTGCTGGCGCTCGTCACGCGGCTCCGGTGTGACCCCGCCCTCCGGCGCGAGCGGCCGGACCTGGCGGGGAGCGGGGTGCTGGCGCTCGGTCTCCTGCTCCTCCAGTCGGCGACCGGTGCCTGGGTCGTCTTCAGTCGGATGAGCTTGCTGAGCGTCCTCGCCCACGCGGCGGTGGTGACGCTCCTCTTCGGGGTCCTCGCGGTGCTGGCCTACCAGTCCTTACCGGTGCCGATCCGCGCTCGGCAGGGGCGGCGGGCCGCCGTCGAGCCGGTGCAGTTGTCGCGGTGACGGAGTGAGTCGGGGAGGGTTCGGTGACGGACGAGGCGGACCACACGGCGGAATCCTGGCCGGCGAACATCGTGATCCGGGTGCGTGGACCGTTCTACGACGTCCTGACCCCGCAGGGTGTCGTCCGCTGCGTCGTCCGCGGCGCGTTGAAGAAGGAGCGGCGACGGGAAGATCTCGTCGTCGTCGGTGACCGCGTCGCGGTGCGGATCGTCGCGCCCGGCGAGGGAGTGATCGAAGAGGTCGCGCCGCGGCGGCGGGCGCTCGTCCGCCGGGCGCGCGATCGCGAGGCGGCCCAGGTGATCGTCGCCAACCTCGACCAGCTCGTGGTGGTGATGGCGGCGGCGCAGCCGGAGCTCAGCCTGGGCATGCTCGACCGTTTCCTGGTGGTCGCCGAGTCGCAGGAGCTCCCGACGGTGATCTGCCTGAACAAGGTCGACCTGGATCCGGCGGGACGGGCGCGAGCGGCGCTCGCACCCTACCGGACGAACGGCTATCCGGTGGTGGAGACGAGCGTGGTGACCGGCGAGGGGTTGGCCGACCTCTGGCGGACGCTGGAAGGGAAGCTCTCGGCGCTCGCTGGGCCGTCGGGGGTCGGCAAAACGAGCCTGGTCAAGGCGTTCCGCCCGGAGCTGCAACTCCGCATCGGTGCGGTGAGCGAGGCGACCGGTCGCGGGCGGCACACGACGACGGCGAGCGAGCTCATCCGACTCGACGAGCGGACGTTCCTCGTCGATACGCCGGGCATCGGCGTCTTGCACGTCTGGGGGATCCTGCCCGAGGAGCTCGGTGCCTGCTTCCGCGAGTTCCGGCCGTATCTCGCCGCCTGTGCCTACCGCGATTGCCGGCACGTCGACGAGCCTGGCTGCGCGGTCCGCGCCGCGGTCGACGCGGGTGAGATCGACGCTGGACGGTACGAACGGTACCTCGCCATCTACCGTGAGCTCGAGGAAGAGGTCGAGCGACAGGGCCGCTGGGAAGTCGAGCGGTTGCGGCGCGGAAGGGGGACGCGGTGAGCGACGAGCTGGTCGGCGCGGTGCGAGCGGCGGTCGAGGCGACGCTGCGGGAACAGCACGCGGTGTTGCGGGACCTCGTGCGGGATCTCCCGCCCGCGGTGCTCAACTGGGTACCGGGGCCGGACATGAACTCGATCGCCGTCCTGGTCGGGCATCTCCTCGACGCCGAGCGGTATCTCGTGGCGGCGGCCCTCGGCGACGTCGTCGAGCGGGAGCGCGAGCGCTGGTTCCGCTACGAGGCGCCGAGCGCGGCGGCCTTGCTGGAGCTGATCGACCGGACGGAGGCGGAGACAAGCGAGCGCCTGGCGCGCTTGACGGCCGAGGCGCTGGTGCGCGAGTTCTCGCCCCCGAACGACCGGCTGGGACGGTGCTTCACCGGCATGCGGTGGCTGCTCCACGCGATCCAGCACAACCGGGAACATCTCGGTCAGGCGCTCTTGACCCGGCAACTCGCCCAGCAGCGGGGAATCGGCTGAGCCGGAGGCAACGATGGCACCCTGGCTGCTGCGACTGCTCGGAGTCGTGCTGGCGCTGGGGATCGTGGCCGGTCTCTTCGCGCTCGCCTTGCTCAAGGCGGGCATGCTGTGAGGCGCGCGGCGGGGCGCGGATCGCCCGATCCGCGCCCCGCTTCGGTCAGTCCGCAGCCTCGCGCCCGTCGCTCGCGATCGTCGCCAGGTCGCGCGCCGGGAGGGCGAGCTCGCTGCGGATAGCCTCCGCCTCCTGTTCGAGGTGGCGCTGCATCGCCTGCCGGGCGGCGAACGGGTCACCGGCAGCGATCGCCGCGTAGAGTTCCTCGTGCTCCTGCTGGGCGCGGGCGAGCCGCTCCGGCGCGCGGCCGGTCAGGAGCCAGGCGGTCGCCAGCACCTCGCCGAGCGGCTGGCGAGCCTCGCCGAGGAGACGGTTCCCGGCCGCCTCGGCGATCGCCTGGTGGAAAGCCTGGTCCAGGTTACCGTAGGCGGCAGGATCGGCGACGGCCGCCCGCATCCGCTCGAGGAGGTCTTGCAGCCGCGCCACCTGCTCCGGTGTCCGGCGCAGCGTGGCGAGCTCGGCGGCGGCGACTTCCAAGATGCTGCGCAGCTCGAGCAGCTCCTCGAGCCGGCGCGGATCCCGCTGCGAACGGATCTGCTCCAGCAGGATCATCGGGTCGAGCTGGTCCCACTGCTCGGGCGGCTGGACCCACATCCCGCTCCCGTGGCGGACGGCGACCAACCCCTTCTCGACGAGGATGCGGATCGCCTCACGGATGACGATCCGGCTCACCCCGAACTGGCGGGCCAGCTCGGGCTCCGAGGGCAACGTCGTGCCCGGTGGCAACGCACCGCCGACGATCTGCTTGAGCAGTTCCTCGACCACGCGCTGGTGCAGACGTGCTTGGGTGATCGGCTTTCCGGTGATCTGTGGCGCTCGCATCCGAACACTCCTCTCGTCCTGCCCGCGGCAGGAGATTCGTTTCGCTCCTAAAGTGTATCGCGTTCGCTGTGGCGAACGCGAATGCCGCGTTCAGCCACAGCGAACAGTTTGCCAAGAACGTGCCGTGCAGTGTGCCGGGGATCTCCTGACGCGATCTGTGCAGCGGGACAGTCGGGCCGGCCGGACGTGAAGGATTCGTGAACGAGCGGGGCCTCAGCGCCAGGGGCGTCCACCGACGGCCTGGGCGAGGGCGGTCGCCAGGGCGAGCCAGCTCACGACGAGCGCGGCATCGGGCACGACCGCGGGCAGCGCGTAGGCGACGACGAGGAGCGCCACCGCGATGGCGGTCCAGCGCCAGCGGCGCCCGAGCAAGCGGCCGGCGAGGAGCGCGGCGGCGACCAGGATGCTCGCCGCGACGACCGGTTCGCTCGTCGCCGAGACCGACGGCTCGAGCGCGAGCCCGAGCCGAGCCGGGGAGAGGGGACCGCTGACGGCACGCGCGAGCGTCAGGGCTCCGGCCCCGGCGGCGGGGAACCAGAACCAGCGCCGGGCCGCCGGGGGACTCGACGCGGCGAGGAGTCGGGCGAGGCTCGCCGCGCCGAGCGCGACCGCGCTGAGCAGGGCGAGTTCGGCGATGCCGGCGAGCCGCGCGAGCGCCGCGACGACGAGCGCGGCCGTGCCCGTTCCGACCCAGCCGAGCGGGAACCACCAGGGGCGCAGGACGAGCAGCGCGCCGCCCGCGGTCGCTCCGGCGAGCGCTGCGAGGAGGACGCCGAGCCGCGCCGGATCCAGCGGCCCGAGCGCCAGCGCCACGGTCGCGCCAGCCGCCGCGAGGAAGCTCGCTGCGGCGGCCCATCGCCACGGGGCGCGCGCGCGACCGGCCGCCGCGAGCGCCACGGCGAGCGCCGACCAGGTGAGGGGCGCCAGCGCGGCTTCGGGGTGCCGGAAGGCAGCCAGTGCCAGGGTGCCGGCTGCCAGCGCGGCGGCGAGTTCGGCCGCAGCCGAGTTCCGGCCTGTCCGTCGGCTCGCCTGCCAGAGGAGCGCAGCGAGCACCGCCGTGCCGGTCGCGAAGGCCGCGAGCCCGCTGGCCTGGTGGGCCGGTGGCGCTGCCCGCAGGAGCCAAGCGAAGGTACCGGCGGCGAGCGCCCCCTCGACCGCAACGAGCCAGGGCGCGCTCCTCCGGCCGGTCCGTACCGTTCGCTCGAGCACCGGCACGGTGGCGAGCCAGGGGAGGGAGACGAGCACCGGATCGGGACCAGCGAGCGCCTGCCCGGCCGCGAGCAGCGACGGGAGGCAGGCGACGAGCGGCGCCAGCGGCAGCCACTCCCAGGCGCCCTGCCGGCGTTCCTGGCGCAGCGCTGCCCAGCCGAGCGCTGCGGCGAGGAGCACGGCGCCGGTGCCCCACCAGATCCCGGCCGTGACCGGGAAGACCCCGGAGCGGGCGGGGGCGAGCGTCGCGACCGCGAGCGCGAGAGCGGCCGCCAGCAGGAGGTCACGGCGCCAGGCCAGCGCGACAGCCGGGAGCGCGATCGCCAGGAGCCCGGCCACCGCCGCTGCTCCGCGCGGGCCCGGTCCGGCCGACACCGTGCTCCAGCCGAAGGCGGCGGCGGTGGCGGAGAGGAGCGCGAGGTGGGCACGAGCCGGTCGCACTGGTCCCACCGCCGCGAACAGCAGGAGCAGCGCGCTCGCCGCGAGTCCCGCGCCGAGCGAGAGCACGGGGGCGAGCGCGCCGAAGACCGCCGGACGGAGGGCAGCCGCGCCGGCGAGTGCGGCCACCGCCAGAACACCGGCGAGCCAGACCCAGAGCCGGACGTGGCCGGGGAGGGACGGCACGGCCCGTCGTGGTGCGACGGACCGCGGCGCCGGCGCGACCGGCTCGCTGTCCGGTGGAGCTGGCGGTGCCGCCGGAGCTCGCGTCTCCGGCGGGGCGGCCGGGGCCGGTGGCGCGACCGGCGTGGTCGTCCCGCTGCCGTTCGGCTGGAGCGGTGCGCTGGCCGCACCGGCTGCCAGCGCGGCGAACTGGGCCTCGAGCCAGCGCAGCCGCCGCTCGAGGTGCTCCAGGCGCGCCGCCTGGTCCGGCGGCTCGGGGGCGCTCGGTCGCGGCGGAGGCGGTTCGACCGGTGGTGCCGAGCCGTTGACCGCGGACCGGATCGCCTGGAAGAGCTCGTCGGGGTGGCTGCTCTTGACGACGTAGGCGATCGCGCCGGCGGCACGCGCCGCCTCGCCGTGCGTGGTCGCGTCGTACATCGTCAGCATGACGATGCGGACGTGCGGGAAGCGTGCCCGCAGGGTCGCGGTCGCGGCGATGCCGTCGAGGTCGGGCATGGCGATGTCCATGAGGACGACGTCGGGGGCGAGCCTCCCGGCGAGTTCCACCGCCTCCTGGCCGGACGCCGCTTCACCGACGACGAGGAGATCGTCGGTCGTCGCCAGGAGCTGGCGGAGGCCTTGCCGGAAGAGCGCGTGATCGTCGACGAGGAGGATGCGGATCGGTCGTTCAGCCATCGCCTGCCGTCCCACCGGCTACCGGTAGGTCGTCGTGACTGCGGCAGCCTGTCGTCAGGGCAATCTTCCCATGCCGGGACGGTACGCTGCTACCCAGCGGGGAACTCGTCCCGTTCGATCAGGCCGAAGAGATCGGCGAGCGCGACCGGTGCTCCCCCGCGGAGGTAGATGCGGGGGATCCGTGCTGCCAGGCTGGTGAGGATCTCGTAGGCGATCGTGTCGCTGAGCCGGGCGGCGTCCCAAGCGGACATCGCCCCCGACTCCGGGTCACCGAGCACGACGACGGGGTCGCCGGGGCCTGCCTCCGGGACGTCCTCGAGGGAGACGATCGTCTGGTCCATGCAGACCCGGCCGCGGATGGGGCAGGGGACACCCCGCACGGCGAACCATCCTCGGTTGGAGAGCGCTCGCGGCAAGCCGTCGGCATAGCCGACCGGCACGAGCCCGCAGCGCGTCGGCTGCTCGGTCACGTAGGTATGCCCGTAGGAGATTCCTTCTCCGGCCGCGACGGTGAAGCAGCGGGCGAGGCGGGCGCGGAGCTCCAGAGCCGGGCGGATCCCGGCGGGGAGCGCCATCGCCGGGTCGGGGGCGAGCCCGTAGAAGGCGATGCCGACGCGGACGACGCGCCGGCCGGGAAGATCCGGATCGCCGATCGCGCCGCGCAGCGTCGCCGCGCTGTTGGCCTGGTGGACGACCGGCGGATGCAGTCCCTCGGCGAGCAGGCGCTCGCGTACCGCGCGGAAGCGCGCCTGCTGGAGGCGGAGCCCGCGGCAATCGGGGGCATCCGCCGTCGCGAAGTGGGTGTAGATCCCCTCGAACTCGACCGCAGGATCGCCGGCGAGCAGACGAGCCAGGGCGACCGCTTCCTCCGGAGTGGCCCCGAAGCGATGCATCCCGGTATCGATCTCCAAGTGGACGCGTGCCCGACGACCGAGCGCGGTGGCCGCGGCCCGCACGGCGACGACATCGGCGAGCGAGCCGACCGCCAGGCTGAGTCCGTGGACGATCGCCTCGCGCAGGCGGTCGTGGTTGGGAGGGCCGAGGACGACCACCGGGGCAGCGATGCCGGCGCGACGGAGGATGGCGCCCTCCTCGATGCGGGCGACCCCGAGCCAGCGGGCACCACCCGCGAGTGCGGCGCGGGCGACCGGGACGAGGCCGTGGCCGTAGGCGTTGGCTTTGAGGATCGCGAGGAGTTCCGTGTCGCCTGGAAGGGTCCGGAGGAGGATTCGCGCGTTGGTCGCGAGCTGGTCGAGGTCGATCAGAGCGTGGAGCGCCGCCTGAGCTGCGCGCAGCCGGTCGTCCCAGCACGGACCTCGATCACCCAGTACCCTGCGAGCGGGTTCGAGCGGCATCCCCATCCCTTCCCCCGGCGTGTCCCGTCACCAGTATGCCGCACTGCGGAGCAGTGGGGAGAGCTGCGATGGGCCGGCGACCCGGCCCCGTTCTTCCTTCGGGCCTCGGGATGCGCCGTGTTGCGTTGTCCGTGGAGCGGTGCGGCCGGTAGAGCGACCACTCTGACGCAGTCCAGGTCCGGGCACCACCACGCGTCGAGCGTCCGATGCCGAGCGCGTCTCCACGCAGCGATCCCCGTGCGGAGCAGGGATCGCGCACGGGGTCCGCTCCGGACCGGCGTGGAGGTGGCGCGCAGCGGAACGAGCCCCGTGCACCATGGACGAGCGAGCGTCCGGCCGCGACGACGGCTACAACGAGAAGCCGGTCGGAAACGGGTCGTCGTCGCGCAGGACCAGCGTGGCGATCCCCATGCAGTAGGACATCGTGCTGATCTCGCTGTGGACCGCCGATCCCTCGCGTCGCACGGGACGAGCGGTGAAACGCAGGCCGACCGGACTCTCGTGGAAGTACGACGTGCCCAGCGCGAGCCGACCGGCCGCGACGAGGGCAGCGACGCGCGCAGCGGTCCCGGTTCCCGAGGGGGTGCGACCCATCGTCCGGGGTGCGTAGAAATTGGCCACGCGCGCTCCGGCTGGACGAGCGTCCGCTCCTGGGGGGAGCGGCGTGCCGTCGGTCGCGAGTTCTTGCACGAGCGTCACGAGGTCGACGGGACGGTCGGTGGCGATCCCGGGAACGTCGGCGCGGAGTCGCTCGCGCGCTGCTTGCCAGAGCGCGGTCCCGACCTCCAGCACGTGCTCGCGTGCCGAGGGTGGGAGGTCCGGTCCGAGTTCGAGGCCCAGGGCAGTCGCGTCGGCGAAGGCGTAGAGGAGGCCGCCCCAGGCGAGGGTCACGGGGACGCGACCGAGTTCGCTGGTCTCCAGCACTGCTTCGCCCAAGGCATAGGAGGGGCCGCTGGACATGGTGACGGCGACGACCCGTCCCTGGCGGAGACGCACCCGCACGGGGACCGGCCCCAGCACCGTGTCCAGGACCAGTTCCTGCTCACCGTCGTCGGTCGCGCGGGGGACGAGACCGCTTTCGAGCAGAGCGACAGCGACGCTGAAGGTCGAATCGCCACAGGCGTCGAAGTATCCACCCGGATGGACGAAGATGACGCCCGCGTGACTGGTGGGACGCTCGGGCTCGGTGAGGAACGCCCCCAGCAGGTTGCGATGGCCGCGCGGCTCGCGACAGACGAGAGCGCGGAGGTGATCGTAGCGGGTCGCGAGATCGGTTTGCTTCTCGCGCACGGTGCGACCATGCAGCGGTGGACAACCGGAGACGACGATGCGGGTGACCTGACCGTGGTGGTAGTCCCAGACGTGCAGGACGTGACGGGCATTGCCGAACATGGCGAGCACTGCTCCTTTCGACCTCGCTGCGGAGTCCTGCGCGCGTTCTCGCCGCATCGTCGAGGCGACCGGCGTCGGCTGCGGCGTCGAACGCACGGACGCGTACTGGTCACGCCGTGCTCGGCTGCGACGAGACGAAGCATGCCGCACGGTCGGGCGCATCGTGTCCTCGCGCCGGCGGGCGAGACTCCATCGGTCGGTGCAGGGCAGTGGTCGAGACGCTCGCCACCAGCACGGACCCCGGTCGTAGCCGATCCGGCGGGCGCCGCTGCCTGATTCTACGCGGTGTGCCGTGTTCGGTCGCTGGCCTCCGACCGCGACGGCACGGGACGCTCGCAGCGCCCAGCGACGGCACGCCGTCCGGGCGAGGCGGGATCGCTCCGCGGGTCAGAGGAAGAGCGGAGACTGCTCGAGCGAGAGGCCCCGGCGGTGTGTGGACGTGCAGGGTGATCGGCAGCGTTCGCCGACAGCAGAACCGGGTGGTGAGAACCGCCGCAATCCTGGCAGACAACGAGGTCTGGTCAAACGCATCTGGGCGCAGACGCCGTTCTCGGCACCGGTTTCGCGGGGCGTCGCCCGGCTCGATCGGCCGCGCCTGAGCGGTCGGTCGGCGTTCACAGTGCCTGCGCCCTCTGCGAAGATCGCAAGTGGTGAGCACGATGACCGCTCGAGCGAGGGGCACGGGTCGCACCAGCAGGACGAGACTCGGAGCGAGCGTTCGGTCTCGGGAGGAAAGGAGTGTTCGTATGAGCAAGGAGCCGTACGCACGCGGGATCGTGCCGGAACGACCCTTCGTCGCTGTCGCAGCGATGGAGGGGCACTTCGTCGCGGTGCTGGGGGTGCGCTTCACCGACCGGAACCTCGAGTTGGAAACGGTGCGGGCACGTGCCTTCCCGGACGGGTCGATCGCCGAGTGCTGCGTAACGGACGAGCCGGATGCGACGCCGGGGAAGGTCGTCGCCCGTGCGGCGTACCTCGGGTTCATCCGCTTCGCACGGGGCGGCGTCATCGCGACTGGAATGGAATGTCGGATCGGAGACGAGGTCGTGGGCGAGGTGGTGGGGTTCGATGGGGTGCACGCGCCGAACCACTGGACGATCGTCGTGCGGAGCGGGCGGTTCGCCGACGGTGGCGAGCGCGGGATTCAGACCGGTCAGACGGTGACGTTCCAGTACCGCTGAGCGACCGGTGCGGAGCGGTGCGATGCACGCGCAGTGCCGGTGACGAGGAGCCTCCGTCGATCGGCGCGGTGCGGAAGGACGCCGTCCGCACGAGGCGATCGTGCGGCGCGCTATCCGGTCGGCACGGTCTGCTCGTCCATGCCTCCCCGGCGAGGCTGGACGGGCACGCTCGCGGACGCGTCGCGTTTCGGCTGACGTTCGGCTCGTCGCCGGTGCCGCGGGCGAACGGTGAGGCGAGAGGCTCGAGTGCCGCGAAGTCCGTGCAGCTGCTGTCCCGACGCTGCGCGGCAGGCTCGAGCCGCGCTCATCCGCCGCGTGCCAGCCGGTGCGGGGGGTGGGAGGTGGTTCCCGTGCCGACTACCGACGCTCCGACACCAGCGCGACTCGTCTTCCCAGGCGCGAGGACAAGCAACTCGGGATTTCGAGACGTTCCCCGCCGCTGCGGCTCGGGACGAGTCTCGAGCGGGGAGAGGCCCGACCGAGCTCGGCTGGCTTCGTCGGCGCGCAGCGCCTCGTCAGGAAGCGGCCTCGCTCTCCGAATAGGAGGCGACGGTCGCCCCGAAAGCGTGCTCCAGCGCCTGCCGCAGCCTTTCTTCAGCAGCTCGTCTCCGGTACCACCAGTCGGTCGACCAGACGCGGATGACGGTCCAGCCGTTCCGTTCCAACCACTGCTGACGGAGCCGATCGCGTTCCCGCACCGTGGGGAGACGGTGATAGGTCGCGCCGTCGCACTCGACTGCGACGCGGATACGAGTGGGATCGCGCGGATCGGGGATCGCCAGGTCGATCCGGTACCGACCGACGCCGAACTGGGGTCGCACGTCGTAGCCCCATGAGCGGATGACGTCGGCGACGCTCGCTTCGAAATCCGATTCGAATGGGCCGCCAACGGACGACTGCGGCGCTGCGGGAAGGACCCCGTCGCGCGCGTAGCGGAGGTAATCGCGGAAAACGCGAAGCCCGACCTGCCGCTCCTCGTCGGTGAGTCGGAAGTCCTCCGGTTGCAGAGAAGTGACGAGGACCAGCTGCTCGCGAGCGCGAGTAACTAGGACGTTGAGTCGCCGCTCTCCACCCGCTCGGGTGAGCGGCCCGATCTGGAGCGAGAAGGATCCGCGTGCGTCTCGTCCATAGACCGTCGAGACGATGATCACGTCACGCTCGTCCCCTTGCACCGCTTCCAGGTTCTTGACGAAGAACTCTTCCCCGTTCGGCCAGCGCGAGGCGTCCCAAAGCATCTGGAACTGCTGTTCGAGCACGGAACGACGCTCGAGCTCGTCCAGGATGGCGTGCATTTGGGGCTCGTTCATCGTCACGACACCGAGGGATCGTCCGGTCCCCCAGCGTTCGAGGTGCTCGCTGATGAGACGACAGACCTCCTCGACCTCGGCCGCATTCGTTCGCCGACCACTGCGGTCGTAGATGCCCCCCACGAACCGGAACGCGATGCCGGTGGGCAAAGCAGGGTCGACCGGGGTCGGGATCGTGATGAGACGGGTGTCATAGAAGGCTGCATTGGAGAAGGCGATGAGCCGTTCGTCCTTGCTCCGGTAGTGCCAGAGAAGCCACACGCTCGGGTACCGAACCTCGAGCGTTTCCAGGATGCTCTCCCCAGGATCGCTGTCCGAGACTTCCTCCTCGTCCGGCTCGTCGAGGTCCAGGATCGTGGACTCGAAGAAGCGGGTCGGCGGCAGCTGTTTGGAGTCTCCGCAGACGATCGCCTGTCGCGCTCGGTAGAGGGCAGGGATCGCGTCTTCCGGGAGGATCTGTGAGGCTTCGTCCATGATCACCAGATCGAACTGGTGGTGCGGTTGTAAGAAATGGCTGACCGAGAGCGGACTCATCAACCAACACGGCTTGACGGCCAGGATGACGTCGAAGCAGTCTCGGAAGATCGTCCGCAGAGACTTGTGGCGACGCCGTTTGGTGGCTTCGCGCTTGAGCAGTGCGACCGCACGATCACCGCCGTCGAGTCGCGCGCGGCGTCGGTTCAAGGAATCGATCACGTGCTGCGCTTGCCAGACCTCGAGTCGCTCGTCGAGCGCGACGAAGTGCTGTCGCTGTGCTTCGTGCAGCGAGTGCTCGAAGTGCGCGAGCAGCTCGTGGCCGTCGGCGACCCATTCGAGCCACCGGGTCAGCACGAGGCGCTCGACGACGTCGGGGATGGATTCGGGCGCGAGTTCGCGGCGTTCGACGAGGTTGGAAACGACGCTCTCCGAAAGATGCTCGGTGAGGTCGCGTGCGGCGTCCGCAGCGAGGCGAAATCGCCTGATGTCTTGGGCTCGCTCGACCAAGGAGTCGAGCAACGCGCGAAGATCGGCCAAGGGGAGCGCTGGGAGCACGCTCGGTAAGGACCACTCGCTCGGTCGTGCGAACGCGCTCGGGAACTTCCGGTTCGCGAAGGGAAGAGCGGAGTCCGCGAAGACGGCGGCGAGCTGGGTGATGGCCTGGTGGAATCGGTGCCATCGCTGCTCCAGCGGCGCGGGGTCAGGACGACGATGCGGATCGATCGCGGCGTCTCGCAGCGGCTGCGGTACGTCCGCCGTGTCGTACCAGGCGCCGAAGGCTTGCCAGAGCGAGAGGTTCTCCGCCAGCGTGCGCCACGCCGCGGCGCTCGCCGGAGGGATCGCCTGCCAGTGGTCGGACGCCGTTCGAGCGGCGCGTGCGTATCGTTCCCGGACTGCGTAGAGGTCTGTGGCCTTGCCGATGAGTACCGGCACGCGTTCGATCGGCAGTCGCTCCGGCAGCTGGTCGGCCTCGGTCTGCCACCACCGGGCGAAGTCCTGCAGCAGAAGCACTGACTCGGGCAGCGTCTCCGGATGGACCGGTGCATGGTCTGGGCACGGGGCGAGTAGCGCGATGTTCCGCTGTTCTTCCGCCAGGCAGAGTTCGCGCCATGCCGAGACGAGGGAGCTGGCCACCGCTCGGATCTCTGCCGAGAGGGGTTGCATGCCGACGAGGACACGCTGCCACTGGGGATCGACCGCCCGGTCCTGCATCGCGATCGCGGCCTGGGCGAGCGTGTCCACGGTTTCGGGGTTCGCGGCGACGTCGGCCGGAAGCAGAGCGAGGAGCGGTTCGAGCACCGGATCCTCGCGCAAGCGGTCGATCCTCTGACGCAGA
Source organism: Thermomicrobium sp. (assembly GCA_026419575.1). Lineage (GTDB taxonomy): Bacteria > Chloroflexota > Chloroflexia > Thermomicrobiales > Thermomicrobiaceae > Thermomicrobium. The sequence continues at coordinate 9,590 of JANZZC010000019.1, read as the reverse complement.
CCGTGCAGTTCGAGCAGCTGCTCAGCCAGGACGGTCGCTCGTTCCTCGAACGACGCCGGACCACGGTAGTGACGGCGGAACAGCGCCCGGGCACGCCGGTAGGAGGGGATCAGCCACCGCAGAAAGCGCTGCGGCTGCCAGCGGAGCCACGGACGGGCGAGGTCGCCGATGGGGTGCTCGAGGAGTCGCTCGTCCCACTGTTTGACGATGCGCCGGCGGAGTGCCTGTTCCTGCCGAAGCGCCTCGACCAACGACCCCAGGCGCTCGAGCCCCTCGCGCTGCGCCGGCCGTCGCCACTCGTGCGGTACCGCGACGCCTGCTTCGAGACAGCGCGCGGCCAGAATCACCCCACGGAGTTCCCGGTACGTGGCGGGAGGCTGCATGCCCAGTGCACGGGACAACCGGTGAGCGGCTTCGACGAGGTCGTGCCAGGCTCCTCGGAGGTCGGCCGTGTCACTGGCCAGTGCGAAGAGTTCCTCGCGGCCGATCGTGGGCGAACGGGGGGCGAGCACCTGAACGAGCATCTGCGCACGGTCAGCGAGCGCTGCCGCGACGGTGGACGGGAGATCAGGCGGTTCCGGCAGAAAGAAGCGAGGGCCGAACTCCGGAAGCTCGTCGCGGGGAAAGCGCTCGGGCGAGTCCAGCGCACTGGCCGCTTCCTGGACCCAGGCGAGCCACCGTGAGACGTCCTTCTGGCTCGTCAACGCCGGGTCGAACGCCTCCGCTGTCGCAAAACGCCGAAGGAGTTGCATGCAGTCAGCCGCGCTCCGCAGGTCGATCGGGGGACGGAGTCCCAGGGCCTGACTTGCCTGTCCGAGCTCCTCGACCCAGGCCTCGAAGGCTGCGCGTGCCTCTCGGGCTCGCGCGGCGAGTTCTCGCTCCGTCAGCTCGCGCCGTGCCGACGCCCATGGGAACCTCTCTCCTTCGCGCAGGAGGTCGATGTCGGCGGCCAGACGTTGGGCCTGCGTGCGTAGTCGGTCGAGGAGCTGCTCGGTCAGGGTACGCGGATCCAGGTCGATGCGTGCCGAGATGCCCACGTCGGGTAGACGGAGCACGCGGCCGATGACGCTGAAGGGGGTTCGTCCCAGCGGTGGGCGCGGCGCATGGAGGGTGCCGGTATAGTCGCGGAGCCTGTCGCGGTGCCGTTCGAGCTGACGAACCAGCTCGGAAGAGCCTCGTCCCTGTGTCTGCTGGCTCGGGGACAGTTCGTTGACGATGCTTTGCAGTACCTCGCCGCGGTGTGCCTCATGGCTATGCAAGTTCAGGCAATAGGGTCCGAGCCCGACGTGCTGCAGTCGGCGTTCGACGACCTCCAGGGCAGCGCGCTTTTCGCTCACGAACAGCACGGTTTTCCCACGAGCTAGTTGGTCGGCGATGATGTTCACGATCGTCTGACTCTTGCCGGTGCCGGGCGGTCCTTGGATCACGAAGGTCTGCCCGGCGCGCGCCTTCAGGACCGCTTGCAGCTGACTGCTGTCACAGGGAAGGACGGTGGCGACCTCTTGGACCGGCTCGGTATCGAAGGTCCGCGGATCGCGTTGTCGGTCGACGAAGGATGGAGGCTCGTACCCTGCAGCCGCGCGCACGATCGGGTGGGCGAGGATCCGTTCCGCGTTGTCGCGGAGATCGCGGTAGATCGCCAGTTTCTGGAACGCGAACTGTCCGACCCAGCACCGGCGGTGGACGACCCATCCCCGCTCGCGGACGAGGTCCTCCACGGTGTCGAGGAGGTCTTCCAGGTCGCTCTCGTCCGACGGCTCGAAGCCGTCCAAGCGCAGTTTCTCGACCTCTTCCAGGTAGACACGCAGTGCCTGGTTGGCTTGCATCTCTTCATCGTCGCGCCATCGGAGAGAGAACGGTTGTCCGGGGCGCTGGCGTTCGATGGAGACGGGGACCAGCACGAGAGGTGACAGAAAGCGTTTGCCGGCTTCCGTGCTCGGTGTCCATTCCAGTGCGCCGAAGGCCATGAAGAGTGTCCAGAAGCCGGCATCGTCGTACGCTGAGCGAGCCTTTCGACGCAGTTGGGTCAAACGGCGTTCGAGTTCCACCTGGTCGAGCGGAACGGTGAGCGCTGGCTCGCGGCTGGGGCCGCCGGTCGCACGCAGCGCCGGGAGCTCGTTCTCGGTCAGCGGCGTCTCGGGTCCGACCGCAGCCGCCGGCGCAGGCTGCGTGTTCTGCGCCGGTGGAGCTGCGAGGATGAGCAATCGCTCTTCTCCTTTGACGAGTTCTTGCCAGATGGCCGCTGGCGAAGGGGCACGCGGTTCGAGTCGGGGTTGGCTGTGCAGCAAGGGGTTGCGCCCGGTCAGATCGAGCAAGCGCTTGGCGCGTTCTTCCAGCCATTGCCGCGGATCGCGGTTCGTCTGAGCTCCTGCGGTTGCACGCATCGCCTCTTCCTCGCTTGGAGCGGACGTTCCGCGCGATCATCCGACCAGTGCCGGTCGGTCTCCTTCCGGTGGGCGGCCGACCGGAAATCGATGCGATATCCGGAGCTGGTCGCGCAGGAAGCATGAGTCGTGATGGAGAATGTCCATTCGTCCCTCGTTACCTCGTCTGATCCATGTGCGGCTGGGCATATCGCGTCGAGAGACCGCGGAGCACTCACCGCCATGCGATACTCCGCGTGTGACCCTGTCTGCACAGCGTCCTGATAGGATCGTCGGTCGTCCCGGTCGAACGCTTGAGGGAGGTGTGGTATGGCGAGCGTGGCGGAGATGGTGGCGCAGGAACTCCGAGCGGCGGAAGTGGACCGTGCGTTCGGGCTGCCGGGTGGGGAGGTCCTCGTCCTGCTCGATGCTCTGCGGCGAGCCGGGATCGCGTTCACGCTCTGCCGGCACGAGGCGGTTGCGGGTACCGCAGCAGCCGTGTACGGCAAGCTGCGGCGCACCGCTGGCGTGGCAGTGGCGACGCTCGGACCGGGCGCGGCCAACCTGATGCTCCCGCTCGCCAACGCCTGGCTGGACCGCGAGCCGCTGCTCGCCATCACGGCCGATCTTCCCGCGACCTGGCCGCTGACCCATACCCACCAACGGCTCCCGTTGCACGACGTCTACCGACCCATCGTCAAGTACGGCGCAGCGGTCACCCCGCTCGATCCGCACCGTCCCGTGCGGCAGGCGCTCCAGGCCTGCACGAGCGAGCCGCACGGGCCGGCCTACCTCACGCTCTCGGCCGAGGACGCGGGGCAGCCGGCGCGTCTCGTGACGAGGGAGGAACCGGCCAACCGAGAGCTGCGTCCGGACGACGACGCCCGAGCGGCGGCGCGGGAACTCGCTGAGCGTCTGGCGACCGCCGAGCGGCCGCTGGTTCTCGTCGGGCTCGGCGTCCGACCGGAGCGAGCGCCGCTGCTCCGACGCTGGCTCCAGGCGTGGCGGTTACCGGTCGCAGTGACGCCGAAGGCGAAAGGGCTGGTGGACGAGCAGGACGAGGCGACCGACTTCGTCGGCGTAGTCGGGGGGATGGCGATCGACGACCTGATGGTCGAGGCGCTGCGCCGCGCCGATCTCCTCGTCGGCTTCGGGTTCGATCCGGTCGAGGTGGACAAGACGTGGCACGCGCAGCTACCGATCGTCTGGGTGCTAGAGTCGGCGCAGGCCGCGGGGGTCCTCCCGCGTCGAGACGTCCTCTTGGCTGACCACGGTGCGCTGTTGGCAGCGTTGGACGAGCTCGCCCCGCCGCGGCGGTGGGAGCGTCCGTTCGGGGAGTTCCAGGCCGAGCGGGCGGCGATCGCCGCAGGCCGTAGCCGCGCACCGGCGGAGGGACTCGCGCCGGTGCGGATCGTCGAGGCGCTGGCTCGCGTGCTGCCTGCCGAGACGATCGTGACGACCGACGTCGGCTCGCACAAGTACCTCTTCGGTCAGTTCTGGCCGAGCCGGCAGCCGGAGACGTTCTGGATGTCGAACGGGCTGTCGGGGATGGGGTACGGGCTGGCGGCAGCGATCGGTGCGAAGCTGGCCCGGCCGGAGGCACCGGTGCTGGCGGCGCTCGGGGACGGGGGCTTCTCGATGGTCTGTCAGGAGCTGGAGACGGCGCGGCGGGTCGGTGCCCCGATCATCGTGCTCGTCATCGCCGACCGTTCCTACTCGCTGATCCGGATCGGGCAGGAGAACCGCGGCTTACCGCGGTACGGCGTGGACTTCGAACCGATCGACAGCGTGCTGGTGGCCCAAGCCTGCGGCTGCGCTGGGACGGTCGCGCGGACCGCCGAGGAACTCGCGGCAGCAGCGGAGCAGGCGCTGGCGGCGACGCGCTCGGGCCTGCCGTTCGTCATCGAGGTGCCGCTGGATCCGGAAGCCTACCGGCCGATCGTGTGACGGGGGCGTCGGTGCTCAGCCGGGGGACGGAGCGGTCACCGGTACTGCCTGCGGACCGTCGGCCTCGAGCGCAGCGTCTCGCCCCGGGGGAGTGGAGCACTGGGTACCCGTCGCGTCTCGGTCGCGTGTCCGATGGAGGAGGTGCGGGGGCCTCGCTCGTGCGCGCTGGAAGATTGGGTAACGGCGGATCCGCGATTCCGTGTCCGAGCCTCGTCACCGCCAACACGGTTGCGACCAGGCGTCGAGGGCGAGGCGTTTGAGCTGCGCGCTGAGGCCGTGCTGTCGAGCGACCCGGCAGACGTACGAGGTGGTCATGCCGTTCTCGACGTATTCGATGGCGAAGACCGGTTTGCCGGCACGCCGGAACGGGGCGGTCAGGTCGCACCAGCCCTGTGCGACGCAGCGCTCGACGAGGATCCAATCGAAATGGTGGACCAGGTCGCGAGCCTGCTCCGCGTCGTTCTTGAGGCCGATCGCGAGGCCGCGGGCATGTGCCTCGGCAGCGAGCCAGCGGTTGAAGCGGAGTTGATCGGCCGCGGTGAGCGGGAAGCCGGTCTCGTTCTGATAGCCGTTCAGGTTGTCGGGGTCGACGCCATCGAAGCCCTTGGCGCGACAGAGGTCGAGGCGTGCGCGGAGGAGCGGTGCCAAGAGATCGAGCCGGCGAATATCGACCCAGCGCTCGCCGGGCCATCCTTCGTAGTCATTGCCGAGGAGTTCGGCAGGGTAGGCAGCGGCGTCCGGTCGCCAGTCCTCCCAGGCGCCTGCATTGAGGTAGCAGACGACCCGTTTCCCTTGTCGCTTCAGCCGGGTGACGGTCGCGGCGTCGGTGTCGAAGAGGTCGAGGAAGACGACGTGGGCGTCCCTGGGAACGGCGAGTTCACCGGTGAACTGGATATGCCAGCGGAGTTGACCGCGTGGCTGCCACCAGCGGCTGGCTCCTGCCGCTGAGGCTGGGAGCACGGACGCGGTCAGCGCGAGCACGGCGATCCACAGCAGCAGGCGACGCACGGTGCCCCTCCACCCTCCGGCGAACAGTCCGATCCCTCTCCTACCAGGAATCGTCGTGGCGAGGCGCTCGTCAATGGCCGATCATGGCTATGACCAGCGATACTCCCGGCCACCGGACGAGGACGGAGCTTGCGCATGCGCTCGGCAGCCCATCCTGCCGGCTGGCTGCTAGACTGGGAGTGTCGCCTGGAGGTCACGGAAAGGACGGCAGCGCATGGTCGTCGCACAGGCAGCAGTGGTGGAGCGACCGCACGGACCGTTCCTGGTGGAGGAGATCGAGCTGGACGAGCCGCGCGAGGACGAAGTGCTGGTGCGGGTCGTCAGCGCCGGGATCTGCCATACCGACCTCATCATCCGTGATCAGTGGTATCCGGTGCCGCTGCCGGCGGTGCTGGGTCACGAGGGAGCCGGCGTGGTGGAGCGGGTCGGGGCCCGGGTCACCAAGGTGGCGCCGGGCGACCACATGGTGTTGACGTACCAGTCGTGTGGCCGATGTCACCACTGCCTGCGTGGCAAGCCGGCCTACTGCGTGCAGCTCTTCCCGCTCAACTTCGGTGGCCGCCGCCCCGACGGGTCGAGCCCGATCCACTGGCGGGGACAGCCGATCACCGGTATGTTCTTCGCCCAGTCGTCGTTCGCGACGTACGCCTTGGCCACGGAACGGAACGTGGTGAAGGTACCCAAGGACGTGCCGCTGGAGCTGCTCGGCCCGCTGGGCTGTGGGGTGCAGACGGGTGCGGGGGCAGTATTCAACTCGCTGCGGCCTCCGGCCGGGAGCTCCATCGCCATCTTCGGCACGGGCTCGGTGGGACTCAGCGCGCTCCTGGCGGCGCGAGCAGTCGGCTGCACCACGATCATCGGTGTGGACATCAACCCGGCACGTCTGGAATTGGCGCGGGAACTCGGGGCGACACACGTGATCGACGCCCGGACGACCGACCCGGTCGAAGAGATCAAGCGGATCACGGGATACGGTGTGGCCTACAGCGTGGAGACCACGGCCAACCCGAAGGTCTTCCGGCAAGCGGTCGACTGCCTGGACCAGCTCGGCGTCTGTGGGCTCATCGGGGCGGCACCGCTGGGCACCGAGGTCGCGTTGGACATGGGGACGATGCTCTTCGGCCGGATGGTGCGCGGGATCATCGAGGGGGACAGCGTGCCGGACCTCTTCATCCCCGAGATGGTCGACCTCTACCGGCGAGGCCTGTTCCCGTTCGATCGGTTGATCACCTTCTATCCGTTCACGGCCATCCAGCAGGCGGCCGACGATTCGGAGGCAGGCCGCACGGTCAAGCCGGTGCTGCGCTTCGACTGAGCGCGACGCGCCGTGCACCGAACGCAACGTTCGCCTCCTGGCCAGGAGCAACCACTGGCCAGGAGGACGGTGTCCTCGGAGAGAGGAGAGGCCAGCCAGTGTGCCGCTCGGTACCTGGCAGCCGCGCGCGTCGGCGTGTGGGTGCGGTGTTACGGGAGGGCCCTGCGGAGGCGGGACCGCGGACACCGTACGACGGGGCTCTCGACGCGTGCGTGCCGATCGCGCGCCTCGGGGCAGGAGCATGGACGCGAGGCCGAGGTGACAGCCGGGACTGGCGATCGCTCGTGTCGGACGGACTCATTGCGTGAGGCCACTGAGTCCGATCCCCAGAGAGGTCAGCCCAGCCACGACCAGGCACGCGAGCAGGAGCAGCGCCCCGCAGCCAGCTGCACCGAAGGCGGCTGCACGTCCCCAGCTCCCGCTCGTCCCGCTCGCGAGCATCGTCCGACGTGCCAGGAGCCCCGACACGACCGGCACGGCGATCCAGACGGGCACCGTCACACAGACCGCGAGTCCCAATGACACGGCAGTCAGGAGCGTGAGGAGCCCGAGGGCGACCAGCCAGCCCAGGAACAGCCCTACCCCGAGGACGAGGTTGCCGGCATAGGCATGTCCGAGTCCGAGGATCCCGAACCACCCGAAGACCACTTCCAAGGCCAGCGCGATCCAGCCGGCCGTCTCCACGTCGACGTCTCGCTGGAGCGACACTGGGGCTCGGAGATCAGCTGCCTGAGCGGCCCGGTCCCGATCCGCGACGTCACCCCCCGGGGAGAATGACCCGCCACGATCACCGGCTGTCGGCTGCTCGGTCTCGCTGTCGTCCCGTCGCATCGTCGCTTCACCTCGCAGACTGCTGTTCGAAAGGCAGATCAATCCTGCCAGAAACCCGTGCGTCGGTCAACCTGGTGCGGGGAGCGTGGCTGCGCCGCAGCGCGGCGCGCGATACGACGGATGCGGTTCCGCCGCGCTGGGTGTCGATGGGGGATGAGACCGGCCGCGGATCGGGGGCAGTGGGAGCGTGTTCCTCGACGCTCGAACGCTTCCCGTGGCCACGATCGGGATGGTGCGGACGCACTGACGCGCACAGCGACGACGAGTCCGCCACCGGTCAGGACGCGATCGGACAGTCGACGCGCCGCTCAGCTCCGCACGGTCGCGAGCGTCGCGACCTGACCCTGTCGCGCCACGCTCAGCACGTAGTCGGCCACCCGGCCTGGAATATCGACGCCGGTCGGGGCGATCGAGTTGCGGAACTCCATGGTGGCGTTGACCTCGTTGACCAAGAGTCCGCGCTCCGGGTGTTCCAAGATGTCGACCGCGAGCACGCCACCGCCGAGCGCCTGCGCCACGCGACCACAGAGTTCGGCCAGTTCCGGCGTCACGGGACACGCGGACGCGCGCCCGCCGCGCGCGGTATTCGTCACCCAGTGCTCGGCGGTGCGGTAGATGGCGCAGATCGTCTCCTCGCCGACGACGAAGGCGCGGATGTCTCGACCGGGCTTGGGGACCCACTCCTGCACGTAGATCGTCCCGTGGTGGAAACCGCCGAGGGCTCGCTTGTGGCGCAGGACTTCCGCAGCGGCTCGCCGGCTGTGGACACGGGCGAGGAGCCGTCCCCACGAGCCGAGCGGTGGCTTGATGACGACGGGATACCCGAGTTCATCGGCGGCAGCGAGCGCCTCCTCGACGCTGAAGGCGACCATGACGCGGGGCTGCGGGATGCCGGCCGCTGCGAGCAGGGCCGTGGTGCGCAGCTTGTCGTTGCAGACTTCGAGCACGCGGGTGGGGTTGACGACCGGCACGCCCCATGCCTCGAAGAGCGTCGCCACGTGGAGACCACGCAGCTGACTCACCGACCGCTCGACGACGACGTCGTAGCGGGGCGGGGGTGCTGTGGCATCCAACCGGAGCTGGCGGTCGAGCACCCGCTCCACCACTGCTCCGCGCTGTTCGAGCGCTGCGATGAGCAGCCGTTCTTCTGTTCGAAGCAGGCCGTAGACGAGTCCGATGCGTACGCGTTCCACGTCATCCTCCGGTGAACGACACCCGATCCGACCACACCGCGACGGACGACACGACCCGGTCTCACGCCGGGCGTTTCGCTCCGCGTTTGTGCGGCTGGGCACCGTGGGTCGTCCGGAGGAGAGGTTCCCGCGCGCTGCTGCGGTGAGGGAGAACGCCGAGCAGGCCCGAGAGACGGCTGGTCGAGCCAACGAGATGGCTGGTGCAGCCGGCAACGACGAGCCGACCGCTGTGCACGGTCGTCCCGGTCGTGGCTCTGCGACGCTGTCTCGTCGTCGTGTCCGCCATCGCGCGCTCCGCAACAGAAAAACCGCTCACCCCGGCGGGGGCGAGCGGTGCCGTCTCGCGGTACCACCCCGCTTCGCCGCGCCCTCGCGGGTCGCGGCCTCGTCCGCTCGGTCGTCGACCGAGCGCTGCCCGGTAACGGGGGCAACCGTCGTCGCCTACCCCGCGCCGAACGCGGATCGGGACGCAGCTCCGAGGCCTTCTTCGCCAGCGGTGACGGGCCGCCTTTCCACCGACCGCGGCTCGCTGGACCGCTTCCGCTGGGTACTCTCCTCTTCGCCGCCTTTGCGGCGCTCCGTTGTCCCGTGTTCAGCCTACACCAGCAATGCGCCGCTGTCCAGCCCCTGGTCTGCGCCACGGTCGGAGCGTGCGGCGGAGCCGGATTTTCCATGCGCGCGCGACAGGAGCGCGACGGGTACCGGCGGGGCGCACCGGAGCGTGCCCGCGGTGATGGGAGAGACCGGGTTCCTCGTGTCGGGGGCCGTGCATGGTGCTCGGCGCTGCGAGGCGGCGATACCCGGGGCTGGAAGTCCCGGGCTGAAGCCCTAAGGCCCCTGCGGGGGCTCCGCGAGGGACGGCGAGGACGGGCGTGGTCAATCGCGCCCCGAGGGGGTTCGCGCGGTGTCGGGCTGCCGCGCACGGCGCCCGCG
>JANZZC010000018.1 GCA_026419575.1 Thermomicrobium sp. | reverse complement strand
CGTGTGCACCGAACCCTGCTCATCCCCGGACACTCCGTCTCGTGCCTGCTCGACGCGGCTCCGTCGCGGCCTCGTGGGATGAAGCGCGTCCGGAGCCAGAGCGATGGGTCCCGTTCGTCGGCTCCTCGGTGCGGCCCCGGTTCGCTGTCGGTGCGGGTCCCGCGGGTCGGGCGCGTCACCCCGCCGATCACGTGCAGGACGACCCGCCACCGAGGTGCCCCGGGGAGATCGGATGCAGGCGACCGGCGCGATGCGCGGTACCCGTGTCGGGGCGAGGCCTGCGTCGCATGCCAGCACTCGGACTGCGCCGTTCACGGTCGTCCGGTTCGCTCAGACCGCGCACCGGTCGGGTCAGGTTTGCCGGGTTCCGGTACCAGCGAGGTCGGCGGGGCCATGGGGCAGATGTCGCGAGGATGGCGGCAGGTGCGGTGGCTCGATCCTCTCGACGCGTCGGGCCGGAGCCCCTGGAGCCGACGGGGTCGAAGGCGGCTCGTGTCGGGTGGCAGGTCGTGCGGACGAGGGGCCTCGCCTAGGGACCGGTCGATCCCCGGAGGGTCGACCGTGGGCTGTCCCGGACGGGTTCGGGCGCGCAGCGACGCGGCCAGCCGCGTCCGCCGACTCGACGATGCCGCGTCGTGCCATGGCGATGGAACGGGGCGATCGGCTGCCAGGCGTGCGTTGGCGACGCCGGCCGGGTTCTTGACACCGATGGTTTCGCTCGTTACAGTGTCAGTGTACCGGTGAAACGACGAATCGGCGATCGACGCTGCGCTGGACTGGGAGCGACGGAGACAGGGTGAGGGCAACCGTTCGGGGCGCTCATCGATCGTGGGCGTGTGTACGGAGTCGCTGAGGAGAGGAGGTCGCTCGTGGCAGCAGGTGGTGACGGTTACGCTCTGCGCGAGGCGACTGCGCAGATCGGTGTCGGTCGCCCGCCGCTCCCGTTGGTCGATCTTCCCGAGCCCGAGGAGGTCTTCAAGGTTCCCCGGATCGGCGTCAAGGAGGCGATCACCGTCGTGATCGGGCCGAGCCTGATCGCCCTCGGCCTCTCGATCGGCTCGGGCGAGTGGTTGCTCGGTCCGCTCGCAGTCGCCCAGTACGGGTTCGTCGGGATCGGTTGGGTGATTCTCCTCTCGGCACTGCTGCAGACGTTCTACAACGTGGAAATCACCCGCTACATCATGGCGACGGGCGAGGTTCCGGTGCTCGGCTGGGCGCGGGTGCCGCCCGGCTGGTGGTTGTGGGTACCGGTGGCGCTCCTCATGGTCTATTTCGCGAACATCTGGGGCGGCTGGGCGGCCGGAGCCGGTGAGGGGTTGTACGTGCTGCTCACCGGAAACCTGGTCGATCAACCGGGCGAGCGGACTGCTGCGCGGTGGCTCGCGGTGCTTCTCATGGGCATCGTCTTCCTGCTCGTGCTCTTCGGTCGGAAGATCGCGCGGACGCTCGAGCTGGTCAACTGGGTCGTGGTCGGCTTCATCCTGGTGACTTTGCTCATCGTGAACCTGTTCATCGTTCCCTTCGGGACCTGGTGGGAGGCGCTGCGCGGTCTCCTGACCCCGGCCTTGCCGCCATCGGGAGTCGACGCGACGTTGCTCGGTGGGCTGGCCGGGTACACGGCGCTGGCTTCGGGGCTGAACTGGTACAACATGAACTACTATCGCGATCACGGCTACGGGATGGGCGCGCGGGTCGGGTTCATCGCTGGCCTCGTCGGCGGCAAGCAGGAAGAGGTGCTCGCCAGCGGCGTGACCTTCCCGGACACGCCGGAGAACGAACGGCGCTGGAAGCGCTGGTTCCGTCTCCTGTTGCTCGACCAGTGGGTCGTCTTCTTCGGTGGTGCGCTGGTCGGGATGTACCTGACGACGTTGCTCGTCTATCACCTGGCCAACCTGCCGGGCGTCGAGAAGCCGACCCGAGCGACGATGCCGACCTTCGCGGCCGATGTCCTGAGCCGTGAATACAGTTCGTTGCTCTACTTCTGGGCCTTGATCGTCGGATTCTTCATCCTGTTCAGTACCCAGCTCGGCGTCTTCGAGTCGCTCGTGCGCAACATGTCGGACGCGCTCTACGGCCTGAGTCCGGCGTTCCGGCGGGCGATCGCCGGCGACCCACGCCGCTTCTACTATCCCTTCATGCTCGTTCTGTTGGCGGTGATCAGCTTCCTCATCTTTCAGGCTTTGCCGACCGAGCTGATCCTGATCTCGGCGAACATGGCGAACCTCGGCGCGCTCGTCTTCCCCTTCCTGCTGATCTACCTGAATCGGCGCCTGCCGCGGCCGGCGCGTCTCCGCTGGTGGTCATACGTGCTCTTGCTCGGGAACACGGTGTTCTTCGGCTTCTTCTTCGTGAACTTCCTCTGGACGCAGCTCTTCGACCAGCCGCTGGTGCGGTTCTAGCGACGGCTCGCGCTCGCGCGGGGTGCCCGGTGTCGTGGCAGCGGGCACCCCGCTGCGGCTGTCGCGGGATTGCGGTCGTGCCGTGCGGAAACTCCCGGCACGGTGGGCGACCGTTGACGTGTCGGCACCTTCGCGTTACGCTTATCGTCCGTGGGTATCTGACCCACCGAAGTCGCGCCATGCCTACCGTGAGGAAGGAAGTGACGTGTACGCGGTCGTCCGAACCGGAAGCAAACAGTACCGAGTGCGCGTCGGCGACATCATCGAGGTCGAGAAGCTGCCGGTCGAGCCGGGGCAATCGGTCACGCTCGACGACGTCTTGCTCGTCGAGCAGGACGGTGCGGTGACGGTCGGCACCCCGACGGTTCCGGGGGCTCGGATCGTCGCCAAGGTGCTCGACCAGGTCAAGGGCCCGAAGCTGATCGTCTTCAAGATGAAGCCGAAGACGCGCTATCGCCGCAAGACGGGGCACCGGCAGCGCTACACCCGCTTGCAGGTCGAGGCGATCGAGACCGGTGCGACCTCGTGATCGCGAACGGAGGGTGAGCGATGGCACACAAGAAGGGTGGCGGCTCGACGCGCAACGGGCGCGACAGCCACGCCAAGCGCCTGGGTGTCAAGCGGTACGACGGCCAGTTCGTCCGCGCCGGGAACATCCTGGTCCGGCAGCGCGGGACGGTCTTCCGCCCGGGCCGGAACGTCGGGATGGGGCGCGACTACACGCTCTTCGCGCTGATCGACGGCTACGTGAAGTTCGAGCCGATCTCGCGGGACAAGCGGCGCGTGAGCGTTTATCCTGAGCCGGTCGGTCGGACGCTGCCGGCAGCAGGGGGTGTCGGGGCATGAAGAAGGGGATTCACCCGGAGTACTACCCGCAGGCGACGGTGATCTGCACCTGCGGGAACACCTGGTCGACCGGTTCGACGAAGCCTGTGCTCCGGATCGAGCTCTGCCCGAAGTGCCACCCGTTCTTCACGGGTGAGCAGCGGATCGTCGACACGGCAGGTCAGGTGGAACGCTTCATGCGCCGCCTGGAGAAGGCGCAGGCGCAGCCGCGCAAGAAGCGCGAGGAGCGACGCCGCAAGCGGCTCGAGCGCCGTGCCCTGTTGGTGGAAGAAGCCGAGGGGGCCGAGGAGACCGAAGCGGCCGGCGAGGGCGAGGCCTGATCCGCGGACCGATTCGGACATGCTATACTTTCGGTGCGAGCCGTCCGATCTTCTTCGTCGGACGGGTCTCGACACCGCCCAGAGGGGCGCGTGAACGAGGGAGGCGGTCATGACGAGTTGGAAGTCGTTGGTACCGCGCCCCGAAGAGCAGGCCGAGTCGCTGCGGCTCGAGGAGCTGGGGTTCACCCCCGAGGAAATCGCTCGGCTGCGCGAGCTGCGGGACATGTATCCCTACATCGAGTACATGGATTCCCGGAAGCAGTGGCATCGACTGCGCTTCGTGAAGTGGCTCTACTCGCGGGGCGCGATCCCGCGCTGAACCGGCGCGGCCTCAGGCGGGGCGCGCGACGCGCCCCGCTTTTCGGTTCTCCGGCCCGCTATACTTGCGACGCAACCAACGGCGGTTGGCGAGCGCCCGCGAAGGCGCACAGGTGAACGGAGGATCTCGATGGCCTACGTGATCGCGGAACCGTGCATCGGGACGAAGGACGCCTCGTGCGTCGAGGTCTGCCCGGTCGACTGCATCAAGTCCGACCCCGAGGCCGACCAGTACTTCATCAATCCCGACGAGTGCATCGACTGCGGCGTCTGCGCCGAGGTCTGCCCGGTCGAGGCGATCTACTTCGAGGACGACCTCCCCGAGCAGTGGCGGCACTACATCCAGAAGAACCGCGAGTACTTCCAGAAGCAGCGCGCCTAGAGCCCTGGCGAAGTCGGCAACGGAAAGAGCGGGCGGGATACCCCGCCCGCTCTCGCTTCTCTCGGTGGCTGCGCGGTCACTGGGCGATGCCCGGCATCGCCAGGCTCGACGGGTCGGCGACCGGCTGCTCCCGCAGGGAGCGCGCGACTTCCAGCGCCGCCTCGTGGGCCGCTTCGAGCGTCGCGCGGACATCGGCCTCGCTGTGCGCGGTCGAGATGAACCAGCGCTCGAGGTGGTACGGATGGAAGTAGACCCCGCGCTTGAGCATCGCCCGGTTGAAGCGATCGTAGATGTCGATGCTCGCGTAGGCGTGCGCCTCGCGGTAGTTGCGGATCCGGTCGAGCGATGGGGCGTCAGGCTTGGCGAAGAAGATGTGCCAGACCGGCCCGATGCCCTGGACGATGCAGCGGAGTCCCGCCGCTTCGCAGGCTTCGCGCAGTCCCTCGCGGACGCGCTCGCCGAAGCCGTCCAGCACGGCCCAGAGCTCCGCGCGCCGCGTCTTCATTTCGGTAAGCACCGCGCGGGCCGCCGCCAGGGCGACGACGTTGGCCGTATACGTGCCGCCGTGCATCACCTGGTTCGTCGCTTCGAGCTGCATCACCTCGCGCGAGCCGCCGAACGCCGCGATCGGGAAACCGGCGCCGAGCGCCTTGGCGTAGGTGGCGATGTCGGGGATCACACCGAGCCGTTCCTGAGCGCCGCCCGGGGCCAGCCGGAAACCGGTGATGACCTCGTCGAAGATCAGGAGCGCACCGTAGGCGCGGGTGATCTCGCGCAGGAACTCGAGGTAGCCGGGTTCGGGCAGGATGACCCCCGAGTTGCACTGGACCGGCTCGACCAGGACGGCCGCGATCTCGTGCCCGTGCTCGGCGAAGAGTCGCTCTAGGCTGTCCCGATCGTTGTACTGCGCGATGAGCAGCGCCTCGCCGTAGACCTCCGGGATACCGCGGGAGCCAGGGATCGGGTGCGGACTGTAGGGACGGAGCTGGGGCCGCCAGACGTCCGGGGGGCTCGACCAGAGGTGGGTGTCGGCCCAGCCGTGGTAGGCCCCTTCCATCTGCACGATCTTCGGGCGGCCGGTGTAGGCGCGAGCCAGACGAGCCGCGGCCATCGTGGCCTCGGTACCGGAGTTGGCGAACCGCAGGAGTTCGACTCCTGGCACGAGTTCCGTGAACAGCTCGCCGACTTCGGCATCGAGCTCGTACGGGAAGGTCGAGATCGTCCCGTAGCGCTCGATAGCCTCGATGACGGCCTGGATCACGCGTCGCGGCTTGTGACCGAAGATCAGCGGGCCATAGCCCAAGGAGTAGTCGATGTACTCGTGCCCGTCGATGTCCCAGAACCGGGACCCTTCGCCGCGGTCGAAGCAGAGCTCCAGACCCTTCTTGAGTCGTGCGTACGAACTCTCGCCGCCCGCGATGGTACGGCTGATCCGCTCGAACAACTGCCGGCTCCGGGCGAAATAGGCATCGCCCAGCAAAAGGTCGGTACTCATACGTTCCCTCCAGGATCGAACCGATGGCTGCGCGGTGACGGGGGCAGCCACGCCCGGGCGTATCCAGCCTGACGGTGGGTGGGCGTTTGGGGCACCGTCACGAGGTGGACCGCACGCCAGGAGTCTAAATGAGGACCCTGGGGGGCTGTCAAGGGGCCGAAACCGGATCGATGAGGTAACGATCCGTTCCGCAGGGAACATGATTCGCTCTGGCGGGCTTCGAGGGTGCAACGGGCTCGCACGACCGGCACGACAACGCGCGGCGGCCCAGTCGGTCGCGCGTTCGGAGCGGCGTCACCGTGGGTCCGACTGCCGTTGGTTACCGTGCGCACCGAGGAGCGCTACGCCCGCCGACCATTCACGTGTTCGCTGGTGCTTCCCCGTGATCCAGGATCGTCGGCCGGCCGAACAGGTACCCCTGCATGAGATCGACGCCGAGTTCGCGCGCCGCCTGGGCATCTTCTTCGGTTTCCACCCCCTCGGCGACGACCGCCGCGCCGATCGCGTGGGCGAGTTCCGTCACTTTGGCGATGATCGCGCGTTTGACGGCCTCTTCGGCGCAGCCCCGCACGATCGCTCGGTCGATCTTGAGAAAATCAGGTTGCAGGTCGCTCAGCCACAGGAGACTCGAATAGCCTGAGCCGATGTCGTCCAGTGCCACGCGGAATCCCTCCGATCGATAGGCGAGAAGCACGTCCCGGACATGGCGAAGATTGGTGAGCGATTCCGTCTCGATGACCTCGAAGACGATCCGGCCCGGTTCCACGCCGAGACGGCGGGCAGCTTCCCAGGTCTGCCGCAGGCACGTCTTCGGATCGTAGATCGCGCTCGGTATGAAATTGATGAAGACGATACCGGGAAGTCGATGCCGGGTCAATTGTTCCAGCGCGACCAGCCGTGCCCGAACGTCCAAGGCGACCAGCTTGCCGAGGGCTCGCGCCGCCCCCAATAGCTGAGCCGCGGCGATGACGCTTCCGTCGGGAAGTCGTGCCCGGAGCAGGGCTTCGTGTCCGGCGACCTTGCGGCTCGTGGCTTCGACGATTGGCTGAAAGGCGCACGTCAGGTGCCCTTCGACCAGCACTCGCTCGAACCAGCGTTGGTCGCGGGCGGCCAAGAGGTAACGAAGCGAGCGGATATTCGGTATCTCCTCGATCGTCGGGCTACGGTGCGTCCCGATCAGCGCTCGGGTGGCGTCGAGTTCCTCTTCCGTCAGCCGAGCAGCGACTCGGGTCCAGAAGGGTTCGCTGTCCACCGCTCTCCCGAGATGAACGATGACGCACGCTCCGTCGCCGGTGATCTCGCTCGGTAGGCCCGACTCGGCCGCGAGAGTCCTGAGCTTGGCGGCGGTGTGCAGCATCGGTGGCCAGAGGAGGAGACGATCCCCTGAGAACAGGCCGTGGTCCTCCTCGAGCGGACGGTCGCATGCGCAGTGTCCCATGCGAGTTCCTCCTGGCATCGCGCGTAACGCGCTCGGCGTACGTTCCCTCCGTAGAGTTTCGGACCAGCGTCACTCGAGGTTTAGCCGGACGATGGGCAGTCACGAGGACCGCAGGCTCACGGACTGTTCCCGATTGCCGTCCGCGAGCGCTGATCGTGTGCGATCGCCCTGCGCAGGTGGCCCAGCAGCGGCTCGCCACGCGAGGAACTCGTTCCCTGTCCCGTCCGGCGCGGGAACGACCGAGCGGTCGAGCGAGTAGCATTCATGCCGGGTATTCGACACGAAGGGAGCGTGCAGCATGCATCGGTGGGACGATCCGTACGGTCCCGTCCGCGCGCCGGACTTTCCGCCAGGGCTCGCGTGGTTCAACGTCGCGCGACCGCTGCGACTGGGCGATCTGGCTGGGCGTCTGGCGATCCTCGACTTCTGGACGTACTGCTGAATCAACTGCCTGCATGTCCTGCCCGCGTTGCGGGCGGTGGAGCAGCGCTATTCCTCCCAGGTCGTCGTGATCGGCGTGCACTCGCCCAAATTCCCCAACGAGCGTGAGGCGGAGAACGTCCGGCGAGCGATCCTGCGCGAGGGGATCGCGCATCCGGTCGTGCACGATCCGGAGTTGTTGCTGTGGCGCACGTATGCCGTCCGGGCCTGGCCCACGCTGGTCTTCGTCGGGCCGGACGGGCGGATTCTCGGTGTCCACGAAGGAGAGATCCCGGCCAAGGCGCTCCTCCGCGCGGTCGATCGCCTGCTGGAACGGACCGGGGTGACGGCGGCGACACCGCCGGAGTGGCTCGCCCCGGAGCCGCGACCGACGACGCCGCTCGCGTTCCCGGGCAAGCTCGCGGTTGATCCGGCCAGGGAGCTGCTCGTCGTCAGCGACACCGGCCACCATCGGCTGGTCGTTGCCCGTTTCGACGGTACCGTGACCGCGGTGATCGGTGACGGTGTAGCCGGTTTCCGCGACGGGCGCTTCGCGGACGCTCGCTTCCGCGAACCGCAGGGGGTGATCGTCGCCGGCGACGACTGCTTCGTGGCTGATCGGGGGAACCACGCGATCCGGCGGGTGGACCTCGCGCGCGGTCTCGTCGAGACGGTCGCCGGGACCGGTCGGCTCGGTTACGGGCTGCCCCAGGCCGGTCCTGCTCGGCAGGTCGATCTCCGCTCGCCGTGGGCGCTCTGGTATCGGGAAGGGCTGCTCTTCGTCGCGATGGCCGGCAGCCACCAGATCTGGGTGTGGCGACCCGCGCACGGCTTGCTGCAGCCCTACGCCGGTTCGGGAATGGAGGGGATCCAGGGCGGCCCGCTCGAGCGAGCCTGGTTCGCCCAGCCCTCGGGGCTCTCGAGCGATGGGCGCGTCCTCTTCGTCGCCTGCCCGGAGGCGAGCGCCGTGCGGACCGTCGATCTGCCGGGAAATCCGAATCCCAAAGTAGGTCGACTCGTCGGAACCGGTCTCTTCGATTTCGGCGACCGCGACGGTACGGGCGATATGGCCCGGCTCCAGCACCCGCTGGACGTGGCCTGGATGGGGAGCGAGCTCCTCGTCGCCGACACGTACAACCACAAGATCAAGCGGCTCGATCCGGCCACGCGCATCTGCCTGACCTGGATCGGCGAGGGTCGAGCCGGACACGAGGACGGACCGGCCGACCGCGCGCGCTTCTGGGAGCCGGGTGGGCTCGCCGTGACGAGCGACCGAGTCTTCGTCGCCGATACGAACAACCACGCGGTGCGCGTGGTCGACCGAGCGAGCGGCACGGTGACCACGCTCCAGTTGCGCGGACTGACACCGCCGCTAGCCTGAGGGGCGCGCATGATCCGTCGCATCGCCTTCCTCGGCGACGTCATGCTCGGCCGGCTGGTGAACCGCGTCCTGCGGACCGCACCGCCGGCGTACGTGTGGGGCGACCTGCTGCCGGTGCTCGCTCGGGCCGATGCGCGTCTCGCCAATCTCGAATGTGTCCTCTCCGACCGCGGCGAGCCGTGGCCCGGGAAGCGGTTCGTCTTCCGGAGCGACCGGAAGAACATCGCGGTGTTGGAGGCTGCCCGCATCACGGCTGTCTCGCTCGCCAACAACCATGTGCTCGACTTCGGCGACGACGCCCTGCGCGACATGCTGGAGACGCTCGCTGCGGCCGGGATCGCCTTCGCCGGTGCTGGGCGGAATCTCGAGGAAGCGCGCCGACTAGTCGCGCTCTCCGTCAGCGGATTGCGCGGTGCGTTCGTCGCGGTCACCGACAACGAGCCGGATTGGGAAGCTGGCCCGAGCGAACCCGGTATCTTCTTCGCTCCGTGCGACCTCGCCGATGCACGGTTTCGCGCTCTGCGGGAGATCGTGGCGGCTGCCGCAGCGACGCACGATCTCGTCATCGTCTCGTACCACTGGGGGCCGAACTGGGGGGAGCGCCCGCTTCCCGAGCACGTGCGGGCCGGACACGCGCTCGTCGAGGCCGGTGCCCGGATCGTCTACGGACACAGTCCGCATGTCACGCGGGGGATCGAGTTCTACCGCGACGGGGCCATCCTCTACAGCTGCGGCGATTTCGTCGACGACTACGCGGTCGACGAGGTGGAGCGGAACGACGAGTCGTTCGTGTTCGTGGCGGTGCTGCACGACGCTGTCGTCGCCGAATTCGAGCTGATTCCGAC
>JANZZC010000172.1 GCA_026419575.1 Thermomicrobium sp. | reverse complement strand
CTGGTCTCGTGGGCTCGGAGATGTGTATAAGAGACAGCGCCGAGTGGGACGGAACTGCGCGGCAAGGTGGCGCTGCGCGCGTTCCTGGAGGCGAGCGAGTTCGCCTGGCCGGACAGCTGGGCGGCGCTGCGCACCGTGGTGGCGAGCGGCGAGGAGGTCGCGGTCGAGCTGGTGGCGACGGCGACGCACGGCGGGGAGCGGGTCACGCAACCGATGGCGGCGTTCTTCACGGTGCGGGACGGGCTGATCGTGCGGCAAGCGTGCTACTTCGACCTGGCTGGACTCCTGGTGCACCTGCGGGAGCGGGGTATCGCCTAGCCTCGTCACATTCCGGCAACACGGCGGGGTGGACGACGGGAGCTCGGTGTGGCATACTCTGGAGTGCCGGGGTCGAGCGAACGTGCCCCGGCCCCACCGTCGCACACCTGTCTCATCTCCTCCTCACGTGCGAGGCAGCCGACTTTCCCGCGGCTGCCTCGTGCGTCGTTGGGACGGATCGAGTCCCCGGCAGGTACAATCAGTGAGAATCGGCCGAGGCGAGCGAATGAGCCTGGCTCGGAACATCGAGGATTTCGGTGATGGACGAACGCAATCGGGAAGCGCGCGAACGAGGGCGACAGAACGGGAACCGGTCGTCGCGGTTTCCGCGCGGGCCGCTGGGTTCCCGTTTCGGGATCCTGTGGCTCATCGTCGCGGCGATCGTCTTCTACAACCTGTACGCACTGCTGCGTCCCGGGCAGAGCGGGCCGCAGCCGGAGGTGGCGTACTCGAGCTTCGTGGAGGCGGTGGAGCGCGGCTACGTCTCGCAGGTGACGATCACCGGCCAGACGGTGGACGGGCAGTTCAACCAGCCGCTGCGGGTCGCCAACCAGGTGATCTACTTCCCGGACGAACCGTTGCCGGAGACGGTGGCGGCAGCGCAGGTGCGCGAGGTGACGCGATTCCGGACGGTGATCCCGGACAACACGCAGGCCGAGGTCACCGAGCTCCTGCGCCAGCACGGAGTGCTCGTGACGGTGCGGAGTCCGAGCGGCGCTTCGTTCCCCTCGCTCCTCCTGAGCGTGTTGCCGTTCGTCGTCCTGCTCGGCTTACTCTTCCTGCTGGGCCGGAACCTGAGCCGCGGGCAGCAGAACGTGTTCAGTTTCGGGCGCTCGCGGGCGCGGGTGTACGACGTGGAGCGGCCGCAGGTGACGTTCGCTGACGTGGCCGGCGAGGAGGAAGCGAAGGCCGAGCTGGCGCAGGTCGTCGACTTCCTGAAGAACCCGGCCAAGTACCACCGGATCGGGGCGCGTCTGCCGCGCGGCGTGCTCCTGGTCGGCCCGCCGGGGACGGGGAAGACACTGCTCGCGCGGGCGGTCGCCGGCGAGGCGGGCGTGCCGTTCTTCAGCGTGAGCGCCTCGGAGTTCGTGGAGATGTTCGTCGGCGTCGGGGCGAGCCGGGTGCGCGACCTGTTCGAGCGGGCGAAGGCGCAGGCGCCGTCGATCATCTTCATCGACGAGCTGGACGCGGTGGGCCGGCAGCGGTTCGCCGGGCTCGGTGTCGGAAACGACGAGCGGGAGCAGACGTTGAACCAGCTCCTGGTCGAGATGGACGGGTTCGAAGCGCACACCGACGTGGTCGTGATCGCGGCGACGAACCGTCCGGACGTGCTGGATCCGGCGCTCCTGCGGCCGGGGCGGTTCGACCGGCAGGTGGTGGTGGGGTTGCCGGACAAGCGGGGGCGGGCGGCGATCCTGCGGATCCACACGCGGGGAATCCCGATCGCGCTGGACGTCGACCTGGACGCGCTGGCGGCGGCGACGCCGGGGTTCTCGGGGGCCGACCTGGCGAACCTGGTGAACGAGGCGGCGCTGGTAGCGGCGCGCCGGGGCAAGCAGGTGGTGGACCGCTCCGACTTCGAGGAAGCGCTCGACAAGATCCTGCTCGGGACGACGCGGTCGCTCCTGATGAGCGAGGAGGAGCGGCGGCTGGTGGCCTATCACGAGGCGGGGCACGCGGTGGTGGCCTACTTCACCCCGGGCTCGGACCCGCTGCGGAAGATCAGCATCGTGCCGCGCGGGCGGGCGCTCGGCGTGACGGTACAGGCGCCGGAGGAAGACCGGTTCAACTACACGCGGAACCAGTTGCTGGGCCGGCTGGCAGTGCTCCTGGGCGGCCGGGCAGCGGAACAGCTGGTGTTCAACGAGGTGACGACCGGTGCGCAGAACGACCTCAAGGAGGCGACGCAGCTGGCGCGTCGGATGGTCGGGTTGTGGGGGATGAGCGAGGAGCTCGGCCCGGTGTACCTGGGACTGGGCGAGCAGCACGTGTTCCTGGGGCGGGAGATCGTGCAGGACCACAGCATCGGGTCGAGCACGTTGGACCGGGCGGACGAAGCGGTGCGGCGCCTGCTCGAGGAAGCGATGGAGCGGGCGGAACGGGTACTGCGGGAGCACCGGGCGGAGTTGGACCGGCTGGCGGAACTCCTGATCGTGGAGGAGACGATCGGTCCGGAGAAGATCCGGGAGGTGCTCGGCGAGCAACCGGTGGGAGCCGGTGAGAGCCGGTGAGGAGCGCGTGAGCGGTCGCAGGACGGCGAGGAGGAGCGGCCGGACCGTGGGAGGGGGAAGCGTCCGGAAGGCGGCGACGTCGTCACGACATATCCCCGTGGAGCCGGGGCCCGGGCAGTACAGCCGCTGGTTCGTGGCGATCGCAGCGATCTTCGTGACCACGTTGATCGCGTCGAATATCGTCGCGGTCAAGATCGTCGACGTGTGGGGGCTGTACGTCCCAGCGGGAACGGTGACCGTCTTCCCGCTGAGCTACATCTTCGGCGACGTGCTGACCGAGGTGTACGGCTACCGGCGAGCGCGGTTCGTGATCTGGCTGGGGTTCGCCTGCAACCTGCTGGCGGTGGCGGCGTTCACGGCGACGCAGCATCTCCCAGCGGCACCGTTCTGGGATGGGCAGGCGGCCTACGACCGGATCCTCGGGTATACGCCGCGGTTGCTGGCTGCGTCGTTCCTGGCGTACCTGGTCGGCGAGTTCGCCAACGCCGCGGTGCTCTCGCGACTGAAGATCCTGACGCGCGGGCGCTACCTCTGGGTGCGGACGATCGGTTCGACCCTGGTGGGACAGGGGCTGGATTCGCTCATGTTCGTGACGGTGGCGTTCATCGGGACGATGGCGGGCGCCGACCTGGTGCGGACGATGGTGACCGCGTGGCTGGTGAAGTCGGCGTACGAGGCGGTGGCGACGCCGCTCACCTACGTCGTCGTGAACGCCCTCAAGCGCGCCGAGGGGATCGATACCTACGACTACGGCGTGAGCCTCTCACCGTTCCATCTGGATTGAGGCCTTTCTGGCCGCGGAGGAGAAGCGACACGAGTGTCGCCTGGACGAGGACGTCGGTGGGAGCGCCACCGACGTCCGTCGGTCTCTGTGCGGTCACGCGCTCGTCTGGCCGGTCCTGGGCAACGGGCACGGGCGCACCCTTCGGAAGCGCGGTCGGAAGCTCGTGGTCTCGAGGAGCCGGAGGAACTCCCCCGACCGCAAGCGGGTGCCGGTTACGGGCGCGCGTCGTCGCGCCGGTGGGCTGGGGCTCAGTCAGGTGTTGGATCGCTGCGGCGTGGTCGATCGGTCGGAATGGACGAGGTACGTCCGCCGTTGCGTTCGGCCGAAGCGGGCGAGTGCAGGGGTCCTTCAGGGGCCCGGTGGTGCGCGTTTCCGGATCTCGCGCGAGGTGGACACCGAGCAGTCAGGTCGAGCCGTTGGCGCGAACCGGGAGTCCGACGGTCGTCGGCGCGTGCCGGGCTGACGGGGCCGCGGTCATCTCGCGCGACGGCATCGCCGGCGGCGGGTGGCAACGAGGTGTTTCGGGAATAGCGCGACGCGGACGCTCGCGACGGGATGTCCCCGGGAGACCTCGTCAGGTCTCCCGGGGAGAGCGTGTTCGTCAGCTCCCGATGCGGGGGTCACCGTACAGTTTCCGGACCGCGATGACGCTCGGACGGGGTACCGTACCGTCCGGCCAGGTCGACAGTGGCTGCGTGAGCGTGCTTCCCTCGCCCGGATGCTGGATCGCACAGAAGAGGGTCCGGTAGTCGGGGGCGAACTCGGGACCGCAGATCTCGCAACCGACCGGGCCGCTCAAGAACATCCGGACGTATCCGCGATCCGAGCCGGTGGTGGGAACCGCGTAGATGCCGTCGTTTCTGCGGAAGGTTCCCGGCTGTCCATCGGTCGCGATCCAAAGGTTGCCCCAGGCATCGAAGGTGATGTTGTCCGGGCAAGAAATCGGGCTGATCCGACTCGGATCGAATCCAGCAGCGAAGACGAGGTCATCGGGATTCGTTGGATCACCACAGAGCAAGAAGATGTCCCAGGTGAAACGTGTCGCAGCGTAGTCGCCGTCGGCTTCGGCCAGTTCGATGATGTGCCCGTGCCGGTTGTTGCCGCGGGGATTGGCACGGTCGATCTGGTCCCAGCGGCGGCGCGTGTTGTTGGTGCAGACGATGTACACGAGGCCGGTGACGGGGTTCGTCTCGATATCCTCGGGGCGATCCATCTTGGTCGCGCCGACGAGGTCGGCGGCACGACGCGTGTTCACGAGGACGTCGGCCTGCGAGTTGAATCCGTTCGCCGCGGTGAGGGGACCCTCGCCGTAGACGAGCGGCAGCCACTCGCCGGTGCCATCGTCATGAAAGCGGGCGACGTAGAGCGTGCCGGAGTCGAGGAGGGAGAAGTTGGCAGCCCGGTCGTTCGGATCGAAGCGGCCGTCGCTGACGAACTTGTACACGTACTCGAAGCGTTCGTCGTCTCCCATGTAGACGACTACTCGACGATCTCGGTTGACGACCACAGTCGCGGCTTCGTGCTTGAACCGTCCGAGGGCCGTGCGCTTCTTGGGGACGAAAGTCGGGTCGTACGGATCGATCTCGACGACCCACCCGAAGCGGAACGGCTCGTTCGGCTCGGAACCGACGTCGAAGCGCCGGTCGAAGCGTTCCCAGACGCGTTCGCTACGACCGGTCGGGATCCCGTAGCGCTGGTGGATCGGGTAGCGTGGATCACTCGTGTCGAGGCCGGACAGATTCCCGAAATACTGGTGGAAGTTCTCTTCGCACGTCAGGAGCGTGCCCCACGGGGTCTTGCCCCCCGCGCAGTTGTTCAGCGTCCCCTTGACGAGCGTTCCGGCCGAATCAGCGCTGGTACGTAACCAATCGGAACCAGCTGCGGGTCCGGTGAGTTCGCAGGGGGTCGTTCCGGTGATGCGGCGGTTGTACGGTGAACCTGTCCGATAGCCCCACTGCCCACGCTCGTACTGTGCGATCTCTACGATCGTGACTCCGTGGGCCTCGAGTTCGACCGCGACTTGCCAGGGTTCGGGATCACCTTCCCGGTAGCCGGGGAACATGAGTTCGGGGTTGGTATATTCGTGGTTCACCGCGAGAAGCCCTCGACTCGAGCCGTGCGCTTGGGGCGGGATGGGGAAGTACCCGACGAAATCGGCGTTGTATCCGAACTGAAGCGCTTGACTCTCCGGCGATTGTTCCTGGAGACGAAACTCTGGCCCCCAGCTCCGCAGCGGATCGCCCCAGCGGATGAGCACCTGGTGATCGTATCCATCGGGGACCCTGACCCGGTCGGCGGAATCGAGCGTAATCGGACGGAACGACAGCGTGCCCCGACCGGCAGCTTCGGTCACCGGTGCTCGACCGAGGGTGAGCACGAGCGCCGCGGCCGCAGCGCCTTTGAGTGTCGTGCGTCGGCTGAAGCGTCGGGCAAGGACTGCCTCGAATGTCGGATTTTGACTAGGGTTCGTCCCGGCTGTGAAGCACTTGCTGCCACAGGCCCATCGACACTTCTGCAGCCAGGCAGCGTAGGCCGGAGACATGGGCAGAGACCGCCGTCCTGTCACTCTCGCACCTCCCTGCAGTCGTCCTGCCAGAGCGCCACCGGAATCGAAGATAACGGTCGAGGCGGTCGGAACGATGACGAAAGCGTTGCGGCTGGGGTGCCGTCGAGGCACAGAACCCGGCGATCGCGAGCGGAGAATTGTGTTAGGATACGGCGTCAGCGAACCGTGCGGGTGGGCGAGGGCGAGGTGCAGCGATGGAGCTCGGGGGACTGCTGCAGAAGCGACTCGGGCTGCTCTTTCCGGGCCAGGGGAGCCAGCACGTCGGGATGGGGCATCGGGTGCACCAGTTGTCGGAGGCGGCACGGCGCATCTTCGTGCAGGCCGAGGAGATTCTCGGGCTGCCGCTCCGCCGACTCTGCTTCGAGGGGCCGGCCGAAGAGCTGGCGGATACCGCCAACGCCCAACCGGCGATCTTGACGGTGAGCCTGGCGTATCTGGAGGCGTTGCGAGAGCGTCTGCGCGAACTGGGAGCCTCGTTGCAGCCAGCGATCGTCGCGGGACACAGTCTCGGCGAGTTCACGGCACTGGTCGCGGCGAACGCGTTGCGTTTCGAGGACGCCCTGCGGTTGGTTCGCGAACGGGGGCGACTGATGCGGGAGGCCGCGCAGGAGCGGCCCGGCGGGATGGCAGCGATCCTCGGGCTCGAACGGGACGCGGTCGAAGCGGTGTGTCGCCAGGCGAGCGAGCTCGGTCTCGTGGTGGTCGCCAACGACAATTGTCCCGGGCAGCTGGTGATCTCGGGCGAGGAGCGAGCGCTCCGACGAGCGATGGAGCTCGCACAGGAGCGGGGCGCCAAGCGGGTGGTCCGGTTGGGCGTCACGGTCGCGTCGCACTCGCCGCTGATGGAGCGGGTGGCCCAGGCACTGGCGGAACTCCTGGCGCGCATTCCCCTGCGCGAGCCGGAGATACCGATCGTGGCGAACGTCACCGGCCGGATCCTCTCGACGGTCGAGGAGCTCCGGCGGGAGCTGGCGTGCCAGGTGGCGCAGCCGGTGCAGTGGACGGCGAGCGTGCGCGAAATGCGGAACCGGGGCGTGACGACGTTCTTGGAGGTCGGTCCGGGTCAGGTCCTGACCGGCCTGGTGAAGAAGATCCAGCGCGACGTCGAGGCGTTTTCCATGCGGGATCTCGGATTCGAACCGTGAAGCGGACGAGGGGGTACAGGTGCACCGCGTCGTGGTGACCGGACTCGGGACGATCACGCCGCTGGGGCTGGACGTGCCGACGTTCTGGCGGCGGTTGCTCGCTGGGGAGTCGGGAATCGATCGGATCCAGAGCTTCGATGCCAGCAACCTCGAGGTGCAGATCGCCGCCGAGGTCAAGGGTTTCGATCCGCGGGACTTCATGGACTTCAAGGCGGCGCGGCGGATGGACCGCTTCTCGCAGTTCGCGGTCGCGGCGGCCCGCGAGGCGATCCGCGACGCCGGTCTGGAGATCACCCGTGAGAACGCCGACCGGATCGGGGTGATGATCAACACCGGAGGCGGCGGCATCCAGACGATGGAACGCGAGGTCGTCACCTTTTACCAGCGCGGGCCGAGTCGGGTGAGCCCGTTCTTCGTGCCGATGTTCGCGCCGAACATGGCGGCGTGCCAGGTCTCGATCGTCTACGGCATCACCGGGCCGATCATGGCGTCGGTGGCGGCGTGCGCGGCGGGGACGCAAGCCTTCGTCGACGCGCTGCGGATGCTGCGGCTGGGCGAGGTGGACGTGATGATCGCCGGGGGAACCGAGGCCGGGCTGACGCCGGTGGCGGTGACGGCGTTCGCCAACATGGGCGCGCTCTCGCGGCGGAACGACGAGCCGCAGAAGGCGAGCCGACCCTTCGACAAGGACCGCGACGGCTTCGTCTTCGGCGAGGGGTGCGGCGTGCTGATCTTGGAGACGGAAGAGCACGCCCGGCGTCGCGGTGCACGGATTTACTGCGAGCTCGTCGGCGGGGCGGTGACCGGGGACGCCTACCACGTGAGCGCGCCGGATCCGGACGGTCTCGGGGCGGCCCGCGCGATGCGGTCGGCGCTGCAGGACGCGCGGCTGCGACCGGAGGACGTGGACTACAT
>JANZZC010000123.1 GCA_026419575.1 Thermomicrobium sp. | reverse complement strand
TGTGTATAAGAGACAGGAACATCGTCGGCTCCGGCCCCTACAAGGCGGTCGAGCTCCTGCAGCAGGAGCGGTTCGTCTTCGAGCGCTTCGAGAACTATCACAGCGAGCCGCCCTTCTTCGACCGCATCATCATGCGGGTGGTACCGGAAGACGCGACCCGGCGCCAGCTCCTGGAGACAGGCGAGGCGCATGGCTGCGCCTACATCAACCCCGAAGACCTGATCGCGATGAAGCAGAACCCCAACCTGC
Source organism: Thermomicrobium sp. (assembly GCA_026419575.1). Taxonomy (GTDB): domain Bacteria; phylum Chloroflexota; class Chloroflexia; order Thermomicrobiales; family Thermomicrobiaceae; genus Thermomicrobium. The sequence goes on along the minus strand of JANZZC010000123.1, from coordinate 13,631 downwards.
AAGTCATCGAGTACGACACCACCGAAGTCGACTGGATCCGCATGAACCACGCGTTACTCAACGCGAAGGCTCGGCAAGGCTTCTGCTACGCCTGGCCCTACCAAGAGGTGATCGAGAAGGTCCTGCGCGGCTACGGCAAGCCGATCAACGGGCCAATCGCCGACACGGTCATCGGGTACGACCCGTCGATCCCGACGTACACCACGGACCTCCAGAAGGCCAAGCAGCTGCTCACCGAGGCCGGCATCGAGGAAGGCGACACCTTCACCTACATGTACTCGAGCGGCGACCAGACCGACGCGGCGATGGCGCAGCTCTTCCAGGCCAACCTGGCGCAGATCGGCATCCGGCTGGAGCTGCAGCAAGTCGAACGCGCCGCGCTCCTGGAGCTCGCCTACGGCGACACGCCGCCCGAGCAGCGGCCGCACTTCATGTCCGGGGGCTGGTGGCCCGACTACAACGACTCCTGGAACCAGATCTACCCGAACTATCACTCCGACTCGGTCGGCTCCAAGGGCTCGAACGCGATGTTCTACCGGAACCCGGAAGTCGACCGCTTGATGGATCAGCTCAAGGACGCAGCGACCGAGGAGGAGATCCGCCGGCTGACCGGCCAGATCGTCAAGATCCTCACCTGGGACGACCCGGCAGCGATCTTCTACGCGCAGATCAAGAAGGCGATGGTCCTGCAGAAGGACATCCGCGGCTACGTGCCCAACCCGATCTACATCAACTCCTACAACTTCTGGGCCATGTGGCGCGAAGCGCTGTGAGGCGCCGCGGACTGCGAGTCGAGAGCGCCCGCGGGTGAGAGGACCGACCGCCCGCGGGCGCGTCCTGCCGTGGCTCGCCAGGCGCTCCCCGGCCGCGCGAGCCGGTCCAGCGCTCCGCCGGGCACGGCACGGACGCTCGGTACGAGGATCCACGGGGAGCTGGCTCGCTCAGTCCCCGTTCCGCCGCTCGGCGTCCAGCGACGCGATCCGGTGGAGGAGCTCCTTCGCCTCCTCGCGCAAGGCCGCCCACCGGCGTTTCAGCTGCTCGACGCTGAGTTCGCGGAGTTCTCCCCAGCGCGGGTCGTCCTCGCGCGCCTCCAATCGGTTCTCTCGGTCGACCAAGCGCATGAGCCCGGCGAAGGGATACCCGTGGCGCCGGAGGCTTCTGACGGCTCCGTTCCCGAAGGCGAGCGGGTATGCTCCGCTGGAAGGGTCGCACTTCAGGCCGAGGGCGATCTCCACCAGCGCCGTCTCGACGAGCACCTGACGACCGCGCTCGACCTGCTGCGATGCGAGGAGCGACCGTCGTCGGCGCTCGTGACCGGCGTGCCGCGCCGCTTCCCGCGCGACGCGTTGCGCGAAGTCGCGGGCAGCCTCGGCGCGCATCTCGTCGGTGCCCTCGACAGCACCGTCCGCGAGTCCCTCCTCCAACTCACCGACCGATCGCACCCATACCGCGCTGTCTCCTTCGATCCGGTAGTACCCGCAGCGCGGCGGCGGACCAGGGTGCTCGAAGCGCAGCACCGCCGTCGAACCGGGCTCGTCCGCGACGCTCTCGAGCAACTCGGTGAGGAGCGGATCGCTGTAGGTGAGGAAGCGCAGCGTCGCGCTGTGCCGGTCGTAGACCTCGCGGTCGAACGTCACGGCTTCCAGCCGGTCGCGCCAGCTCACCAACCACGCGCCATCGATCGTCGGATGCGGGCGGAACCGCTCCGCCAGACCTGGCAACCCCGGCAGGATCCGCGCGAGATCGGCGAGCGAGACCGGTGAGGCGATCGTCTCGCGGAACGCTTCGTCGTAGAGCTCCGCATCGAGGTCGAGGAGGGCCTGGTCGCGCGCCGCGAGACGCCGCTCGATCGCTGCGACCTCGTCCTCGAGCGCCTGCGCGCGGCGTTCGCGCGGCTGCAGGGCCACGTGCTGGATGCTCTGCGCGACCTGGGAGAGGATCGGCTGCAATGCCCCGACCACCGTCTGGAACCAGTCGATACGGTCGCTCAAGCGACGGTAGATCTCCGCCTCGATCGAGTCCGCATAGAAGAAGTTCAGGATCTCGACCGTCGGATGGCGCTGGCCGATCCGGTCGAAGCGGCCGATCCGCTGCTCGACCCGCATCGGATTCCACGGCAGGTCGTAGTTGACGAGCGCACCGCAGGTCTGCAGATTGAGCCCCTCGCTGGCCGCGTCGGTGCAGAGAAGGATCGTGACCTCCCGGCCCTCGCGAAAGGCGTTCTTGATCTCCTCCTTCGTGACCGGCACCCAGGTACCGTCGCGCCAGCGTTCGCCACCCCGCCCCGAGTAGCAGGCGACGGTGCCACCGTAGACCGCGACCAGGCGCTCGCGGAGATAATCCATCGTATCCGTGTACTGGGTGAAGACCGCGACCGTCTCGTGCCGCCGGAAGAGTTCGCGCAGCCACTCGAGCAGGCAGGCGAACTTCGAGTCCTCGCCCAGGCGCGCGAGTTCGCGCAGGAAGTCCTCCAGATACCGGAGCTCGTCGTGATACGCCTGCGTCAGCGTGTCGGAGAACGTGGCGAGCGCCTCGCTCACGTCCCGTTCCAGATCGTCGTCCTCCAGGTCCTCGTCCATCAGCCCGAGGTCGGGTCGCTGCTTGCGGAGATACCGGAGGCGACGCTCGAGGCTGCAGCGCACCGCGAAAAAGCTCGAAGTGAGCCGTCGCCGGTAGATGGTCATGACGAACCCGAGCCCGGGACGCTCGGCCTCGTAGCGCCCGTAGAACTCGCTGATGTATTCGTCGATCCGCTCGTACAGTTGCCGTTCGGTCTCGGACATGTCGATCCAGACCGGGCGCGGTGCGCGGGTCGGGATCCGGGCCGCGAGAAGCCCTCGTTCGGCGTACCGGCGCAGGAGCGCGCGCGTGTGCCGGAACATCAGCCGCCGCAACGGCGTATGGCGCCGGAGACCGCTCCACAACCACTGCCGTTGGGTGTCGTTCAGTCGCTGCGGCGATAGGCCGGATTCGCCGGTCAGGATCCCGCGCACCCGTTCCCAGCCGACGGGACCGAGCGCCCGCTCGGCTTCCTGGGCGAAGATCGGATCCAGACCCTGGATCCGGACTTCCTCCTGCACGAGGGGCAACACCCGCGACCAGTCGAGGTCACTCGGACCGCGCCGCAGCTCCTCGTAGAACCGCAGGAACCACCACGGACTCGCGCCCCACTGACCGCCGAGGCCGAGCAGCACGAGCAAGTCCCAGAGTTCGATCGGATGCAGCTGCATCGGCGTCGCCGAGAGCAACCACAAGCCGCGCGTCCGCTCGCCGAGTTTCCGGAGCAGCACCAGTAGGCGGTTCGGCCGGTCCTTCTCCGCGTTCGCCCCGCCGCGCCGCGCGTGGTGCGCCTCGTCGACCACGACGAGATCCCACGGCCCGGCGGCGATCACGTCCTCGCTCCGATCCCGACGTTTCGCCAGCTGGCTGGAGACCAGTAGGATCGGTTCGCTGGCGAACGGGTTCTCGGTCCTCGGCTCCCACGAGTCCCCGCGCGCCGAACGGAACTTCCCGTCCTCGAGGCGTGGGACGTCCAGCTGGAACTTCTCGTACAGTTCCTCCTGCCATTGGCGCAGTACGCTGTGCGGGACGAGCAAGAGCGCCCGTTCGACGCGACGGTCCAGCACCAACTGCCGCAGGGCGAGCCCCACTTCGATCGTCTTGCCGAGGCCCACCTCGTCCGCCAGGAGGAACCGCTCCGGGAACCGCTCGACCAGCGCGCGGCTCACCCGCACCTGGTGCGGCCACGGTTCGATCGCAGCGGTCGCCATCCCCAGCCCGTCGGCCCCGACCAGGAGCGGCGCGTCCAGCAGGAAGCGCCAGAGGAGCGCAGGGCCGCGCGCGGAACGCTCCGGGCGATACTCCTCCCGCCGCTCCGCGATCCCGACACGTCGCTCCATCGGGTCGCGCTCCGGCGCGGCCGGCGGCCGGTAGCGGAGCAACGCGTGCCGCACGGCTTCCGGCAGCGGCAGGCTGATCCACCCCGGCTCCAGGTTCCGCCACAGCCGTTCGAAACGTCGAGCGACCTGCTCGAGGTACGGCCGCGTGCTGTCCCACGAGAAGTAGACAGCGAACTGCTCGTAGTTGCGCTGCCAGCCCTGCGCCGATTCGTTCACGCTCCCGCTGAACGCGACACGGTCGCCGTGCGCGTCGGTGAAGATCCCTTCCTTGGCGTGGAAATAGTCCTCGGCGACGTCGGCCGGCAGCGGCCGACCGGCGGCATCGCAGGGCAGGACGACCCGGATCTCCAGCGTCCCCTCGGCGACCATCCAGGCGAGGGCGGCCAGGCGGTCCCGCTGCAGCTCGTCCTCCAGCGTCGCCAGCCGTTCCAGGAGCCGCGTCCGGACGACCGCTGCGAGCTCCTGACCGGCGACGATCGCCTCGACGTCCTCCGGGCTCAGGTCGGCGCCGACGAGCAACCGCATCCGGCCGCCGTTCCGGATGAGCCGCGCGATACCGGCAGCGGCGATCGCGAGCGCCGAGCTGGAGAAGAACCCCGCGGAGCGGTCGTAGGCGACGCTCCGTTCCAAGGCCGGGAGGTAGAACTCGTGCAACCGGTCGTCGCCCGGCCCGTAGGAGATGCGGAACGGGTAGTCGCGCAAGCAGTCCGGCACCGGTATCAGTCCTCCGTCTCTTCCTCGCTCGCCTCGTCCTCGCGCTGGGGTAAGGCAAGCTGTCGGAGCGCGGTGACCGGCTCCGGCTCGGCCGGCACCTCGAGCTCCGGGAAGAGCGTCAGCCGCATGGCGTCGAGCACCGCCGCTTCGGGGCGGAGGAGCTTCCCGTCCTTGCCGCGGACTCGCGGGACAGCGTCGAGCAGTGCCTGGAGCGCCTGCCGGAAGTCGCTCGATCCCAGCAGTCCGGTGTTCTGCAGGAACGCGCGGCAGGCCTGGGCTCCGTCCTCCTCGTAGATCGCCATCGCGGCCTGGACCGCGTCGATCAGGTGCGCGTACCCGCGTGCCCGCAGGTCGACCGCGCCGCGCCGTACCCGCTCGGCCGGCGTCAGCAGCTGGAGCCGGCTGTCCTTGCGTTCGACCAGCCGGCCGCGACGGATCACGTCCTCGTCCAGGTCGAGCCCGACCGCGAGCGCTAGCTTGCGCGCTTCGTCGTAGGGGAATTCGACCGCCTTGAACGTGTCCCAGGCGAAGAGATACCAATCGGTCACGGCGTCGAAGCGCGCGCTCTGGCCGTGCAGGAGCCGCTCGCGACGCAGCCCGAGCACCTCGCTCCGTGCGAGATCGAGTGCCGTTTCCGGGCGGAGCACCACCGGCTTGCCGGTCTTCGGATCGATCTCGCTGGTCAGCACCGGCCAGCGGGCCGAGATCACCGCGAGCGCCGGACCGTAGACGGCGAGGAAGAGATCGACGCCGGCGATCCCCAGGGCAGCGAGTTCCTGCGCACGCTCGCGCACGCGCCGAGCGAGTTCGCCCCGGAGGTCGTCCCACCAGACCGGCCCGTCGCCCGGCGGCCGCTTGCGGCAGACGAGCAGGATGGTGCTCTGGGCCGCGTTCTTCCGGGCCTGGTGCAGACTGTGCTCGCTCTCGGTATGCACCGGCCAGGAGGCGACGATCTGGAACCCTGCCTCGATGAGCGCCGTGGCCAGGGCGTCCCACGCCTCCACCTGCTTGTGGGTGAACATCACGGTGAGGACGCCGTCGGGCCGGAGCACCCGGGCGCACTCGCGGAAGATCGCCTGCATCTTGCGCTCGTAGTCCTGGCGCGCCAGCTCGCGGGGACGGCGCCGCAGCCCGGCGAAGCGGGCCGGGTTGGCGACCGCCTCGCTTTCCTTGTCGACGAGCGGCCCAGTGAACCAGTCCGGATAGTGGTGACCGACCGTGCGCTTGAGCCAGACGTAGAAGAAGTCGGACAGCTCGGCGTACTGAACGTTGTCGTAGTAGGGCGGGTCGATGCAGACCAGGTGGACGGAGCCGTCCGGGAGGTCGAGCCGCCGGGCGTCCCCCTGCGTGACGCGCACCCGTTCGCCGGCGGTCACCCTCGCTCCCGACCAGAGCGGCTGGCCGGCCGGGCGGACCAGCCGGGCGATGCCGCGGTAGGCGTCGACCACCTGGTCGAGCGCCCACTCCAACCCCTTGCCGGCCGCGACCACCGCCATTTCCCCGAAACTCCACTTGAAACTGAAGTCGTGGCGCTGAAACGTATGCTTTACGATCGTGCGCGTGTATTCCCAAGTCGAGAGACGGCTATTGTAATCTACCAGTTTGTCGAGCGCGAGCGCGAGGTACGTGAGCACCGCGCGGGCCCGCTCCGGCGGCAGCGCCGCGAACAGCTCCGGCTCCAACGCGCGCAACGCCTCCACCGCCGTACCGAGCGCCAGGAGCTGCCGCGGCGTGAACAGGTCGCGCCAGCGCACCATGCCGTAGCGGCGCGGCCGTGGGTCGTTGCTCACCTCGGGAATCTCCTCGTCCGGGACGAGGTCGCGGGCGAGCCAGCCGGGGAGCCGGCGGGCGAGCTCGGCTTCGGCGGCGGCTGCAGCGGCGAGGTCGGCCTCGGTCGGCGGACGGAAGTCGACGCCGTGGGGCGTCTTGACGACGACGGCGTAGAGCTGCTGCCCCATGCGGCCGGCCTGGGCCTCGCGCTTGATGTAATCGTCGTCGACGACCTCGCCCGTCCAGGGGGAGACGGCGACGCCGCGACGGACCGTTCCTCGCTCGGCGACGCTGGCCGCCTCCGCCCCGCGCACGATCTCGAAACGGCAGGCCAGCCAGTCTGGGTGGGGCAGGACGCGGACGGCGACCTGGGCGCGGTCGTCGCGCCGCAGCCACCAGTTGGGCGAGAGCGGGATCGGCTTGCCGGTCTGCGGGCAGGCCACCGTGTGCGCCCATAGGTATCCATCGAGGACGCCGTCTCCGGGATCAGGGAAGAACTCGATGAGTCGGGAACGTACCAAGGCCAGCAGGCGATCTCCCCATTGACGAATAGTCTCCCCCAGCTCCTCGCCGAAGCGCGCCGGATAGTCCAGCGTCGCAGCGAGGATCACCGCTGCGACGGGGTTGAGCTCGTTGGCGAAGACCGTCAGCCCAAGCCGGAGCCCCTCGAGCGGGATCGAGCCGCCGCCGGCCGTCGGATCCAGCATGGCGATCTGCTCGCTCCCCCAGCGCTCTGCAAAGAGGCGGGCAAGCGCTGCGAGTTCCTCGGCGGATGGCGAGAACGTGAACGCGCGGCGGTAGCCATACGCCTCCGAGCCGAGCCTCTCCCCGCGAGCGTCCGCGGCGGCGATGCGCGCCCGCGCGGCCACCGGATCCCCGTGGATCCCGAGGAGCCAGCGCACCCAGGCGTGGTAGGCATCGCGGCTGGGGAAGCGGCGGCGCAGCGGCTCGGGCCAGTCGGGTCGCCAGGCGGGGAGAAGGCTCGCCAGCACGGCGGCGCGACTCACGACCAGCGGCCGTCGCGCCCACCAGACGTGGAGGAAGTACAGCGGTGGAAGCGAGCTGCTCGCACCACGCTCCCGCTGCGCCTCGATCCCCAGCTCCTGGACGGGCAGCCACTCCTCGATGAGGAGTGTGCCGGTGCTCACCCGGCCATCTCTCGTGCCCATCGCCCTTCCTCCTCGCCTCGCAGCCGCACGGCAGCTCCTGAGCGCGACCGCGCTGACCTCGTGCCACGATGATCGGCAACGATCTCTTCCGTTCGACACGTCCTCGACTCGCCGGCGAACGCGTTGTCGCCGCTCGTACCGTCCGGGACCGCAGCGGCGCCCTGCTTCTCCCCCGTGCGCTTCGCCCGGCGTATCCGTAGCCGCGGTACGGCGACAAGGGTTCGTCGCTGTGTCGCATCACGCGCCCAGACACCTCTTCGATATGCCAGTATACCGATCGTCTTCCCGGTCGATAACGCGCTCGACCCTGCGACGCTCCCCGGTCTCGTGGCACAGCTCATCCCTCCCGGTACGGCGTCCGATCCCCCGGACGCTTCTTTGTGACCCGGATCCGTTCGCGCTGCTCGACGCGTCCGTCGCCGGTGACAGGCCCCACGCGGTCAGCCGACTCGCACCGTGGGCACGAGCGTTCTTCTCCGGCTTCCCGCCGCAATCCGAGCACCGGATCCGTTCGCTGCCGACCGTTCATGGAGATTCACGGATGCCTCACGCGTTCCCGACCGGACTCCACCGATGGGCATGCTGCGTACCGACCGGTGCAGGCGCCTACCACGTCGTCCTCCTGCCCGCCGCCACGACGACGCACGTCGAGAAGTCCGCCTCCTCCTGACCGCACTCTCCATGGGTAGCCGTCTGTCGATATCAGCCCCCCGCCTCCGGCGGTCCCCCTCCACCCTCCCACGGGAGCCACGCTCCCGTGGGAGGTATCTGTCGACTCGACCCGCATCCGCGCTGGTGCTCCCTTGCCCCCAGGTATTCCGCCGGGCGGAGGACCAGCACGCCAGCGACCGTCGCACCGAAGAGGTGACCGAAGTGCTGGCGGTCGCCGGTGATGAGGTGCGTGCAGCCCGACGCGACCGCGGCACGGAGGGTGGGGAGATCCTTTTCCGGCAGTCCCGGCTGCGCGACCTCGGGATGCACAGCCAGATCCGCCAGCAGATTTCGAGATGCGCACGCTCGCCAGGAGCGCGTCCAGCGCAGCGCGCCGCTCAGGGGTATCGAGATTGCGCCGCGCTTCCTCGACGGTGTACCACGCCGTCACGAGTTCCGTCTCGGGAAGGCTCCACACCCGGCGGACGCCGGCGTCCGCCCGGCAGGCTGCCGAGAAGAGGACGTTGTCATCCAGGAAATGCCGGTCCACTTCAGCCGCGCGAGGGTGGCTCTATAGCCTGTGCATCCGGATCGACGCCGAGTTCCTCTCGGACGATCAGCGCACCCCGCGCATAATCCGCGGCGTCGACAGCGTTCTCCAGGCGGAAGCGCGCCTTGCGCTCCGGCGAGTAGACCTCGACCGGCACGACCAGTGCGGGACGGAGAAGGATACCCTCGTCGGTCGCGTCGGCGCCCACCAGCGTTCCCTCCTCGATCCCGTAGCGTTTGCGCAGCGCAGCTGGGATCACCACGGTGCCACGCTTCCCGACCGTGCTCAGCTCCATCTCCATCGTTCCCTTCGCACTCGGCTGCAGAACCGCGACCGGCACCGGGCCTCGATCGGGCGTTCCGAGAACGCTCTCCGGCAGTGCCTGAATGTCCGACTCTCAGGCGTCGCGCTGATTGTAGCACGTCCTACTCCCGCCGCCGTCGCTGGACGACCGTCCCCCGGTCGTCGATCCAGGCTCGCATGACCAGTCCCAGGGCCGGATCGCCCCACCAGGCGGCCCAGCCGCCGATCGGCGGACGGGTGACTCGGTAGCGGTCGTCCCGGCAGCCGGCCCACCAGAGCCAGCGCGGCAACGCTGCTGGTATCGCTACCGGCTCGGTGACGTGCAACTCCCCACGCACCGGCACGGTCTCGAGCGTCCCCCCGCGCGTCCCGAAGCGAGCCAGCACGCCATCCACACCGGGCGCGAGGGTGAGAAACACCCCACGCGCTTGCCTTCCGCCCCGTGCCTGGATCGCTCGCCGGGCCGCTTCGTAGAACGACTCCGACTCCAGCGTCGCGATCGGCTCGCCAGCCGCGAAGAGGAGTTCGCTCGACGCTTCCGGTGCGGGTCGTACTCTGGCCCGCGCCCGGAAGGGGAGCGCGAATTCGGTCGCGACACCGCGCAACCTGAGGCCGGTCGGACGGCGTTCGCGTCCGTACAGGCGCGTCGACTTCGACGGTCGGACCCGCTCGACAATGAACCAGTCGTCTACCGTCCCGAGACACGGGAAGGATCCGGTCGGCCAAGGACCGTCGCCGCGCCACCAGGCGGCCAGATGCTGGCGCCCGAGCCAGACACCGCGGATCCCCTCCAGCGCTTCCGGGGCAACGTAGACGACCTCGCTGCGGAGCAGCGGCATCTTGAGCATGCGGCAGTCCCCCGTGCCGCGCTACTCCTCGGCGAGCAGCACCCGCAAGGCGCGCCGTGCGCGGTGGCCGCCACCGGGCGCGACGCACTTGCTGAACCAGTAGTACGCCTCTTCGTCCGTCATCGCCCGCACCCCGCCGGCGACCCGTTCCATCCGCTCGACGCGACGCAACGGTCGCAGCGCAAGGAAGAGCAGCCCCAACCGGACGCCCGTCGTCTCACCGAGCTCGAGCTCGCCCCCTCGCTCGCTGGTCGCTGCCCGATCGCGCAAGCCCCGGTAACCTTCTCGCCGGAGGAGCTCAAGGACCTGGTCGAGCGCGACGAGCAACGGCGTGCCTTCCAGAGTGCCGACCCGCTGGACCGTCGGCCTCCGCCCGTTGCTCCCAGGCTGCTGCTGCAACAGCGTCAAGCGGTACGTCTCGCCAGCCAGCGGTTCGACCCGAAGTCGGAATCGTCCACGTTCGTCCCGGCTCACCTCGCCCCCTCGCTCCCATCGTCGGCCGATTCAGCCCGGAGACGGACCTTCCCGAGCGGTAGGTCCCGCACGAAGTCGCGCCAGGCGCCGAGGTCGTCCACGACGGAGAAACTGCCGTGCTGCGGCACCAAGGTGACGTCGAGCCTGGCGACCGCCTGCTCGGCTTGCCCAGAGAGCGTCTCGAGGAGTTGCCGGATCGGCTGCCATCGCGAGGGGCCCCCGGTGAACTGGAGCGAGAGCCGCTCGCCGTCCGCGAAGGCACCCGTGTAGGTCAACGAGAAGGAAGCGCGGGCGCTGGTCATCTGATCGACGAGCACTTTCAGCGCTCGCAACTCCCGCGCTATCTCAGCGTCGCTGACCTCCAGGTACAGGTGCAGCCGTCCGAGCCGCTCGATCCGGCGATCCGACGCCTGGTCGATCAGGTGCTGGATGGCCTGCGCGGCTGCGCCCTCCGCCTCGAGGACGGATCCCTCGGGACCGCCGTTGTCCCCATCTTCACCGCACCTGCACTCGGCCACCGGCTCACCGCACACCGGGCACCGCGTCGAATCAACGACGCTCGGTGGCACGTACGGCCGATCGAGCACGATGCCGACGCGCGCCGCCTCCTCCGGCGAGTACAGATAGGTCTCGTCGGAGATCTCGATGACCGGCAGGCGCGAGTCCTTGTCGTATCCCTTGCCCTGGGAAGCTACGTAATAGACCCACTCGCCGCTCGTGATTCCTTCCCGAATCGTCTGCTTGAGGAGATTCGGATCGAGCAGCATCGGCAGCGTCACCCGCTGGGCGAAATGGCGCCGCATCTCCTCCGTGCTGACCGATCCCTGCTGCCCGCTCCACGCCCGCGCCCGCAGGTAGGCTGGTGCGAGCGGGCGGTCATCGCTGGTGCGCACTTTATCGAGTCGCCTCAGGGCCTGCACGATGACGTCCGTCTGCGCCTTTTTCACCGCGCCCAGGTCTTGTGCCGGCAGGATCTCGCGCGCCAGGGGCACCTGACCCGGCACGCCGTCGCTACCGGGGTAATACAAGAACCGGTAGGCCCGCGTGATCGCGACGCGCAACTCGAGTTCGGTTTGTTCGCGCAGTTCCCGCAGCCGACGCTGCTGGACCTCGCTGAAGTCCTGCAGCCGCACAGGGTCGTTCAAGCGCTCGATCGCCAGGTACTTGCGGGCCGCATCGATCATGTTTTGGCGTTGCTCCTGGTCGCAGACGAGGAAAACCAGGTTGTTGCGGTAGCGCCGGAACGAACCAGCTGCCCCAGCCTGTTCGAACAGATTCCGCACGAACTGCGGTGGTTCCGACTGAGCGCTGGTGGCCGCGGCCGCATCGAAATGGACGATGACGAGCTTCGGTGGCCCAGCATCGTCCGGCACCTCGGCCGGCTCATGCGGGAAGTAGACCGGTTCCAGGGCACCGCGCGTCCAGATCTGGCGTATACGCTCCGCGACCTTCGCCTTGGCGAGCGATAGCGGCACGACGGCCATCTCGTCGGCGATCACCTTGTTGAGCTGCACCTCGGTCCCGAAACGATACCGCTCGCGCTGGTCCCCGTCCAGATACCAGCACCGCTCCAAGAGCCCCTGGAGTGCCCGCTCGAGCACTGCCGGATCGTCACCCGGCTCGAGCACGTTGGCGTAGAGCGCCGGCTTCTCGATCCCGGCTGCTTGCCCGTGCGTGAGACTGTGCAGGAAGATCGCGGTCGCCAGTCGTTGCGCGTACGGCGGGCGACCAGCGGCCAGGAACTCCGCGTCCACCTCCTGCGCGTGCGCCCGGTGGCCGGACACCTGCGACACGATGTCGGCCTCGATCACTTGCTTGAAGACCGGGCGGTCGAGCCGGCTGGTGAGGTCTTCGACGATTTCCGTGAAGCCGAGGTCGACGTGGTGCGGATGCACGAGGTAGACCGGCCGCGTCCGCTGCTCCCACAACCGACGCACCACGAGCGCCAGGAGCCGGAGCGCGCCGCGGGTGCGCTGGAAGTTCGGGATCGTCCCGACCCGCAGGCTGAGCACCCGCAGGAGCTCGGGATGGAACGGATAGCTCCGCTCGATCTGCTCGGCGTAGGCTGCCGTCGTCGTTTCGTGGGGCAGTGGCGCGCCCCGCTCGACCGCCTGGCGGAACGCCGCGAGGTACGCTTCCGCCACCGCGCGGGCCACCGTCCGGTCGATCCGGGCGAACAGGCGGTGGGCCACGATCGACGCCGTCTCGTCCTCCCTGGCCGGCGTGAGTACCCGCTCCGACCGTGCGGAGACCCGCCGGGCTTCGGCGAGCGCCTCGCGGAGCTCCTCGCTCTCCTCCCCGAACGCATCGCTCGGATCGGCGAGGGTGAGGACGACCACGACGTTCGAGCGACTGGCCGCGAACTCGAGCAACGACATGAGGAACGCCACCGTCTGCCGGGCGAGATCGCTCTCCCCGGTCGCCGTGGGTACGGCACGCGCAGCTCGCAGATAGCGCGCTACCTCGTCGAGGAGGACGAGCGTGGGTCGATCGCCGATCAGCTGGTCCAGGAGGCCGGTACCCGGCGCCGCTTTGGTGCGACGGTCCGATTCCTCGACCAGGCGGTATCCGGCCACCCCGCCCAGCTGGTAGGCGAGTTCGCCCCAGAGGGTGTAGGTCGTCACGTCCGTGGGGAGGACACCGCTCGTCGGATCGAGGGCGGAGCCGACGACCGCCGCGATGCGGACGCTCCCGGGAGCCGGTATCAGCGCGTCGTCGACCAAGCGAGCGGCAGCGTCGCTCCCGCGTGCCGCATGGTAGAGGGCGATCAGGCTGTGCGTCTTGCCACCACCAAAGGGGGTCTCCAATCGGATGACGGCGTTGGCGGTCGGATCGCGGCCGGTCAGCCGCCCGAGCGCCTCGCGTAGGAGCGTGCGCAGTCCTCGGGTCGGGTAGGTGTTCTCGCAGAAGACCTCGGGATCACCGTAGACGGGATCGGCGACCCCTTCAAGCACGTCCTTCAGGCGCGCCGCGAAGGCCTCCTCGCGGAGCTCGCCGCGCAGCACTTCGGGACGGGGCTCGCACGTTTCGTAGAGCGTGCGCATCGTACCCTCCTCCAGCCCGCGGACTCGAGCGCTTTCCGGATGCCTGGTGCGGCTCTCGAATCACTGATCCCAGTATAGAATGCCCCGAGGAGTTCGCTCAGGGCCGGCCGCGACCGTGCGGGGTCGCGCGACGGGGAGAGTACCGACGATGACAGGACAGTGCGAGCGACGGTTCGGCGCGCAATCGATGGTCGCCCCGCTGCGGCGGG
>JANZZC010000108.1 GCA_026419575.1 Thermomicrobium sp. | reverse complement strand
GTCGTGAGGATCGTCGGTGATCGGGAGGTGAGCGGTGCAACCGAATCTGCGATTGTTGAAACAGGTCCAGGAGCAGCTGGCGAAACTGCAGGCGGAACTGGCCGAGCTGGTCGTCGAGGGGTCGGCGGGCGGGGGAGCGGTTCGCGTCGTCGTGAACGGGCATCGGCAGGTGCAGCGCGTGCATCTGGATCCGTCCGTGGTGGAAAGCGGCGATACCGAGCTGCTGGAGGACTTGATCGCGGCCGCGATGAACGACGCGCTGCGCCGTGTCGAGGAGGCGGTGCAGGCGAAGGTCGGCGCGCTGGCGGGTGGACTCGGGTTGCCGTTCCCGGGCGGCCTGTGAGAGGGGGAGCGGATGCGCTTGGGCATCATGGTCGAGGGACAGGAAGACGTCACCTGGGAACGTTGGTTCCGGGTCGTCGACCTGGCTGAAGCGCTCGGCTTCGACTCCATCTGGCGGTCGGATCATCTCTCCTCCGTCGTCGGGGCGAGCGAACGAGCGTCGCTCGCGCTGTGGCCCTCGCTGACGGCGGTCGCGCTGCGCACCAAGCGGATCCGCTTCGGGCAACTCGTCTCTCCAGTCACGTTCCGTCACCCGGTCGAGCTCGCCCAGAACGCGGTGGCGCTCGACCATCTTTCGGGTGGTCGGTACGTGCTCGGTGTCGGCGCTGGCTGGTACGAGCGCGAGCACCGTGCCTTCGGGTTCCGCCTGCCGGAGGTCGCCGAACGTCTGGAGCGGCTCGAGGAAGCGCTGAAGGTCGTGCGGCTGCTGTGGAGCGGGGAGCGTGTCAGTTTCCAGGGAAAGCACTTCCAGCTGGAGGATGCGGTGTTGCGGCCACGACCGCTGAACCCCGAGGGCGTTCCGCTCATGATCGGGGGAGGCGGCGAGCGGAAGACACTGCGTCTCGTGGCCGAGCACGCGAGCGAGTGGAATCCGGGTTTCACCGACCCGGACGGATTCCGGCGGAAGGACGAGCGCTTGCGTGCGTACTGCGCGGCGATCGGACGCGACCCGGGTTCGATCCGGCGGACGCTCATGGCCGGCTACGTGATCGGCGAGAGCGAGGCGGAGCTGCGGCGGCGGGCAGCGCGCCTGCAGGACTACCTCACCGGTGAGCAGCCGCTCTACTTCACGCGACGGCTCGAGCCGGAGGAGTTCCTGGCCGAGCTCCGTCGGCGCTGGTGGTTCGTCGGTCGGCCGGACGAGATCGTCGAACAGTTGCGACGCTGGGAGTCTTTGGGCGTCGACCTCGTCATGATGCAGACGCTCGACCTGGACGACACGCAGCAGATCGAACTGCTGGCCGAGAAGGTGATGCCGCGCGTCGCGCGGGGTTCGTCGGGAACGTCGGCCTGAGAAGGCGGCGACACGGTCAGGCCACCGCGGACGGGCAGCTGACGCAGCAGGGGAAGGATTCGGTAACGGTATGCAACTCGGGGTGATGGTGGCGATCCAGGAGGACGTCACCTGGGAGGGTTGGTTGCGTGTCGTCGATTTCGCCGAGCGAGCGGGTTTCGAATCGATTTGGACCTCGGACCACCTGTGGACAGTGATCCCGGGAGCGGTCAAACAGTCGCTGGCGATGTGGCCGGCCTTGACCGCAGCGGCGCTCCGCACGAACCGTCTGCAGATCGGACAACTCGTGTCGCCGACGACCTATCGTCACCCCGTCGAGCTCGCGCAGAACGCGGTAGCGCTCGACCACCTCTCCGGTGGGCGATACATTCTCGGGATCGGTGCCGGCTGGCAGCAGCGAGAGCACGACGCGTTCGGCTTCGTCCTGCCACCGCCGGGTGAGCGGATCGAGCGGCTGCGCGAGGCCGTGCACGTGATCCGGCGCCTGTGGCAGGGCGAGCCGGTCAGTCATCGTGGTCGATTCTTCCACCTGGAGGAGGCGGTATTGCGCCCGCGTCCGCTCCGTCTGGAGGGGGTACCGATCCTCATCGGCGGCGGGGGCGAACGCAAGACGCTCCGTCTCGTCGCCGAGTTCGCGGACGAGTGGAATCCTGGGTTCGTCGATCCGGAGGGGTTCGCGCGCAAGAACGCCTTGTTGGCGGAGTACTGCAGGGAAATCGGTCGCGATCCACGGTCCATCCGGCGAACGTTGATGGTGACGTATCTGGTCGGGCGGACGCGCGACGAGCTCCGAGCGAGGGCGCTCCGGATGGCGCAGTGGCGGGAGATGGATCCGGCCCGAGTCGATCCGGACAGCCTGCTGGAGGAGTCACGGCGTCGCTGGATGCTCGTGGGCACACCTGCCGACATCGTGGCGCAGATCCGTACCTGGGCGGAGCTCGGGGTCGACCGTATCATGCTGCACATGTTCGATCTCGACGACCTCGAGGGGCTCGAGCTGATCGCTTCGGAGGTGCTTCCGGGAGTGCGTCGTTCGAGGACGTGACGGTGCATCGGGGAGCGAGGGCGGAGCGGACGGGAGGGGTAGGATGCGGATCGCTGTGATGATCGAGGGCCAAGAGGACGTCACTTGGGAGCGGTGGCTCCGTCTCACGGAACTGGCGGAGTGGCTCGGCTTCGACTCGCTCTGGCGCTCGGACCACTTGTTCTCGGTCATCGGCGTGGTAGAGCGGGCGACTCTCGCGCTGTGGCCCTCGCTGACGGCGGTCGCGCTGAAGACGACCCATATCACCTTCGGCCCGCTCGTCTCGCCGGTGAGCTTTCGGCACCCGGTGGAACTGGCGCAGAACGCGGTCGCGCTCGATCGCCTGTCCGGAGGTCGCTTCGTCCTGGGAGTCGGGGCGGGCTGGTACGAACGCGAACATCGCGCGTTCGGTTTCCCGCTGCTTTCCGTCCGGGAACGGATGGATCGTCTCGAGGAGGCGCTCGAGGTGATCCGTCTCCTTTGGTCCGGGGAGAAAGTCTCGTTCGTGGGGCGTTACTACCAGCTGCACGACGCGATCCTGCGGCCCCGCCCGCTGCGCGATACCGGCGTGCCGATCGTGATCGGTGGACGAGGAGAACAGCGGACGCTCCGACTGGCGGCTCGCTACGCCGCGGAGTGGAACGTCACCAACGTCGACCTCGAGGAACACCGACACAAGATCGCGATACTCGCCGAGCGCTGCCGGGAAGTCGGACGCGATCCGGACGCCATCATCCGGTCATGGATGGTCGCCCACATCCTCGGCCGGACCGCCGACGAGGTGCGCGAGCGCGCCGAGCGGATCAAGCGCTGGTTTCCGCACTGGCAGCAGGCGAGTGCCGACGAGGTCATCGCCGAAGCGAGACGTCGTTCCTGGTTGGTCGGCACGGTCGAGGAGGTCGCCGAGCAGATCCGGGCGCGGGCTGCCATCGGCGTGCAGCGTGTCATGCTGCAGACCTTCGACCTCGACGACACCGATGCCGCGCGGCTCATCGCCGAGGAGCTGATTCCGGCAGTCGCCGACTGAGCAGCGTTCCTCGCCTCAGTCGCGTCGCCTCTCCAGGTCGGCGAGCACCTGTAGCGCGCAGTTCCGACCGGGGGCACCGAAGACGGCGCCGCCCGGCCAGGCGCCCGATCCGCAGAGGTAGAGTCGCTCGATGGGCGACTCGTAACCGGAGAAGTCGGGCGTCGGACGACCGAGGAACATCTGGTCGGGCGTGATCTCGCCGTGGAAGATGTTGCCGCCGGTGATGCCGATCGTCTCCTCGATATCGCGCGGCCCGAGCACGAGCATATGCTCGATCGCGTCCCAGATGTTCGGAGCGTACTCGGCGAACGTATCGATGATGTTCCGGCCGATCTCTTCTTTCCGCTCTTCCCAGGTGCCCTCGGCCAAGTCGTAGGGTGCGTACTGGACGTAGAGGGAGAGCACGTGCTTCCCGGCCGGCGCGAGCCCGTCCTCGGTCGCGGACTGGATGTAGCAGTCCATGAAGGGGCGGGCCGAGGGGCGCCCGTGCTTGCAGTCTTCCCAGGCTCGCTCCAGATAGTCGATCGATGGATTGATCACGATGCCACCGGTATGCTGCGGTCCGATCGACGTGCCGGGATAGCAGCGGAAGTCGGGCAACTGGTTGAGCCCGAGCAAGATCTTGACGACCGATCCTTTGACCCTCAGACGTGCGATCGCCTCCCGGAACGAGGGCGAGAGCGCGGTCGCTGGCACCATGCGGAGGAACGTCCGCTGCGGATCGGCGTTCGATAGGATAGCCCGAGCAGCGAACCGCCGGCCGTCGACGAGTCGGACAGCGCGTGCTGCCCCGTCGGAGACGTCGATTTCCGCGACTTCGGCGTCGGTCAGGATCGTCACGCCGTGATCGCGACAGAAGCCGGCGAGAGCCTCGGCGATGCTCCCCATACCACCCCGGACGAACCCCCAGGCGCCCTGGTGGCCGTCGAGGTTCCCGAGTAGGTGATGCAGTTTGACGTACGCCGACCCCGCGGAGCGCGGCCCGAGATTCACGCCGATGACGCCACCGGTGCAGAGCGGGGCCTTGATGTACTCGCTTTCGAAGAAGCTGTCGAGTACCTCGGCGATACTGCGGAAGAGGAGCGTGCGCAGGTCGTCGCGACCCTGCGGGCCGGAAAAGGCTTGTTCCAGCTCGGCAAGCGACGGAGCTGGGCGGAGGAGCAACGGGCGGAACCGTCCGATGATCCGGTTCCACATCGCCCAGTAGTCGTCCCAGCGCTCGGCATCGCGGCGGGAGAACTTGGCGAGTTCCTCGCGCGTGCGGCGTTGGTCGAGGAAGACCATCAGGTAGCGTCCGTCGGGAAACGGTACGAAGTACTGCGGGTCGAACGGTCGGACCGCGTAGCCGTACCGGGTGAGCTGCAGATCCTCTACCACCTCGGGCAGCAGGAGACTGCACACGTACGAGCAGGTGGAGAGTCGGTACCCCGGGAAGAGTTCTTCGGTGACCGTTGCCCCGCCGATGATGTGGCGACGCTCGAGCACCAGCACGCGCTTTCCCGCGCGGGCCAAGTACCCAGCGGCGATGAGACCGTTGTGACCGGCGCCGATGACGATCGCGTCGTAGACCTCGTTCGCCACCATCTGCTTCCCCCGTCCCACCGTTCCTCGCGAACGTCTCGCCCGTATCGTCTCAGAACCGGTGCTCGCGTGCAAGGGCGATGCCTTCGCGTGGGGGAAGACCGGCGTATGGATGGCTCCGTGCCCCGCACGGCGGTGCGCGAGGCATGGTCGCGCCCCGGCTCCCGATCCACGCGAGCAAGGGAGTCCGACGCACGAGGGGTCGGCGTGGTGCGCTGCTGCCGGTGTCGATGCCCTCGCCGAGCGAGTGGTAGGGAATCCTCGGCAGCGACGAAGTACTTCGGAGAGATGCCGGGGCTCCACGGCGGCGCTCGTACCCGTGTGCAAGCACCGCTGGCCGAGGAGGCGCGCAGCTGACGTCAGTATGAGTCGGCTGCTGCGTCAGGTGGAGACTCTGGAAGGAGCTCGTTGCGAGCGACGGAGCCGACGAGTCTTCGTTCGTCGCCGAGCAGTGGCCCTGCCACTGCCGACCGAGGTCGATGGAGGGTGCTGGGGACCGCCGAGTACGAGCGCCGCGCCCGATCTCCTCGGACGGGCGAGGCCGCCACACTACTGCTGGTCAAGACATCCTGCCCGGTCCGACCGGACCGGGCAGGGCGCGGAGGTGCGTTCGTCGACGGCCGCGTTAGGGCTGCTGTTGCAGCTGGCGGATGTACGCGACGAGCTCCCAGCGCTGCTCGGGAGTGAGCAGCTTGCCGAACGCCGGCATGTTGGTGAGCCCGTCAGGAAACTGTGCCTGGTTCTGCGGCGAGGTGTATCCGTTCGTCAGGATCCAGTAGAGTTCGCCGTCGGTGCGGGCGACGATCGCCGGGTCCTTGAGATTCGCCGGAGGCACCGCTCCTTGCGTGAGTCCCCAGAAGGCCGCCATCGGACCCTTGCCGTCGCCCTGTGGACCGTGACACTGGACACAGTTGACCTGGTAGAGCTGTTGACCGCGCGCGGCGGCCTGCGGGTCGTTGGCCAGCGGATTCTGCAGGTCGCGCGCCTGTTCGAGCGTGTACTGCGGCTCGCCGCCGGTGATCGGTACCACACCGGCCGGGATGTCCAAGCGCGGCGGCTCCTGGGAGCGGAACGACTTCTGGTAATGCATCTCGCTGAAGAAGTCGATCGGATAGGTATTCGTCGAGACGCAGGCGCTCCCGAGGACCGCGAGCGCCGTCCCGGCGAGCAGACCGAGAACGAGGCGGCGCACCTGTCGTAGGTCTCTGCGGTACCGACCCATCGTCCCTGTCCCTCTCTCTGCCACGCTAGCTGCGCGCCGGCTGCTTGCCGACGTTGCCGTTCTCGGTGAGGATGTCCTCCGGATTGGCCTTGCGCAACGCCTCGATCGCCTTCGCCTCTCGCTCCGGTGCGGTCCGCACCAGGATACCGATGTAGCCCTGCGTGATCCGTGGGTCGTAGAGCGCGCGACCGATCCAGGGGAGGCGCGACTCGAAGAGAACGCCGAGGACCGTGAAGATGAGCGCACCGAGCATCGTGCCCTCGTACATGATGATGATCATGGGCGGGATCGAGAGGAGCGGCTTACCGCCGGTGAGGAGCGGGAAGGAGAGCTGCGTGCCACCGGTGATGAGCAGGCCGGCGGCGAAACCGCAGGCCGCGCCGATCAGCGGGAAGACGAACAGCCGGTGAATGCCCGATTCCTCGCCGAACGTTCCCTCTGGATAGGGGGCGTTCGACAGGACTTCGAACTCGCTGCGGCTGAATCCGGCTTCGCGCAGGGCATCCGCCGCAGCGA
This sequence comes from Thermomicrobium sp., assembly GCA_026419575.1. Classification (GTDB taxonomy): domain Bacteria; phylum Chloroflexota; class Chloroflexia; order Thermomicrobiales; family Thermomicrobiaceae; genus Thermomicrobium. The sequence goes on along the minus strand of JANZZC010000108.1, from coordinate 12,504 downwards.
CCGCCGAATCCAGGTCGCGGTAGAGACCGAGGACTTCACGAATAGCCATGTCCGCCTCGCTTTCCCTTGCCTGCCCGTCCGCCTAGAACTCGCGCACGATCGCGTTGACGACCCGCTTACCGACCTGCAGCTGTTGGGCGAAGTGCTGACCCTCCTTCTCCTCCCACACGGAGATCGGCGGGAAGATCTTGGAGAAGACCAGCAGCAGGAAGCCGACCAGCGCGAACGACCCGAGCACGATGCTGACTTCCACGATCGAGGGCCGGTACCAGTTCCAGTCGAAGGTCAACTCGTACTTGCGCATGAGCCCCGGCTTGATCAGCCAGTACCGTTCGGCCCACATCCCGACGTTCACGAGGATCGAGGTCCAGAACATGATCTTCACGTTGCGGCGGAACCGCTGGAAGATCCAGATCGGCACGGGGATGAAGTACCCGAAGATGAAGATGAGCGCTGTCAGCACGTTGAAGGGCCACTGGAACAAACGGAACTGCATGATCTCGAGTTCGCGGGCCTCCTGCGGATAGATGGCGAAGAAGATGTCGAGCAGGAAGAACCAGAGCCAGCCCGTACCGACCGCGATGAGCAACCGACCGATCGCATCGAAGTGTTCGAGCCGAATGTAGTGATCAAAGCGGAAGAGCCAGCGCATCAACGCCATCAGCGTGACGACCGCGGAAACTCCCGAGTGAATGGCGCCGATGACGAAGTACGGCGCGAACACCGTCGCATGCCAGGTCGGCACGAGCGAAACCGCGAAGTCCCAGGACACGATCGAGTGGACCGAAACGAAGACCGGGAGAATGAGACCGGACAGAAGGAATCCAGCGATCGTCTGCATCTTCCACTGGCGCTCGTTCCCGCGCCAGCCGAGCGCGAGGATCGTGTAGAGGACGCGCCGCCAGCCGGTCGTCCGGTCGCGCGCGAGCGCCATGTCGGGAATCATCGTCGTGTAGAGGAAAAGCGTACTACCGGTGAGGTAGGTGAGGATCGCGCTCGGGTCCCAGACGAGTGGGCCGCGCACGTCCGGCCAGAGATTGCGCCAGAAGTCGTACGGGAAGACCCAATAGAGGGTGCGCCACGGTCGACCGGTGTGGATGACCGGGTGGAGCATGGCGGTCATCAAGCTGAAGATCGTCATCACTTCAGCCGCTCGCGTGACCGGGCGCCGCCACTCGGCCTGGGTGAGGCGCAGGATCGCGGAGATCATCACCCCCGCGTGACTGATACCGATCCAGAACACGAAGTTGACGATCATGAAGCCCCACATGTTGGGGCGCTGGAGCCCCGTCACGCCGAGGCCCCAGTAGAACATCCAGCTGACCGCGAAGACGAAGATCGCGAGGACCGCGCCCAGGCCGATGAAACCGACCCACATCATCGGGGTGGTGGTCACCAAGGGGCGGAAGAGCTCTCGCGTGATTTCCTCTTCACCGAGCCGGTGTCGCTCTTGCATCGTTGTCCCCCAGCCTCGCTCTCCTGTTTCCTGTGCCGACGAGACTCACTCCGGCTTCCCGATGACGATCAACCGCGCGTGCTTGAACGGCTTGTGCGACCGCAACCAGAGGCCACCGACGACCTCGGCGACCGAGGGGAACGGAAGATAGCGCGTGGCCCACAGGACGAGGGTGAGGGCACCGGCGATCATCCCGACCAGGATGAGGAGATCGCTGAGGCCCGGGACGTAGGCTGCCGGCACCTCGTGCAGTTCATGGGCGTGTCCCAAGAGCGCGCTGTCGGGTTGCGAGAAAGCGGCCGAGGTGAGACGGATGCGATCGATGAGGTTCCCTACCAGGACGATGCAAGCGACGACGGTCGGCCCGGCGATGCTGCGCCGGATCGGATTCCACATGAGGATGAGGAGCGGCAGGGCGAAATTCATCGCGAAGGAGAGGATGAAGGGCCAGCGATAGGTCTCTCCCACGAGGAGCTTGAGGACGTTGATTTCGCGGGGGGTACGGCCGTACCAAAAGATGATGAATTCCGACCACCAGAAGTAGAACCAGAGGAGCGAGAACGCGAGGAGCAGTTTGCCGAGCGCCCAGAACTGCTCACGCCCCAAATAATCGGCCTGGCCGCCCCAACGCCGGAGAACGGCCATGGTAACGATCGTCAGGGCGATTCCGGCCTGGAACGAGGTGATCGTGAAATACGCCGGGAAGACCGCCGTGAAGTAGCCGGGAATGAGGGCGATGATGAAGTCGGAGGCGAGAACGGTCATGACGGGCACGTAGACGAGGACGTAGAGAACACCGATATTGTTGACGACCTTCTCGTACATCCGCCACTGGCGATGCGAACCGATCCAGCCGCGGCTGAGCCATGCAGCCAGCCCTCGCTGCGCTGGGGACCCGTGGTCACGAACGATCGCCAGGTCCGGCAAACTGCTGAACCAGGCGAACAGGTACCCGGTGCCGGTCAGAGCGAGCATCAGCAGGGCACCCCAGAGCCACGGCGAGAGGGGCCAGCCGAACCAGATCGAGAGACGATCCTCCGTTCCAGGGAAGGTAGGAAGAAGCAAGAGGTACAGCAGGAACGGGATGATGAGTGTCACCGCCCAGATTTCCGAAGCACGGTTGACCGGCCGTCGCCAGTGGCTCCGCGCGACGCGCAACGCGGTCGAAAGGGCCGGTGCCGCGGCGGCGGTCGACATGAGGTAGAGGAAAGCGACCGCGACGTAGGTCCAGGCTTGGCGATCGGCGAATCCCTGGCGGAGGGGGAACGCGAGGATCGCCACCACACCGAGGACGAAGAGCACGACGCCGACGAGCATCGGCGTCCGGCGCCCGGCGCCGAGCGAACGGATCCACCGCAGGGCGCTGTGCACGACGTCGGAGGGTGCGAGTTCCCACGTGCGTTGCAGTTCGTGTCCGTGCGCGTGACCGTGTGTCGCCATTTGTGCCCTCACCCCGCTTCCATGCCCATACTCAGTGCGCCGCGGCCGGCTCGGCGGCAGCTTCGATATCGACCTTCTTGAGGTAATAGACCTTCGGGTCGGTACCGAGGTCCTCGAGGAGCCGGTAGACTCGTCCCTCGTGCTCGGCCTGGGCGAGCAGCTTGCTCACCGCGCTGTTCGGGTCGTCGAGGTCACCGAAGACGATCGCGTTCGTCGGACAGGCCTGTGCACAGGCGGTCGTCACTTCGTCCGTGCGGAGCTCCCGCTTCTCCACCTTCGCCTTCTGCTCGGCTTTGACGATGCGGTGGACGCAGAAGTTGCACTTCTCCATGACGCCGCGGCTGCGTACCGTGACGTCGGGATTCAGCTGGTTCTTGAGCGAGTCCGGCCACTTCGGCTCCCAGAAGTTGAAGAAGCGGACATGCCAGTGGCAGTTCACGGCGCAGTACCGCGTGCCGATGCAGCGGTTGTACACCTGCATGTTGATGCCCTCGTTGGTGTGGTAGGTGGCGTAGACCGGGCAGACCGGTTCGCAGGGGGCGTTCGTGCACTGCATGCAGGGCACCGGGATGTAGCGGGCTTTGATGTTGGGGAACTCTCCCTCCCAGTACCGTTCCAGACGGATCCAGGCGATCGCCCGGCGTTGGTGGTAGACGTCCTCGGTGTTGATCGGCACGTTGTTCTCGGCCTGGCAGGCGACGACGCAGGCGCCGCAGCCGATGCACCGATCGAGGTCGATGACCATTCCCCAGCGTGGCATGCTCCCCGTCCTTTTCCCTCTTCTCGTTCATGCCGAGGGTGGCATGACGCGTACGATCGGGAATTCTTCGAGCTGGAAGGCCGGCACCATTCCCTCGAACCGCGCCAAACGCGTACGCCGCCCCGTCTTCTCCAGCCGGCAGCGGGTCGCGCACCAGGCCAGTGTCCCGGCGTCGGGATCGGACTGCGGGGCGACGATCGCCAGCGGATTGAGTCCACGTCCCTCGGCGTAGCGCCCGAAGGCCGTATGCCCCTGCCCGAACGGGATGGCGACGATACCGGGTTGACCGGCCGGGTTGACGTAGACCGGGAGTTCCACCGTGCCTTGCGGTGTCGACACGCGGACGACGTCTCCGGTGGTGAGCCCGAGTTCGTCAGCCGTTCGTTGCCCGACCTCTATCCAGGTCTGCCACACGTTGGTGCTGATCGGCTCGGGCAGCGCCTGGAGCCAGGGCAGGTGCGCGAACTCGCCGTAGCCGATCGCCGGCGAAGGATACGGAAGGAGAAGCAGCGGGTACTGCCCGGCATCCCCGGCGAACTCCGGATCGCGGGGCTGCACGATCGCCGTCGCTGGCGTCCCAGCTTGCCCGCGCGTTCCTTCGCTCCACCAGCCGCCCTGCGCCTGCAGGGTGACGAGGAACTCGCTGTCGTTCCCGGCTCGGATGTTCCCACCGCTCACTTGCCGCAGCCCGAGGGCGAGCGTCTTGGTCGCTTCCTCCTGCGATGCCCAGGGGAGGGGCTTCCCGAGTTGCTGGGCGAGTTGGATGAGGACGTCACCGAAGGCTCGCCCGTCGGCGAACGGTTGCACGACCGGCTGCTGGATGGCGACCGCCGCGTATCCCGGACCGGGATCCGGAACCTGGAGCCCCCACTGTTCCAGCCAGACGAGATCGGGCAGGACCAGGTCAGCCAGCAGCGTCGTCTCGTCGAAGAACGGGCTGAAGCTCACGACGTGCTGGGCCGCCCGCAGCGCGTCGGCGACCCCGAGCGTCGCCGGCAGGCTGTACACCGGATTCGCCCGGTGCACGAGTACCGTGCTGACCGAGCCCGAGCGGATTTGCTCGACAAGCTGCGCCCACTGTTGCTGGTTCAGGATCGCATCGTCGGGGACGCGGAGTTCGGGGAGGACCGGTTCCGGATTGAGGAGCAAACCGCCCGGCTGGTCGACGGTGCCGAGGACGAGGTTCAGGCCGAACGCCGCGACGAGGTTGAAGAGGCCGTTCGTCGTCGCGGCAGCGTTCGTGCCGGCGATGACCACGGCCGGCTGGTGCTCGATCAGCGCGTGGGCGAGTTCACGAATCTGCTCAGCGCCGAGTCCACTGGCCTCGGCGACGCGCTCCGGCGTGTAGTCACTGGTGAGGCGCGCTGCGTCGAGGCCGAGGGCAGCGAGGTAGGGTTGGAACCGCTCGGCCGGCAGCTTCCCCTCCGTCAGGAGGACGTTGGCGATGCCTAACGCGACGAGCCCTTCGCTCCCCGGCACGATCGGGAACCACCGGTCGGCATTGGCTGCAGTCGCCGAGAGACGCGGACCGACGTGGTAGTAAAGCCCGCGGTGCCCGGAGTGTCCCTGGCGGAACGCGCCGTAGGCTCGGGCGAGCGCTACGGGCGCGATCCAGCCGTGCAGAAACTCGGCGCTGAAGTTCAAGAGGAACGCGGCATTGGCGAGGTCCGGAATCGGGAGCATGCTGGTTCCGAAGAGGCGGCGCATCGCGGTCCGCAGCGCCACGAACTCGTCCGGCTCGAGGATCGCATGGCGGATACCGGTGGCCTGACGGAACGCCGCGATGATCGCGGCCTGCGAACTGGACGGACGGCCGGTGATGAGGACCGCACGCTCGCCGCCGGCCTCGCGCAGGATACCGACGACCTCCTGGAGCGCGTCGTCCCAAGAGATGCTCTGCACTTGCCCTCCGCGGGTCGAGGCGCGCTGAGGGCCGGTGATGCGATCGGGGTGATAGAGCTCCTGGACGAGCGCTTGGGCCCGGGCATCGCTCTTGCCGAGGACTCCCGGAAAATCGGGGTTGCCGTCGACCTTCTTCGCTCGGCCCTCGAAGACCCGGACGATGAGACCGTAACCGCCCTGCTCCGGCGGTGCCGCCGTTGCGAACCAGGCGTCGCGGCCGTAAACCCAATCGTTCGGTGTATGGACCGGCTGCGCGATCTTGAACTCGGTTTCGGGGACGCCGTCGCCGATCCGACCGCACCCCGCGAAGAGTACGGCACCGGTCGCCGACGTCGCCGCTACCTTGAGGAAGTCTCGCCGACGCATGCCCTTCTCCAACGTCCGCCTCCCCACATCCATCCGCGGGTCATTCCGGGCTAGTAGTGGCAGACCGAGCAATCGGTGCGTGCCCCGTTCTGCTGGTGGCAGGTGATGCAGTCACCCATCCGCAGGTCACGCACCTGCTGGACACCCGGCTTGCCCATCGCGCCGACATCGCCGTGGCAGGTCGAGCACTGGAAACCGAAGCTCAAGTGCACGGAGTGGACGAAGTGCGTGTGGTCGGGAATCTGATGGACCTTGTTCCAGAGGATCGGCTGGTTCTGTTCGAATGCGGCGACCAGCTTTTCGAGTTCAGGGCGACCTTGCGTCGGGATGACCTTGTGGCACTGCATGCAGAGTTCGATCGGTGGGAGCGTCGCTTGCGCCGACGTCGTGGCGTTGCGGTGACAGAAGGTGCAATCGAGGCCGATCGCCTGCACGTGGACTTGGTGCGGGAACTGGATCGGTTGCGCCTTCACCGGCTGGGCCGTCGGCGCGAGGAAATAGCTGCGCGCCAGGACCAGCGCGAGCGGAACCGCCATGATGACGAGCACGACGAGCACGAACAAGAGCACGCGCACGTATCGCATCCCCGGGCTCCGTTCCTCTCCCTCTCCGACCGTACGACCCTCGCGGTTCCGCTGGCTAGATCCAGCGACGCGGCCAGATCTCGTACAGCACCTGGATACCGTTCACGATGTTGACGAAAGCGAAGAGCGCGGCGAGGAGGAAAATCGCAGCGAGCGCGAACAGGATCGGGCGGATCGCCGCGACCTTGGCCGGGAGATCGCGCGTGGAGACGAGCGACGGGATGATGGCGTAGGCGACGAGCATGTTGGCAGCGAAGGCGACGACGCAGCCGAGGAAGGCCCAGAACCAGACGAGCGTCTGGTGAATCCGCTCCCACTGTTCGGGGGTCACCACCGCTGGCGTCATCTTCACTCCTCCACGTACCCGAGCGGGAAGCTCGGCCCATCCCTTCCTGAGACGCGAGCCCTGACGCCGTGGGTCGGAGCTCCAGGGCTCGCCGGTGCCGGGCGCTCGATCTGTGAGCGCCTTCACAACCACTCGTAGGATGCTCGCCGAGGCATCCTGTGTCAAGGGTGAAATCGACCGCTCTCGCGAGCGGCCTAGACCCCCAGGACCAGGAGGTTGACAGTGTCGAGTCCCAGCGACGCGTATCTCTCGATCTGCGAGCGTTTCGGTCGGTGGCTCGCCACTTCGCGGGTCGCCGAACCGGGTGATTGGCTCCTGCCCCGGGAAAGCGGGGCGCGGTCGCCGCGGCTCGCGACGGAACGGCAACCGGTACCGGACGACGAGATTCTCGTCCCGCGCTTGGAGCGGCTGCTCGCCGAACTCCGTGCCGAAACGGCTGCGTTCGTGCTGGACTTTAGCAACAGCGAGTTCGCCTGCGTCGCTTTCGACGAGCAGGGACGGACGCTCGCCAATGTGGTCGCTGGCGATCCGGCTGCGGCGGTCGCGCAGGCGCTCGTCTTCATCCGGGCTGAACGAGCGGCCAACGAACGAGCCTCCGAACGACGCTGACCGGGGCATCAGCGCTGCCGGTCCGACGACGGGGCCGACTGCTTCGTTCTTCGCGGGTGAGCGCCGGCCCAGCTCGCGATGAAGCCGGCCCGGCGGAGCGTCGCGAGGAGGCGTGCGCGGCGTTTGGGGTCGGGCTCCCAGACGAGGAGTTGGTGGGTCCCGAGCGGTGCGGTCTCCCATCCGGCCGGGCGGAGCGCTGCCCGAGCTCGCTCGCGGTCCTCGGCGTTCGCGAAGTCGAGCACCAGCGCCGGGCGGACCACGGCGGGCCGGCTCTGCGTGAACAGCCTGAGGAGCGCATCGCGCCATTCCGGCGGGAGTTCCGTACCGGCGCCGCGCTCCAGTTCGTCCAGGACCGCGCGGGCGAGGCTCTCGGGCGACCTCGGTCCTGCCTCGAGGGTCGTCAGGTAGCGGACGTAGCGCGCGACGCTCTCGGCGGACACATGGGAGACGAGGGTCGAACCGGCCGGCTCGACATCCCCCAGAAGAGCCGCCAACCAGACCGTCGACGGCGTCGCGTGCGGTATCGCGAAGCTTCCTCGGCCGACGAGTCGGAAACCGACGCTGAGCGAGGGGACCGGGACGTCCGAGGTGCGCCCGAGGAGCCAGCTTCCCCACAGCGTCAGCTGGACCGCGGAGACGCCACCCGGAGTCTGCCCGAGCGCCACCACCGCGAGCCAGGCGAGTTCACGGAGGAGGCGCTGGCCGGTGCGTTCGGCTTCGGGGGAACCGGAGCCGACGAGCGCGTCCGCGGCGTACCACGCAAGCGGCTCGAGTTCCCGGAGCGTCTGCACGAGCTGGTTCCTCGTCCGACGCTCCTCCGGTTCGGGGACCGAAAGCCACGCGCGAAGCACGCGGCGCGCCTGTTCGGGGAAGGAGAGGCGTAGCCAGCTGCGGAGCCGGGTGCGGTCGAGCCCGCCGTCGCTCCGGAGGAGGCCGAGCGAGCGAGCGCACCGTCGCAAGAAGTCGAGATAGACTGGGCGCGTCACCGGATCGTCCCGGAACCATCGTCCGCCGGTCGGCAGCGTCTCGTCCGCTGCCCCGGAGGGGAGCGTCGCTTCGAGGTCGCGCGCGAGTGCCTGCGCCGCGAGCAGCACGAGGTCGACGAGAGGAGCGAGGGGGGAGATCGTCTCGTAGGGTTCGGCTCGCCCGATCGATCGGATGGTTCGGGTCGAGTCGGTGTCCCTCGCGAAGACCGAGGGGACCAGCAGGGCGAGCCGTCCCTGAGTCGTGCTCCTCCAGACGAGTCCCCAGCGAGCCAGTTCGCTCACGACCATGCGGAACTCGCCGAAGGATTTCCCGAAGCGGGACTGGGCTTCCGCGACGGCCAGCGGCCCACCTGCCTGCCGGAGCGCATCGAAGAGCGACAGCGCCGCTGGGGCGAGCGCTGCGCGTGCCTTGGCCAGCGTTTCCGGCCGTTGCAAGCGCTCGAGGAGGAACGAACTCGCTTCCTGTCGCGTGGTGACTGCGGGGACGACGCGCATCCCGTAGAGCTCAGCGCTCTCGAGGAGTTCGTGATCGGAGAGTCGTTCGAGCAGCGCGTCGAGCGGTGCGTCGGGAGCGAGGGGCTGCTCCCGTTCCCGCACGAGCCGGAGTACCAGACGGATGAGTTCGTTGGGCAGGTAGACACGTGGGCCTTCCGGCGAGGATTCGGAGGCGACGATGCCCGCGACGTAGAGTTGCCGGAGGACGCGCAGCGTCAGTCCCTCGTCACCCCTGATCGCGGCCCCGACCTGCGACGGTGGCAGGGAACTCCGGTGCTGCGCCAGCACCGTCAGAACGGGAAGCGCCTGCTCGCCAACCCGCTCGATGCCGAGCGCGAGTTGCCAGGCGTCGGTCAGCACCGGATAGAGGAGGCCGATCAGTTCGGCGGGGTCCCCGGAGCTCGGGAGTTCCCAATAGCGCGCCGCATTGGCGAGGGCAGCCCGGGATCGTTCGTGCAGCACCGCGATCAAGGGTCGCATCGCTCGGCGCACCCCGCGTGAGTCGTGCACCGAGCGTAGCATGCCCGGTCGGTGCACCAGGAGGGAGGCCGGAGCCGCCCTTCCACCTCACTCGCGTTCCTCGATCGCTAGTTCCATGGGGAACAGGGGGTCTCGCTGCGGCGCTGGCTGCCGATGCAGCTCGGCCAAGAGGTGATGGTAGCGTCCGATCAGCACGAGGAGGCCGATCAGCGTGCGGAAACCGAGCCCGATCGTCCGATAGACCACCGCGATCGCGGTCGCCCGACCGAAACCGATGCCGACGATGTTCAAGAGGCCGACGAGGCTGAGTTCGTTCGTCCCGAAGCCGTTGGGAATCGGGAGCAGGAAATGCGCCAGCATCGTGAGCGAGTGCACGTAGAGCGCTTCTCGGAGCGCCAGCCCAGGGAGCGTCAAGGCTCCGGCGAGCGACACGAGGATCGCGGCCGCGATGAGCGAGGAGCCGATGCTCGCGACGATGCCAGGGAGGAGTGCGTGGGGTCGGCAGAGGGTGCGCAAGGTTTTCCTGGCGTCTTCCTCGACCGGGAGAAAGTGGCGCATCCTCCGCGACCGTCGGAGCAGCCCGACGACCCATTGACCGAGTCGCTCGCTGCGCACGGCAGCGATGAGCACGACGGCGACGGTCGTTCCAGCGAACGGTGCGAGAAGCTGGAGGGGGCCTTGCCCGGTCAGCAGGATACCGGTCACGGCGAGGAGCGAAACCGCGAGGAGATCCCCGAATCCCTGAGCGACGAGCGGCGGTGTCGTGTGGCGGAGCCGGACACGTCCCGCACCGTGCTCCTCCGCCAGACGAGCCGAGAGCAGGGCACCGCCCGGTAGCGCGCTGGCAGCCTGGGCAGCGAGGTAGCTCGTCAGGCCATCGATCGTTCGGATGGGGAGTTGGGCTGCCCGGAGATACCACGCCCAGCGGAGCCCCTTGAGCAGTTCGTTGGCTGCCAACAGCAGGAAGAGCGCGACGAGGACATCGGGCGTCAGCCGGTCGAGCGTCTCGCGGATCGTGTCGAGATCCGCGAAGCTCCACAGCGCGATCCCGCACGCGCTGGCGACCATAACGATGACGACGAAACGGCGCATCGGTTGCTCCGTCGTCGAGCGATGATCGAGAACGGAACAGTGCTCTTCCGCGGATTCGCTCGTCCGGACACCGTCTTGGCGTCTCGCCGAGGAGATGGGTCTGGTCGGCTCCGTGGGGCCCGCGGCGAACGAGAGCCTTCTCAGTCTATATCGATCGACCGATCCCTGCAATCGCTCGAGTCCATCGGTGCTGAGGCTGTCGCTACCAGCCGCTCGCCGGTATCAGCTCGGCGACGAGACGGCCGCGCGTGATTTCGTCCGGCTGTCCGACCCGATCGGGCCACCATTCGAGCCGTGCGTACTCGAAGAGTTGCCCGACGTACCAGCGGCCGTCCGGGAGGTCGACCCGGAATTCCTCGGTGATCGGCAAACCGAAGACCTCGCGGCCACCGTTGGCGAGCCAGTACGCTTTGAAGCCGTGACTCAGGGAGTGCCCGGTCTCCTCGAAGAACCAACGGTCGTCGGTGTCCGGGAACGGTTCGACGGCCTGCCAGGCCGACGGCGGGGCCGCGCCGTAGTACCCGATCGGCAGCGGTTCCACGCGACCGGTGTCCGGATCGTAGGTGAGGATGGCGCGCTCGAAGTACTGCACGAAACGGACCGAACCGTCGACCCGGATCTCGCGGAAGAATTCGCTCAAAGGCAGTCCGTAGCGCTCCCAACCGCCGCGTTGCCATGCGGGCATGAGGAACTGCGGGACGTTGTGCTGGGTCTCGGGGAAGTAGGCGTAGAGGTCGGAATTCTTCGCCGGTACGGGATCGAGCGGAGGGCGCTCGCCGGGACGGACGGTGGGCACGTCCTCGTACCCGGCGGGCAGGGCCGGCAGGGGGGTCGGTGGATCGCCGACGAGCCAGAGAAAGGTGACCGTGACCCAGTCGGACTGGGTCATCCCCAGGGCAGCGAAGGCGCCGTCGGCGATGTCCATACCGGCGGGGCTGCCTACCTGTCGTCCCCAGCCGTCTTTCCCATCGTTGTACCCATCGAAGTAGGCCGCCTGCGCCGCGGGGACACCTTGCGGCAGTCCTTTCCACTTCCGCCGTTCCGGCGGGTTCCAGAAGTCGTCGTCGACGTTCCAGGGACCGACGTCCCAGACCGGGAGGACGAGACTGCGCCCACGGTACTCGACGAGAACCTGGAACTCCGTGCCACCGGCGCTGGACAGGGCGCAGGCACACGGGAGCGACACGAAGAAATCGTTCGGTTGAATGACGTGGCCATTGGCGGTGCGTTCGCCGACCAACCCGAGACGATGGGCGTAGATCCGGAACGTCGCGCGGAACTGCAAGCTCGACCCGGTGGAGGCGCTCCCGCCAACTGGGCGGAGGTAGTCGGCGAGCGCCCAACCGGTGCGTCCGTTCCAGTTCAGATTCCACCAGGTGTTGCCCGACCCGTCGCGCTCGGGTCCCCCGACGATCCGGACTCTCGCTCCCTCGGGCATCACGGTCAGGACGGTCCGGTCGTAGCCCGGACCGGCACGCAGGTTCAGCCCGTCACCGTTCGTTCCAGCGACCACCGCGGTCTGGCCGACCGCGAAGTAGTCGGCGGCGCGGAGGAGCGGAATCGGGAGCAGCGCGACGAGGAACGCTACGACGATCGACGAGCGAACGAGAATCCGCATTCGTTCGCACTCTCCTCGCTTTCCTGCGTCCGAACGCCCTCGCTCATGATCGAGATCACTCTAGCAGAGGAGGTGGGTCGGTGGCAAGCCTCCGCATGGCCCTTTCCTGCATCGTGGCCCGGACAGCGGTACCGAGCTGTCGGCATCGACGCGGCTCCGGTGTGTCGGACCGGCACGACGGACGATGGAACGCTGCGCGGACGGGACCAGACCAGACCGGCCGGTGACGGTGACACCCGAGGTGCCGGCAGTAGCGACAGGCATCGGGGCCAGCTGTCGCTCCGAAGCCGGCGCACCGCTACAATCGTGGGGGTGTAGGGCTCCGAGGCGACGGAGGGTACCGTGACCAGACGTGACACAGGCCTGGCAC
>JANZZC010000081.1 GCA_026419575.1 Thermomicrobium sp. | reverse complement strand
CCCGCCGCGACCAGGGCCGCGAGCTCGTACTCATCCAGGCCACCGCTCGCGAAAATCTGGATCTCCGGGAAGCCGGCACTGTCCAGTATCCGTCGAACCGCCCGACTGAGCTCGACCAGGTCACCGCTGTCGAGTCGCACGGCGCGCACGCGCCGACCCTCCCGCGCGAGCTCGCGCGCCACGATCACGGCATGCTCCGCACCGCGGATCGTGTCGTATGTATCGATGAGCAGGATCGGATCGCCCGGATACGTCTTGGCGAAGGCGCGGAAAGCCTCGAGTTCGTTGGGGAACGATTCGATGAACGAGTGCGCAACCGTTCCGCTGACCGGTATCCCGTAGCGGGCGCCCGCCAACACGTCGCTCGTCGCAGCGAAACCAGCGAGGTAAGCCGCACGGGCAGCGGCCAGCCCCGCATCGAGACTGGGAGTTCGCCGGAGTCCGAAGTCGACCAGCGTCTTCCCAGGCGCGGCGAGCACGCAGCGCGCTGCCTTTGTCGCGACGAGCGTCGGGAAGTGGATCGAGTTCAGTACCAGTGTCTCCACGAGCTGCGCCTGATCGATCGGCGCCTCGACCTCGAGGATCGGCTCCTCAGCGAAGAGGACCGTTCCCTCGCGCACGGCCCACACATTGCCCTGGAAGCGAAAATCGCGCAGGGCCTCCACGAACTCCGGCCGCAGCACCGGCAAGGTGCGTAGATAGGCGAGCGCTCGCTCGTCGAACCCCAGTCCCTGCAAGCGCTCGAGGAGCTCGTTGATGCCCGCCGCGACCAGGAAATGACGATGCGGCGGCAACTTCCGCACGAAGAGACTAAAGACAGCCCGCCCCCTGCAACCGAGCGCGTGGTAACTCGATGCCATCGTCAGTTCGTATAGATCGGTCGAAAGAGCGATCTCGTACGTCGTCGGATGCATCTCGCCCCCACTCGGGCTTCCGTCGTCAAGTTTCCAGTTCTTGTCGACGCTCGCGGAGCAGATCGGCGAGGAACGCCCGGCTCGCCTCGACGATCCGCACGACCTGTTCCTTGGTCAACCCCTCGGCGACGGCGATCTGCTCGTCGTCCCATCCGTCGACTTTGAGTAAGAAGACCTCGCGCCATGTTTCCGGCAAGCGATCCAGTGCTTCGTCCAGCACCCGTTGCGTCTCCTCGCCGAGCACCACGTCCTCCGGGATTTCCGCCTTCGGATCGGCCAGAATGTCGATCAGACGCACCACCTGGTCGGGCCATTCGTCGCCTTGGTACCCGACCGGCTCTTCCAGGGAGCGTTCGTGCTCGATCCGCCGTCGCTCCTGTTCGACCAACTGGCGCACGGTGCGACGAGCGGTCCGTCGGAGCCATCGGAAGAGCCCACGCTCCGGTGCTTCTTGCCAGTGCTGGAGCGCTCGCACGAGCACCGTGTCCGTCACGTCGCTGTCGTCCAGAATGCCCGCGGGAAGCACGCCGAAGGCGACGAAGCGACCGATCTCGCGACGGACGAAACGGCGCAAGGGACGATAATGTTCGACCAGTCGTTCAGCCAGCCACGCACGACGGGAGGACGTTTCCTCCTGCGGTCCTCGGGTGCTCTCCAGATGTTGGCGTAGACGCGCGAGCAACCGCTCGCGCTCGACGTCCATCGATCCCGGTAGGCTCATTGCTGGCCTCCAGTCGGCGCTTCCCCCTCTTCTTCGGTCTCTTCCGGAAGCGACACCGGCGGCTTGGCCAAGCTGGGATGCTGACGGGCGCGCCGGATGAAGGGTTCGTTGCGCCACTTGGCGACTTGCCGTTCGACCTCGTCGTAGAGATCCGCGAAGGCGTCGCGCAATGCCTGCGCAGGATTGTGTCCCTCGCCGCGCGAGACGATGTCCGGGCCGGGAATGCGGAGGTGCAGCTTCGCGACGTACGTTCCGCTCCGCTGCTGGTGTTCCATCGTGATGTCGAGCATCTTCAAATCGTCATCCAGGTCAGCCAGCTTCTTTTCCAGGATTCGGATCTCCCGTTCGACGACATGCGCCACCTTGTCTTGACTGACACCGAGATCGTGATATCGAATTCGCATTCGCTCGTCCCTCCCCTCGTCTCCGTCGCTTCCGCCGGTACCCATCCGGTTCTGTGCCATGAGGATACAATGTTCCCCGATCGTTGCCGATCTTCCCGACCGGATGGAGGCCGCGGTATCCTTGATACCGTCGGCCTCGGATGACGAAGGGAGGGAGTCTCACGATGAGCATCACTGCCTGGAATCCTTGGCGCGAACTCGAAGCTGTGCGGGAGCGGTTCGATCGCCTGTTCGGTGAACTCGCTCGCTGGCGCAGCGAGGAAGAACTCGGTATCCCGCTCGACGTTCAGGAAACCGATGACGCGGTCATCGTCCGCGCCTCGCTCCCCGGGGTCAAACCCGAGGACATCTCCGTGGAAATCCGTCAAGGCGTTTTGACCATCCGGGCGGAAAGTCGGGAGGAGCGCGAGGAGACCAAGGGGAAGTGGCACATCCGCGAGCGACGGGTCGGGAGTGCCTATCGAGCGATCACGCTTCCCGCACCGGTTCGCGAGGACGAGGCCCAAGCGACCTATCAACACGGCGTGCTCGAAATCCGGATTCCGAAGGCCGAATCCGCCGAACGCCGCCGCATCCCCGTACAAGTCCGGTCGTGACGATCGTCGTTCGGGTGGGGGACAGGCGCTTGTCCCCCACCCCTGTGCGTCGGTCGACACGCGTCAGTACGCGGTGCGCGTCTCGGGAACGAGATCCTCGCCCATACAACTCAGGCAGTGCCCCAAAACCTGCAGGACCTGTCCGCGCGGCGACCCCTCACGATAGACGGTCACTCCCTTGCAGCCGAGCTCGTGCGCCAGCAAGAAGGCGCGTCGCACGTCGTCGCGCGTCGCTTCGTACGGTAGATTGATCGTCTTGCTCACCGCATTCTCGACATGCCGTTGGATCGCTGCCTGGACGCGCAGGTGCTCCTCCGGGGGAATTTCGGTCGCGACGCGGAACAAGCGCCGCAGCCACTCGGGGAGATCGGTTCGATGCCCGATCCGCCCCGTCAGTTCGATCTCGCGGATGAGCTCCGGTTCGTACCTCCCGAGGCGTGACAGCTCGCGCAACAGCAGGGGATGCGGCTCGACGATGCCGACGAACTCGCCGATGTGTCGGTACGCCAGGGCGTAGAGCGGCTCGATACCGGAGCTGCAGCCGGCGATGATCGAGATACTGCCGGTCGGAGCGACGGTCGTCACGGTCGCGTTGCGCCGCGGCGGTTCGCCACGCGCGGCGTACCTGCTCAGGGGGAAGTTCGGGAACGGTCCGCGTTCGCGAGCCAACTCCCGGCTCGCCTCCACGGCCGCTCCTTGCACGATGCCCATTACGCGATCAGCGAGCGCGATCGACTCGTCCGAGCCGTACGGTATCCGCAGGGCCAGAAGCAGATCGGCGAACCCCATGATGCCGAGTCCCACCTTGCGGTTGGCTCGGCAGATCGCTTCGATCTCGCGCTTCGGATAGCGTGAGACTTCCACCATATCGTCGAGAAAGCGGAGAGCGAGCCGTGCGGCGTCGCGCAGCGCCTCTTCGTCCAGGAACACGCGCTCACCCTGCTCGACCACGAACGCTTGGAGATTGAGCGAACCGAGCACGCACGCCTCCCACGGGAGGAGGGGCACTTCGCCGCACGGATTCGTCGCTTCGAGCGGTCCCAGTACCGGCGTCGGGTTGTCACGTTCGATCCGATCGAAGAACAAGAGGCCGGGGTCACCGACCTCCCAGGCAGCATCGACCATGTCGTCGAAGAGTTCCCCAGCGTTCGCTCGGGCGAACGGGAGTCCGGTGCGTGGGTTGACGAGATCGACCTCCCGTCGCTCGCGGGCAGCTTCGAGAAAGGCGTCGGTGACGAGAACGGAGAAATTGAAGCGCGAGAAGACCGCAGGATTCCGTTTCGCATTGACGAACTCGCGGACATCGGGATGATCGCACCGGAGCACCGCCATGTTCGCTCCGCCGCGTACGCTCTCGGTCGCGATGACGTCGCTCGACACGTCGAAGATCCGAATGAAGGACACGGCACCGGACGACGGTCGCTTGGTCGAGCGCACCAGATCCCCGCGCGGCCGCAAGTGCGAAAACGAGAAACCGGTTCCCCCGCCGGTCTGCTGAATCTTTGCCGCATCGCGAACGGCCCCGTAGATGCCGTCCAGGGAGTCCGGTACCGGGAGAACGAAACAGGCGAAAAGCTGCCCGAGTTCGGTACCGGCGTTGATCAGCGCAGGAGTGTTGGGCAAGAAGCGGAGCGAACTCATGAGTTCGTAGAAAGCCTCAGCGACTTCGTCGCTTCTCCGCCCCTTGGGGAAAGCGTCCTCCGCTGCTGCGACGCTTCGCGCGACGCGCCAGAAGAGCTCCTCTTCGGTCTCGACCACCTGTCCTCGCTCGTCGCGCCGAAGATAGCGCATTCGCAGGAGCGACCGAGCCGACTCGCTCAACGGCAACGTCATGACTCACCTCCCGAGTATCGGCCCGTACAGTATCATGCAGGGAACGCACGCGGCAGTCGCAGTTTCGGGAAACCTCCCTGGGCGACGAGGCGACGCCGGGACACTCCACCGACCGCAGAATCAGGAGCACGGCGGGAATCGAGGGAAGGACGAGCGCAGCGATGCACGTGACGATCCTCGGCGGTGCAGCGGCCTGCCCGAACCCGCGCCAGGGATGCAGCGGGTATCTGGTCACCGCCGGCGGTTACAACCTGCTCATCGATTGCGGACCGGGGGTCCTCCCGGAACTCCTCGCTCATCTCCGGCTCGACCGCCTGGACGGTATCGTGATTTCCCACCTGCACCAGGATCATCTCCTCGACCTCGTTCCGCTCCGCTACGGTCTCAAGTACGCGCCCGGTCTCGCCCGTCGGCGGCTGCCTGTCTGGATCCCCCCGCACGGGAAGGGCTTCTTCGAGGACCTCGCGCGGGTCATCGCGCAGGAATCTTCCGGATCCGGCCAGTTCTTCTCCGAGACATTCGACTTGATCGAGTACGACCCGAACGAGGCGCTCGATCTCGGTCCGCTCCGTGTCTCCTTCCACCGGACGCGGCATTGGATTCCCTGCTGGGCGGTTCGCGTCGAGAGTCCCTTCGCCTCGCTCGCCTATACCGCCGACACCGGTTGGGACGACACGCTCGTAGCGTTTCTCCGCGGCGCCGACCTTCTGATCGTCGAAGCGACCCTTCCGGATACGGCCGACGAGGCCGAGCGCGCGGGGCATCTCACGATCGGCGAGGCTGGGCGGCTCGCCGCGCTCGCCGATGCCCGGAGAGTCGTGTTCGCCCACTATTGGGCGGCTGGCGAACTGCACCGAGAACTCGCCACGGCCATGCGGGAATTCGGCAATCCGATCGAACTCGCGCACCCCGGACTGACCATACGACTCGGGAAGGAGCAGCCGACGTGACGTCGCTGCGCGTTCCAGGATTCTCGATCGGTCACTGGACGCATCCCTCGGGTCGAACCGGCTGTACGGTCGTCCTGGCCGAACGCCCCGCTCTGGCGGTCCGGGACGTACGCGGCGGAGCTCCCGGCACGCGTGAAACCGACTTGCTCTCCCCAGGGTGCCTCGTCCGACACCTCGACGCGCTCCTCTTCACCGGTGGGAGCGCATTCGGCCTCTCGGCCGCCGACGGCGTCGTCCGCTGGCTGCGCGAACGCGGCCGAGGCTTCCCGACCGAAATCGTCCCCGTCCCGATCGTCGCAGCAGCCGTGGTCTACGATCTGAGCGAACCTGACCCGGTCTTCCCCGACGCGGAAGCCGGATACGCTGCCTGCGCCCGCGCGCGACCGGACGCGTGGTCCAGCGGTCGCTTCGGGGCAGGGGCTGCGACGAGCGTCGGCAAGATCCGTGGGCGGCCGTTCGCCACGCCGACCGGAGTCGGCACAGCGATCCATCCGCTGGGTGACGGCTCTCTCGGCGTTCTCGCGATCGTCAATGCGATCGGCGATATCGTCGACCCGACGAACGGACGGATCGTCGCGGGGACACGGGCTGACGACGGCAGCTGGCTGGACACTCGAGCAACGATCCTTCAGGCCGCAGGCCTCTCCTCGGCCGGCGAGCCGAACACGACGCTCGTCGCTGTGGTCACCGATCTCCCTCTCGACGACCATGCGCTCGTCCGGATGGCGATCGCCGCGCACGACGCCATCGCCCGGACGATTCGACCAGCCCACACCGTCTTCGACGGCGATGCAGTGTTCGTACTGGCAGCGCGCGAGGCCCCGACGACTGCCGAGCGCATTTTGCAGGTCGCAGCAGCGACCGAGGTCGCCGTCGAACGCGCCATCCTGGCGAGCGTCACGAACGGGTGAGACCGATTCCGCCCTGGGCGTGCTAGACTTGTCTTGCACGCTCGGCAGGTACGAGGAAGGTCGCCTCCCCGATGCACATCCTGGTATCCACCGGTTCGCTGCCATGGCTCGGACTGGAGGACCGCTTCCGCCTGATCGCGGAAGCAGGAGCGGACGGCGTCGAACTCCTGCTCGACCGGCGGCTCCTTCGTCGCGATCCGCGGGAACTCGCCGCGCAGGCCCAGCGACTAGGGGTGCCGATCCGCTCGGTCCATGCGGTGCTCCATCTCACCCGTGAATCGACGAGCCAGGAAGTGCGCGATTCTGCGCGTTTCGCGCGAGCGTTGCCTGACTGCGAGGTTCTCGTCGTCCACCCACCGCGGCGGCTGGAGCGGGTACGCGAATGGTACCTCGCGCTCCAGGAGGGCAGGACAACAGGCGACCGACGACTCGCGCTCGCTGCGGAGACGCTCGGTCAGCACTCGCGCGCCGACCGACCGGTTCCGTTCGACTCTCTGGACCACTTCTTGCGGTTCACGGAGGAGTGGGATCTCGGGATCGTCTTCGATGTCGCGCACGCTGCCAGTCTCGGCTGGGACTTGGCGGGCGCGCTCCGACG
This sequence comes from Thermomicrobium sp., assembly GCA_026419575.1. GTDB lineage: Bacteria > Chloroflexota > Chloroflexia > Thermomicrobiales > Thermomicrobiaceae > Thermomicrobium. The sequence continues at coordinate 13,647 of JANZZC010000081.1, read as the reverse complement.
CTGCCGCCCCCGGCTCGTCAACGTGCATGTGAGCGATGCTCTCGACCGGAACTTCCGCCTGGTCCTGGCCAATGCACTGATCCGCGACCATCGCTTGCCCGGTACGGGTCGGTTGCCGCTCGCCGAACTCCTGCAGATGCTCCGCCGTTCCGGTTACGGCGGGAACGTCACCCTCGAGCTGAGTCCGCTCCTCCTTTTCGCACCGCGGAAGCGGTCGGTCCGCGAGAGACTCGCCCGTGCGGTCGCGACGGTGCGGAGCTACGCGGAGGACCGCTCCTCGCGCTCCCGCACCTCGCGCCGTGGGACGACCCCAGATACGCACTGAGGCGCGGAAGGGCGCCTCAGCTCCGCTCTTTTCTGACGAGAACGGGAATCGGCCAGTTCACCGCTTGGTGTACTGCGGTGCCTTGCGGGCGCGCTTGAGTCCCGGCTTCTTCCGTTCCTTCATGCGCGGATCGCGCGTCAACAACCCGGCCCGTTTCAGGACCGGACGCAGCTCCGGATTGTACCGGAGCAGCGCTCGCGCGACACCGTGCCGAACCGCGCCGGCCTGGCCGGAAAGGCCACCGCCGACCACGCGAGCGCGGATATCGAAGTGATCGAGCAAACCGGTCAAGCGGAGCGGTTCGCTGATCATGACATGGTACAGCAGCCGATTGCCGAAATACTGGTCAGCCGGCCGCCCATTGATGACGATTTGCCCGGAACCGGGATAGAGGCGGACACGGGCGACTGCGGTCTTGCGCCTGCCCAGCCCATAGTAGTAGAGGGGCTTGGTACCGGTACTCTGCTGAGCCCGAGCTGTTTCGACCACGACGCTCACCCCCCTTTCTCACCGTCACGCGTCGATGTGCAACATTTCGGGCTTCTGCGCAGCGTGCGGATGGTTCGGCCCAGCGTACACCTTGAGCTTCTTGAAGAGCTTGCGCCCCATCGGTCCCTTCGGCAGCATGCGCCGCACGGCGAGCTCGATCGGTCGCGTCGGATGCTTCTGGATGAGTTCGCGGAAGGTCATCAACCGCAATCCGCCGGGATACTGGGAATGGCGCCAGTAGATCTTGTCGCGCTCCTTCGTCCCGGCCAGACGCACCTTCTCCGCGTTGATGACGATCACGAAGTCCCCGACGTCGATATGCGGCGTGTACTGCGGCTTGTGTTTGCCGCGGAGAATCGCCGCGATCTGGCTCGCCAGACGACCGAGCCGCTTGCCTTCGGCATCGACGACCCACCACTTGCGCTCGACTTCGCCCGGCTTGGCCATGTACGTGCGTTGCAGATATTGCCGCTTCTTCGCCTTGACCGCCATCGTTCGCTCCTCGTTCGCTCGTCGTCACGCGCTTCCGTCCTGGCTCACGTCGGATCCTTCTCGTGCGACATCTTCAGCATAGCGCACCCGCCAGAGCACCAGCCCGTTCGGTGGCGCGGGAGGAGGCGCCAGTCGGCGGTCATGTACCGCGAGCAATGTATCGATCCACTCCGGTGGTGCCGCGCCGATACCGATCCGCACCATCGTCGCCACCATCGTGCGGACCATCTGCGGCAGGAAGCCGTTCGCCCGGACACGGTACTCGAGCAACGTCGCCTCGCCCTCGTGTCGCTCGATGTCCGGCTCGGTGACGTGCCACTCGGAAAGCGTGATCGTGCGGATCCTGGGTTCCGTCGCCCACGGTCCCCCCAGACCGTGCCCGGCGAAGGAGCGGAAGTCGTGGGAACCGAGGAACCGCCGGGCCGCGCGTTGGAGCGCCGCGATGTCCAGATCCCCCGGAAAGACCCAGACGAAGCGACGAAGGAACAGCGGCGGACGCCTCCCCAACCAGATACGGTAGCGATACTCGCGATCGATCGCCCACCGGCGCGCGTGGAAGCCTTCCGGTGCGAGCGCCGCCTGGTAGACGATGACGTCCTCGGGCAACCAGGCCTGGAGAGCCCGCCGCAGGGTGCCGGCATCGTGTCGCCAGCGCAGATCGCAGCTCGCCACCTGTCCCACCGCGTGGACGCCGGCATCGGTCCGGCCAGCCAGTACCGCTCGGACAGCCGTTCCGGCCAGTCGACCCAGCGCCTCTTCGAGCACGCCCTGGACCGTGCGCAGTCCAGGCTGCCGCTGGGAACCGCTGAAAGCCGTCCCCTCGTATCCGAAGTCGATGCGGTACCGTCGGGCCTCCATACGGCGAGCATCGCGCCGACCGTCTACGCCACGAACTCGATCAACGCGAGCGGCGCTCCATCACCTCGCCGCTGACCGATGCGATAGATCCGCGTGTACCCACCGGGCTGCCCCACGAACCGGGGCGCGATGACCTCGAAGAGCTTGGCTACGGCGCGCTCATCACCGAGCCGCGCCCAGGCGAGACGCCGATGGTAGTCAGTGTCCTCACGAGCGAGCGTCACCAGCTTTTCCACGACCGGCTGGATCGCCTTCGCCTTCGCCAGCGTCGTCGTCATCCGCTCGTGGAGAATCAGCGAGACGGCCAGGTTCCGGAACAGATTCTTCCGCGGATTGGTTCGGCGACCGAACTTCCGCCCAGCTTTCCGGTGTCGCACGGTCAGTCCTCCTCGCCCTCGCCAGCACCGACACCGACTTCGGGTACCGCACCGCTGAAGAGCGGCCCCTCCGTATATCCGTTTTCTTGCAGACGTTCGCGGAGCTCCTGCAGTGCCCGCGGGCCGAAGTTGCGGATGCCCAGCAGCTGGTCGGGACGCATCGCCAGGACCTGGCTCACCCGCTCGATCCCGCGCGCTCGCAGGGCGTTGAGTACCCGCTGGGAGAGCCCGATCTCCGAGAGGAGCCGCGAATCGTCGACCTGCGTCGGTGTCCACACCTCGGCCGGCTCCTCGGTCGTCTCGTTCTCGAAGTCAGCGATCCACTTGGCGTGCTGCACGAGGATCCTCGCTGCCTCGACGAGCGCCTTGGCCGGCTCCACTGTGCCGTCGGTCACGATCTCCAGGATCAACCGATCGTAGTCGGTCGCACCACCGACCCGGGTATGCTCGACGACGTAATTCACCTTGAGGATCGGCGTGAAGATCGCGTCGATCGGGATCTCGCCGATCGACCGGATCTCTTGCGCCTCGGCCGGCAGGTACCCTCGACCGCGGCCGATCCAGAGATCCATCTCCAAGCGGGCTTCCTCGTTGTCGAGCGTCGCGATGACGTGATCCGGATTGACCACTTCGACCTCTCCGGGCCAATCGATGTCCCCGGCCCGGACGACTCCTTCGCCTTGCGCGAACAGTGTGGCGCGGGCCTCGCGGAACTCGGTCACCGCCCGCAACCGGACACCCTTGAGATTGAGGACGATCTCGGTCACGTCCTCGCGGACACCCTCGATCGTCGAGAACTCGTGCCAGACGCCAGCGATACGGATGCGCGTGATCGCTGCGCCCGGCAGCGAACGAAGCAGAATCCGTCGGAGCGCGTTGCCCAAGGTCGTCCCGTACCCGGGATCGAGTGGCTCGACGACGAACCGCCCATAGGTCGGAGCAGCATGCGTTTGGATCACTCGCGGCCGTGCAAAGTCGAGCACGAATCTCGCCTCCCCGCTTCCATCGTTTCGTTCAGCGCCGGCTGTAGTATTCGACGACGAGCTGCGTGTTGACCGGCGGGATGTCGATCTCCTCGCGCGTCGGCAGACGGAGCACGCGCCCGCTCATCGTCTCGAGGTCGCGACTCAGCCAGTCGGGCACCGACTTCGACTTCGCCGTCTCCTCGAGCACCTTGAAGTACTCGCGGCGTCGACTCTCCGGCCGCACCGCGATGATATCGCCGGGGCGCACGAGATACGACGGAATGTCAGTCTTCCTGCCATTGACGAGGAAGTGGCCGTGCCGAACCAGCTGACGAGCTTGTCGGCGCGAGTCGGCGAAACCGAGCCGGTACACCACGTTGTCGAGCCGAGTCTCGAGAATCTGCAACAGGTTGTCACCGGTCAGCCCCGGCCGGCGAGCTGCCTCGTTGAAGTGCCGCCGGAATTGGCGTTCGAGAATGCCATAGATGCGCTTCAGCTTCTGCTTTTCGCGCAGCTGCAAGGCATACTCCGACGGCCGTCGGGCCGCACGCTGCATCGGACCGTGCTGACCCGGCGGGTAATTCTTGTTGGGATGACGCTTGACGATCGGGCACTTCGGGCCGAAGCACCGTTCGCCCTTCAGGTACAGCTTCACCCCCTCGCGCCGGCACAGCCGGCAGACGGGGCCAATGTATCGTCCCATCGAGCCTCCTCTTTCGTCTTACGTTCGACGTCGCTTGGGTGGCCGGCACCCGTTGTGCGGTACCGGCGTGATATCGGTGATCGACATGACCTGCAGGCCAGCTGCGGCGAGCGCTCGAATCGCCATCTCGCGTCCGGCACCGGCGCCCTTGACGAAGACGTCGACTTGCCGCATGCCGTGCTCCATCGCTTTGCGCGCGGCATTCTCCGCGGCAACCTGCGCCGCGTACGGGGTACTCTTGCGTGTCCCCTTGAAACCGCTCGACCCGGCGCTCGCCCAACAGATCACGTTCCCGTTCGGATCGGTCATGGTGACGATCGTGTTGTTGAAGGTCGCATGGATATACGCGCGCCCCCGCGGCACGTTCTTGCGTTCGCGCCGCCGCGGGCGAGCTCCGCGCTGCGCCGCTCGTCGTCGATCAGCCATGCTCGTCGCTCTCCTTCATCGCACCCCGAGCCTCACGCCTGCTGCTTGGCCTTCTTCTTCACGCCGATGCGCGGCCGCGGCCCCTTGCGCGTGCGCGCGTTCGTCCGCGTCCGTTGCCCGCGCACCGGCAGCCCCATGCGGTGCCGCAGACCACGGTAGCAGCCGATATCGATCAACCGCTTGATGTTCATCGCGACCTGACGCCGCAGGTCACCCTCCACGACCATCTCCTTCTCGATGATGTCGCGGAGACGCTGGACCTCGTCGTCGGTCAGGTCGCGCACCTTCGTCCACGGGTCGATCCCGGTCCGCTCCAGGATCTTCCGCGCGGTGGACCAGCCGATGCCGTAGATCAGCGTCAGGGCATACTCGATTCGCTTGTCCCGCGGCAGATCGACGCCAGCGATCCGTGCCATCACTCCCCCTCATCCCTGGCGCTGCTTGTGCTTCGGATTCTCGCAAATGACGCGAAGGACGCCGTGACGCCGAATGATCCGGCACTTCGCGCAACGACGCTTGACCGATGCCGAGACCTTCATCTTGGGCTCCCTCCTCGTCGCTCACTCTTCCTCGCGCGTCGGGCCACGCAGCCGATAGGTGATGCGGCCACGCGTCAGATCGTACGGCGAAAGCTCGACCCGGACTCGGTCACCGGGCAAGATGCGGATGAAATGCATCCGCAACCGACCGGCCACGTGGGCCAGCACCTCGTAGCCATTGTCGAGCTGCACCCGGAACATCGCGTTCGGCAATGCCTCGGTGACCGTTCCCTCGACTTCGATGACATCCTTCTTCGGCACACGCCACCCCGCTCACGCGCGATCGACTCGCACGCATCACAAATGTGCAGTATACCATGCCCCTCAAGCGCGTGTGAGTACCTCGGCTCCCGTTCCGGTGATCCAGATCGTGTGCTCGTAATGAGCCGCCAGGCTTCCGTCGGCAGTCACGACCGTCCATCCGTCACGCTTCACCCGCGTCGCTCCCGAACCGGCGCTGACCATCGGCTCGATCGCCAACGTCATCCCCTCGCGCAAGCGGATCCCTCGGCCTGGCGTACCCCAGTTGGGAACCGACGGCTCCTCGTGCAAACTCCTCCCCACGCCGTGCCCGGTATAGCCCTCGATGACCCGGAAGCCGTGTTCGCGAACGACCTCTGCGATCGTCGCGCCCAGGTCGCCGAGGTGCACCCCCGGTCGGGCGATCGCGAACGCCGCCCAGAAGGCAGCCTCCGCTGCTCGAATCAGCCGCTCGGCCAGAGGACTCCCTCGGCCGACGACCAGGCTGATTGCCGCATCGGCATGCAGACCGTCCCATTCCGCACCGACATCGATCTTCAGCAGATCCCCCTCGCGCAACCGGCGCTGACTGGGGATACCGTGCAGAACTTCGTCGTTGAGCGAGGTACAGATCGCTGCTGGGAAGCCGCGGTAACCGAGGAACGACGGTCGCGCTCCCTCGCGCTCGATGAGTTCCCGCGCCCGCGCCTCTAGCGTGGTCGTCCTGACGCCCGGCTTGGCGAGCAGACGCAGCTCCTCCAGGACAGCCGCAACGATCTGCCCGGCCCGTTGCATGCGCGCGATTTCCGCTCGGGATTTCAGGACGACGGACATCGATGCGGTTCGGCGAGCACCGGCTCGAGCGCCGCGAGAATGGCGCTCGTCACCGCGTCGATCGGCTGGTTACCGTCGATGTCCACCACGAGTCCCCGTTGCCGGTAGTAGTCGAGCAACGGGGCGGTCTGCTGCTCGTAGGTATCCAACCGACGCGCGATTGCCTCCGGCGTGTCGTCGCTCCGCTGAACGAGCGCTGCTCCGCAGCGGTCGCACCGGCCCTCCACCAGAGGCGGATTGAAGTGCACGTGGTAGGTCGCACCGCAGGTCGAGCAGACCAACCGGCCGCTCAGCCGCTCGATCAACACTGCACGCGGCACGACGAGATGGACGACGGCCGCGATCGCATCGCTGCGTTCCCCGAGCACCCGGTCCAGTGCCTCGGCTTGGGCACGATTGCGCGGATATCCATCGAGGAGCGCCCCGCGCGCACCGGGATGCTCGCGTTCCACCCGCTCAAGGTGGTCCACCAGCACCCGCAACGTCAGTTCGTCCGGCACGAGTTCACCGCGGTCGTAGTAGCGGCGCACCTCGCGTGCCAGCTCGTCGTCGCGCGTCATGAGTTGACGGAAGAGTTCACCAGTCGCGACATGCACCAAACGCAACCGGGGTGCGACGCGCGCAGCCTGCGTCCCCTTGCCCGAACCTTGCGGCCCGATGAGTATAACGTGGCATTTCCCTGCCACACGACCCCCTCGCGAACTACCGGATGAACCCTTCGTAGTTCCGCATCAGCAGCTGCGCTTCGAGCTGCCGCATCGTATCGATCGCCACGCCGACGACGATGAGGAGCGAAGTGGAGCTCAGGAAGAGGACCGTCACACCGGTAATCTTGGCGACCAGATACGGCATGACCGCGATCACGCCGAGGAACAGCGCCCCGATGAGCGTGATCCGCATGAGCACCTTCGTCAGATACTCCTCGGTCGCCCGACCCGGCCGGATACCGGGGATGAAGGCTCCTTGCCGCTGCAGGGTCTCGGCGATGTTCTGCTGCTGGAACAGGATCAAGGTGTAGAAGTAGGTGAACGCCACGACCATCACGAAATAGGCGACCTGATACGGGAAGCTGTTCGGATCGAACGCGCGCGCTAACCAGTTGGACGCATCGCGCAACCAGCCGATCTCGGACGTCGCCAGGAAGTTGGCGATCATCCCGGGAAGCAGCAAGATCGAGATCGCGAAGATGAGCGGGATCATCCCAGCGGAGTTGACCTTGAGAGGGATGTAGGTCGTCCCACCGCCGTAGACGCGGCCCCGACGTACGCGTCGCGCATGCTGAACAGGGATCCTTCGCTGTCCCTCGGTGATCAAGACGATCCCCACGATGATGAGCAACCCGATCGCCAGGAAGGCCACCGTCCCGATCAGGTTCTGCGAGAGTGTCCCCCCGGTCACGAGACGCGCTACGGCACTAGGTAGATGGGCGACGATCCCCCCGAGGATGATGATCGAGATACCGTTGCCGATACCGTTTTCCGTGATCAGTTCGCCCAGCCAGACCAAGAACACCGTGCCAGCGGTGAGCGTGAGCAAGAGCGCGAGACTCCGCAGCCAGGTATCGCCGTGGAAAAGACCGAAGTCGCGCAGCACGCCGGCACTGCTCATCAACGCGGCGTGGCCGTAGGCCTGCAGGAACGCCAACGGCACGGTCAGCCAGTGCGTGTATTGGTTGATCTTCGCCCGTCCGAGATTGCCTTCCTTCGACAGCTCGGTCAAACGCGGGATGACCGGTGTCAACAGCTGCATGACGATCGACGCAGTGATGTACGGATAGACGCCGAGCGCGACGATCGAAAAATTCGTCAGTGTACTCCCGGAGAAGAGGTTCAGCACCCCGAGGAACTGGTTCGTCTCGAGAAGCCGCCGCAGCGCCTCCTGATCCACTCCCGGGACAGGAATCGTCGCGACGAACCGGAAGACGATCAGGATACCCAGCGTGAAGAGGAGTTTCCGGCGCAGATCCGGTAGTTTGAAGGCACTGACGACCGCTTCCAGCATCAGCGAATGACCTCCACGGTACCACCGGCCGCCAGGATCTTCTGACGGGCAGTCTCGGAAAAGGCGTGCGCCTGCACGTGAAGCGGCCGCGTGACGTCACCGTCGCCGAGGATCTTGACCGGCGCACCCTCCTCGCGCACCAGCCGATAGGCCCGCAGGACATCCGGCGTGATGACTCCTTCGACCGGGAGGTCGTTGAGTCGCCCGACGTTGACCACCTCGAAATAGATCTTGAACGGGTTCTTGAAGCCGCGCTTGCGTCCGAGCCGCAGGTAGAGTGGATTCTGTCCACCCTCAAAACCCGGACGTACCCGATTCCGTGCCCACTGTCCCTTGGTGCCGCGACCGGCCGTCTTCCCCTTGCCCGCGGCGATCCCGCGCCCGACTCGGGTCTTCGGCCGCCGCGCACCGGGGGCTGGTTTCAACTCGTGGAGCTTCATCGTCGCGCCCTCCAGCCCTACTGACGGGACCCTTCCTCCAACTCCTCGACCCGTACCAAATGCTGCACTTTGGCGACCATCCCGCGGATCGTCGGCGTATCGGGATGCTCGACGGACTGATGCAACCGGCGCAGTCCGAGCGAGCGGAGCGTCTCCCGCTGCCGCTCGCTGTACCCGATCGCGCTCTTCACGTAGGTGATGCGGAGTCGCTTAGTCCCCATCGCCTTCCACCCGCTTCCGTCGACCACGCAGTACGCGCTCCACCGCCAAGCCGCGCCGGGCAGCCACCTCTTCCGGCGACTCGAGCTGGCTCAGCGCCAGCAGTGCCGCTTGGGTCACGTTGACTGGATTGTTGCTACCGTGCGTCTTGGCGATCAAGTCGCGGATACCGGCCGCCTCGGCCACGGCACGCACGCCCGCCCCCGCGATGACGCCGGTCCCCGGCGCAGCTGGCTTCATGAGTACTCGCGTGGCTTTGAACTTGACTTCGATCTCGTGCGGTATGGTCGTGCGGTCGAGCGGCACCTCGATCAGGTTCTTCTTCGCCTGTTCGACCGCTTTCCGAATCGAGTCGGGAACTTCCGTCGCCTTCCCGATCCCGACTCCGACGTGCCCTTGGCCGTCACCGACGACGACCACACTCCGGAAATGGAAGCGGCGCCCGCCCTGCACGACCTTCGCGACGCGAGCGATCTGGATCACCCGCTCCCGGAGCTCCCCGACTCGACTCGGATCGACGCGTCGTGGTTGCTTGAGCAACGCCATGTCGGCCACCATCCCACTAGAACTGCAGCCCGGCAGCGCGGGCTCCGTCGGCGAGCGCCTTCACGCGCCCGTGGTACTTGTACCCACCGCGGTCGAAAACGACCTTCGTGATCCCCTGCGCCAGCGCTCGCTCCCCGATCACCTGCCCCACGACCCGTGCCTCCTCCACCTTCGGGTGCGGATCAGGGAACCGTTCGTGCACCGCCCGCTCGAGCGTCGAAGCAGCGACGAGCGTGTGACCGCGCGTGTCGTCGATAATCTGCGCATAGATGTGCTTGTTGCTGCGGAACACGTTGAGACGCGGGCGCTCTGGCGTTCCGGAAACACGCGCACGGACGCGCAAATGGCGCCGCTTGCGTGGCGACAATTGTCGCTTGAATTGGAAGCGCATACCGATCCCTCCATCGTCGCGTGCGTCGCTCGATCCCCGCCCCAACGGCGCTTTCGAGCGACCTCTGTCGCGGAACTCTCCTACTTGCGCGCTTTCCCGGCCTTCCCGGCCTTGCGCCGGATCACCTCGCCAGCGTAGCGGATACCCTTGCCCTGGTACGGTTCGGGCGGACGCACTCGCCGGATCTGCGCGGCGATTTCGCCGACGAGCTGCTTGTCGATCCCGACGACGCCGATCCGCGTCGGGGACTCGACGACGAAACTGATCCCCGGCGGCGGTTCAATCCGCACCGGATGCGAGTATCCCACGTTCAGAACCAGCGTCTTCCCCTCGAGTGCTGCACGGTAGCCCACCCCGTGGATCTCGAGGTCCTTCCGGAAGCCCTCCGTGACCCCTTGTACCATGTTGGCGATCAGGGTCCGGTAGAGTCCGTGCAGCTGTTTGAAGAAGCGTTCGTCGGACGGACGCTGGACCCGAATCGTCCCGTCCACGCGCTGGACGATCATCTTCGGGTGCACTTTGAGTTCGAGCTGCCCCTTGGGCCCGCTCACACGAACCAGTCCCTCCGAGATCTGGACGTCGACCCCGGGAGGAATCGGAATCGGTCGCTTGCCGATGCGCGACATCTGCGGCCCCCCGACCCTAGAACACCGTGCAGAGCACTTCACCGCCGATGCCACGACGGCGCGCCTCCGCATCCGTCATCACCCCCTGGGAGGTGGTGAGGATGGCGATGCCGAGGCCACCCTTGACCCGCGGGATCTCGTCTTTCCCGACGTAGATCCGCAGGCCAGGCTTCGAAACGCGCTTGATCTCGCGGATCGCTGGACGCTTGTCCGGTGTGTACTTCAACCGGATCCGCAGGATCGGTCGCGGCTCCGCCGGCTCGACGACATAGTCGGCGATGTACCCTTCTTCTTTGAGAATGCGTGCGATCTCGACCAGGATCTTCGACGCCGGCACCGTCGCTTCGGCCTTCCGGCCCATTCCGGCGTTCCGAATCCGGGTCAGCATGTCGCCGATCGGATCGTTGACCGTCATCGCTCCCCACGTCCTTCGCGGACTCGCCTCCACCATTCACCAGCTCGCCTTCTTGACTCCCGGCAGCTTGCCCATCGAGGCGAGCTGCCGGAAGCAAATCCGACAGAGGCCGAACTTGCGCATGTAGGCGCGCGGTCGCCCGCACAGCTTGCAGCGGTTGCGGTGACGGACCGCGTACTTCGGCGGCTTGAGCGAAGCGACGATCTTCGCCTTGCGTGCCATACCCTTCTCTCGCCTCCGCTGATTCAGTCGCGGAACGGCATCCCGAGCAACTCGAGGAGCCGCCGCGCTTCCACATCGTTCCGGGCCGTCGTCACAATCGTGACCTCGAGGCCCCGAACCTTGTCGATCTTATCGTAATCGACCTCCGGGAACACGATCTGCTCCCGCAGACCGAGCGAGTAGTTCCCGCGACCGTCGAACGACCGGGACGACACGCCGCGGAAATCCCGAATCCGCGGCAACGCGATCGAGATCAAACGATCCAGGAAGTCCCACATGCGGTTGCCGCGCAAGGTGACCATGACGCCGATCGGCATCCCTTTGCGCAGTTTGAAAGCAGCGATCGACTTCCTGGCGCGACGTACCACTGGCCGTTGCCCGGTGATGGCCGCCAGGTCGTTCATGGCGAAATCGATCGCTTTCGGATTCGCCACCGCCTCGCCCAGACCGATGTTGAGCACGATCTTCTCCAAGCGCGGCACGGCGAAGCGGTGGGAATAGCCGAACTCCTCCATCAGCTTGGGAACGACCTCTTCCCGATAGCGGCGCTTGAGTCGCGGCTCGATGCGCTCATGCACTTCTGTCGCCATCGTTCACTCGCCTCACTTCGCCCGACGCTGCGCAGTCGGTTTTTCGATCACCTGCCCGCACTTCTTGCAGTAGCGGACCTTGTCGCCCGCCTCCGTGAACCGGAAGCCGACGCGCGTCGGCTTCCCGCAGTGCGGACAGATCAGCATCACCTTGGACACGTGGATCGGCGCCTCCATCTCGATGATCCCCGCCTGCCGGACGCCGGGAATCGCGCGCTGATGCTTCTTCACGATGTTGACACCCTCGACGATGACCCGGTCCTCCTTGGGGAGATTCCGGCGCACGCGTCCACGCGCCCCTTTGTCCTTACCGCGGATCACGATGACTTCGTCGCCGGTGACGATCTTCTCCGCCATCTTCGGCACCCCTCACAACACTTCCGGTGCCAGCGAGATGATGCGCATGTAGTTGCGGTCCCGGAGCTCGCGCGCGACCGGGCCGAAGATGCGGGTGCCTCGCGGCTGCCCTTGCGGCGTGACGAGCACTGCAGCGTTGTCGTCGAACTTGATGTAGGAGCCGTCCTTGCGCCGGTACTCCTTCTTGGTACGGACGATCACCGCGTAGACGACGTCGCCCTTCTTGACCGACGCGTTCGGCTCCGCCTTCTTCACCGACGCCACGATCAGGTCACCCACCGACCCGTAACGACGCTTCGAGCCACCGAGGACGCGGATGCACATGATTTCCTTGGCACCGGTATTGTCGGCGACCACCAGCTTCGACAGCGGCTGGATCATAGCTCGCCCTCACCCTCGCCCTCGGTCTCTTCGATGATCTCCGCTTGCACTTCGGGCGTCGCCCGCTCGAGAATCTTGCGGACGATCCATCGCTTGGTCTTGCTGATCGGTCGCGTTTCCTCGATCAAGACGAGATCACCGACGCGGCAGAGGTTGTGCTCGTCGTGCGCGTAGAACTTGCTGGTGCGACGGATCGTCTTCTTGTAGAGCGGATGACGCCGCCAATAGTCGACCGCTACGACGACGGTCTTATCCATTTTATCCGAAACGACGCGTCCGACCTTGGTCATCCGTCGCTTCGGCCGTTGGGCCGGAGCTCCCGGCTGCGTCTGCTCCTGGCTCGCTGGCTCTCGTCCCTCCACCTAGATCACCCCTTCCGTTGTTGGAGTTCCGCTTGCTTGCGCCGCTCTCGCCGGGTCAGCTTCGGCGGCGGAAGCTGACCGAGTTCGGCCAGCCGCGCCCGCTCTCGCTCGGTCAGGATGGTCAAGATGCGCGCGATGTCCTTGCGCGCTTTCCGGATCGCGGACGTATCTGTCAGCTGACCGAGCGCGGCCGCGAAGCGGAGATCCCGCATCTGGTTGCGCAACTCCTCGAGCTTCTGGCGGAGTTGCTCATCGGTCAACGCACGGAGTTCGGCCGGCTTCATGTCTCTTCCTCCTCGGCCGTCTCACCGACGCGCTCGCGCTTGACGATTCGACACTTGCAGGGAAGCTTGTGGATCGCGCGGGTGAGCGCCTCGGTCGCCAGCTCTTCCCGCACCCCTGCCAGCTCGAAGAGGATGCGTCCCGGCTTCACGACGTCCATCCAGTACTCCGGGTTCCCCTTGCCGCTTCCCATGCGCGTCTCGGCCGGCTTCTTGGTGACCGGCTTGTCGGGGAACACCCGGATCCAGACCTTGCCGCCGCGCCGTACCGCATTGGTGATGGCGCGCCGCGCCGCCTCGATCTGCTGTGCCGTCACCCAGGCAGGTTCCAACGCCTGGATACCGTAATCGCCGAACGCCAGCGTGCTCCCCCGCCAGGCGATCCCTTTGGTCCGATACCGATGCTGTTTGCGGTGCTGAACCCGCCGTGGCATCAACATCGCAGCACCTCGTTCTCACTCGGCCGAGACACCGGCCACCGGAACGGCCGGCTTGGCCTCGGGCAACACGTCACCGTGGTAGATCCACACCTTCACGCCGATCTGCCCGTAGATGGTCGGTGCGTGGA
>JANZZC010000166.1 GCA_026419575.1 Thermomicrobium sp. | reverse complement strand
CCTCCAGCGTCTCGGTTCGGATCACCCCGGTCTGGCGAAAGAGCGCGTCGACCGTCACGTCCGAAGCAGCGAGCAGCGCTCCGGTATGCGAGGAGGCAGCCCGTGCCCCCGCGCTCGTCCGTCCGCTCTTGACCGCGACGATCGGCTTCTTCCGTCCGACACGCCGGGCGATCCGGGCGAACTTGCGAGGATTGCCGAAGGATTCCAAGTACAGCAGGATCACCTCGGTACGGGGATCCGTTTCCCAGTAATTCAAGAGATCGTTCCCCGAGATGTCTGCCTTGTTTCCCATCGACACGAAGCTCGAGAGCCCCAGTCCGAGCGAGCGCGCATAGTCGATGATCGCCAGCCCCAGCGCGCCGCTCTGCGAGGCGAACCCCACGCGTCCCGGTAGTGGAGGCAGCGGACCGAACGTCGCGTTGAGGCGCACGTCGGGATCGGTGTTGATCACCCCGATGCAGTTCGGTCCGATCAAGCGCATGCCGTAGGCACGGCAGAGACGGAGCAGTTCGTCCTGTCGTCGTCGACCCTCGGGCCCGATCTCGGCGAAGCCGCTCGAAATGACGACGAGCGCACGGACTCCTTTCCGCCCGCATTCCTCGGCGACTTTCAGGACCTCCGGAGCCGGCACCGCGATCACGGCGAGGTCGACCGCTTCCGGTATCACCTCGACGGAGGGATAGGCGAGCACCGACTGTACCACCCGTGCGTTGCGGTTCACCGGGAAAACCGGACCGTTGAAACCGTATTCCAGGAGATTGTGGAAGAGTTCGCCGCCGACCGTACCGCGCTGGCGCGATGCCCCGATCACCGCCACGGTCTTCGGGTACAGAACCGCTTCGACGGCGTGCGCCGCCGCGATCTGCTCGCGGCGCTCGAATCGCTCGATCGCCTCCGGCGTGAGCGAGGTCGGGAACGTCACCTGAATCTCGCTGATCCCGGTACGGATCTCGACCGGAACCCCGAGGTCACGGAAGACTTGGATCATCCGGTAGTTCTCCGGCAAGACCCAAGCGACGAAAACGCGGATCCCATTGGCATCGGCGATCTCGGCGAGCTGTCCCACCAGGATCGTACCCAGGCCACGCCCCTGGTAGTCATCGGCGACAGCGAGCGCCACTTCGGCCCGATCGCCCTCGAGCTTCCGGTACGTGGCCACACCGACGATCCTTCGCGTCGGTCCTGCCTCGGCCACCAGCGTGAAATCGTGCACGTAGTCGACGGACACATCGTCGTGCGCGGTTCTGGCGAGATCGACCGCCTCGCCGAAGAAGCGCAGCTTGCGCGCTTCGGCCGAGAGCCCCTCGTAGAACGCACGGATCGCCGCCTCGTCGTCCGGCCGAACCGGTCGTACGTGGACGGTGCTCCCGTCCCGGAGCACGACGTCCGCCTCGCGATGCGCCGGGTAGGCTCGTTGCATGGTCGAGACCCCTTTCGCAGCTCGTCTGGCAGCGCTGCTCGCCACTCAGGATACCGCGACATGTCCGGGCGCAGGAGAGACGGGCGACCAGAACGATCTGCTTTAATCGATGGCGAAACGTGCAGGTCGGTCGAGCGGCAGGAGCGATGCGCGATGCCTGAGACGATCGGTGTCTTCGTCGCCTGGCCATACGCCAACGGGGATCTCCATCTCGGCCATGTCGCGGGCGTCTACATTCCAGCAGACACCTTCGCCCGGTACCACCGGCTCCGCGGCAACCAGGTGCTCATGGTGAGCGGGAGCGACGCCCACGGAACACCGATCACGGTGGCTGCCGAACGCGAGGGCATCACGCCGGAGGACATCTTCAAGCGCTACCACCGGCGCTTCCTCGAGACGTACCAGCAGCTGGGCATCGCCTTCGATCTGTTCACCCATACCCACACGCCGAACCACTTCAGGATCGCGCAGGACATCTTCCGTACGCTCTACGAGCGTGGCTACATCTTCACGCAGACGCAGATCCAGCTCTACTGCGAGCACGACCGCCGCTTCCTGCCCGACCGCTACGTCGAGGGCACCTGCCCGTACTGCGGTTACCCGAACGCGCGCGGCGACCAGTGCGACAACTGCGGGCGGACGCTCGACGCGATCGAACTCATCGAGCCGCGGTGCCGACTCTGCGGGCAACGACCGGTTCCGCGCGAGACCGAGCACTTCTTCTTCGACTTGCCAGCCTTCACCGATCGGCTCCTCGCCTTCCTGGAGCGGCAGCGGCACTGGCGGCCCAACGTCCAGCACTTCGTCCGAAACTTTATCCAGGACGGGCTCAAACCCCGTCCGGTTTCCCGCGACCTAGACTGGGGCATCCCCTTGCCGATCCCCGGTTACGAGCACAAGGTGATGTACGTCTGGTTCGAGGCGGTCATCGGGTACCTCTCCGCCAGTATCGAGTGGTCGCTGGCGATCGATCGCCCCGACGCATGGGAGGCCTGGTGGCGCGATCCTTCGGCCCGCAGCTATTACTTCATCGGCAAGGACAACATCCCCTTCCACGCCATCATCTGGCCTGCCGAGCTCATGGGCTACGACGAGTCCCTCAACCTGCCCTACGATATTCCGGCGAACGAATTCCTGAACTTGGAGGGCCAGCAGTTCTCCACGAGTCGCAACTGGGCGATCTGGGTTCCCGACTTCCTCGCTCGCTACGCCCCCGATCCGCTGCGCGACTACCTCACCAGCATCGCTCCGGAGACCCGCGACAGCGAGTTCACGTGGCGCGGCTTCGTCGAGCGCAACAACAACGAACTCCTGGCGACGTGGGGCAACCTCGTGCATCGCATTCTCACGTTTGTGCACAGCCGCTTCGAGGGGCGGGTACCGGAGCCCGGCACGCTCGACGGCCGGGACCGCCTGCTCCTCGACAGCATCGCCGCTGGCTTCCAGCGCGTGGGCGAGCTCTACGCACGCGTCGAACTCAAGGCCGCGCAGCGCGAAGCGATGGCGCTCGCGCGGGAGGTGAACCGCTACCTGGACGAGAAGGCCCCCTGGTTCCAGATCCGCGAGGATCGGCAGGCAGCCGCCACGACGATCTTTGTCGCCCTGCGCGCGATCGACTCCATCAAGCTGCTGCTCGCACCGATCCTGCCGTTCTCCAGCGAGCAGCTCCATCGCTCGCTCGGCTACCAGGAGCCGCTCTTCGGGGAACTCGTCGTCGAGCCTGGACCGGAGACGGGCGGTCACGAGGTACTGCGCTATCGCCCGCTGCCGGCCGAGACCAGCGATCGCTGGCAGCCGAGCCAGCTCGAGCCGGGCCGGCTCCTCCCACCGCCACAGCCGCTCTACCAGAAGCTCGACGAGGCGATCGTCGAAGAGGAACGGCAACGGCTGCTCACCCGAGCTCGCTGACCGAGGAGCGCCAGGGGCACCGCTGCGGCGTCGTCACGGACGCCGCGCCGGCGAACGGTCGCGTGCCGTCCAGCAGCCCTGCTAGGCGACTCACTCACCCAGCAGCCAGATACAGTCGCTGGTAGAGCCGGTAGCCGGCGTAGACACGCTGGACGTACGCGTAGGTCTCCCGATACGGGATCCACTCGACGAAGAGATCGGGATCGCTCGTCGGTCGCTCCCGCTGCCACTCCAGCACCGCACCGGCACCGGCGTTGTAGCTCGCCAGGGCAAGGTACAGCTGCCCCTGGAACTGCTCGAGTCGACGGGCGAGCTCCGCACCACCGAGCAGGAGACTCGTCGCCGGTCGAAAGAGAAGGTCGGCAGTCCAGTCGCCCAGACCGAGCTGGGCAGCCAGCCCGGCCGCGGTCGCCGGCAACACTTGCGTCAAGCCTCGCGCACCGGCCGGCGACACCGCAGTCGGCTCGAAGGCGCTCTCTTGCCGTACGAGGGCAGCCAGCAACAGCGGGTCTACCCCGACACGGGCTCCGACGGCATCCAGCACCTCCGGGAACGGTACCGGAGCAACCAGGACCGCGGTCACGTCGGACGGGAGACCGCCGCTCTCCTGGAGCTGGGCACCGACCCGATAGGCGTACGCGAACTCGCCGCGCCGGAGTAGTTCCCGAGCGAACAGCGCCAGCGTCACCGGATCGTCGCGGAGCGCGTCACGTGCGGCGTCGACCTCCCAACCAGCGGCTTCCCGATCGCCGAGATCGAGCAGCACGAGCGCGCGTCGCACCGGACCGCTCGCGGCGAGACGGGCCGAGATGTCGTCCGGTGCCAGCCCGAACTCCGCGATCCAGTGGGAGAGCGCGCTCTCGGTCGGATCCAGGCGCTCACCGGTCGGCTTCTCGGCCACCGGCGCACGGCCGGCGAGGAGTTCGCCGCTACGGATCCCGTAGAAACCTGTCGGGTCGAGTTCCTGGGCACGCTGCCAGGCTCGCCGGGCCGCCGGAAAGTCGCCGGACGCAGCGAGCGCCTTGCCGTACCAGAAGGCGAACCGGGCGTCGCGCTCCGCCTGCTCGCTCCACAGGGTCGCCGCGCTAGCCGCATCTCCCTGCCCGTAAGCGAGGAGACCGAGCCGGAACCGCGCTTCGTGCGCCGCGCTACTGGACGGGTACCGCGCGAGCACGCGCTCGTACAGCGCCGTGGCCGCGGCTTCGTCCTGCCACTCGACCAGTGTTCCCGCGGTCACCAGCGCCTCCGGCGTGCGCCCATCCTGCGGATACCGGGCCTCCATCACCTCCAGTTCCTGGATGCCGCCCGCCAGGTCGCCGCTGCGGATCCGCGCGATCGCCCGCTGGTACCAGGCGTCAGCGCGCGTCGGGTCCGCCTCGAGCACGGCACCGTACGCAGCGACGGCTGCGGCGTAGCGTCCCGCTGCGAACGCGATCGCCGCGCGACGATCCGCTGCGATCGCCTGACCGCTGCCCAACGCGTCGAGTTCGTCCAGCGCCATCGCCGCGACACTGCTCTCGGGCGCCGCGTCGATGGCCGCCAGGAGGTCGGCCTGCGCGGCGGTCGGATCGCCGAGTGCGCGCGCCACCCGCGCACGCTGGAGCAGGAGCGTCGCCCGGTAGGTCGGTATGGTCGCCAGTTCGAGCAAGCGATCGAGCGTCGCCCGTACCGTCTCCAGATCGCCCTGCTGCTCCGCTCGCGCACGCCGCCACTCGAGCGCCGCGACCGCAAGACGCCGGATCGGCGCCGTCGCGACGACATGGTCGACCAGGCGCAACGCCTCGTCCCCGCGACCGGACTGCACCAACGGATCCAGCGCCCGATACTCGAGGTACGGAGCCACCTCGGGGAGCGACGCCCGGGCAGCCAGGAGCTGTTCGACCCCTCCCGCGGTGTCGCCCGACCGCACGAGCGCCTGTGCGACGACGACCGCTGCCATCCCGGCGAGCGACGGCTCGGGTGCGCGGCGGGCAGCTTCGACCGCGAGCTCGAGTGCGACGCCCGCATCGCCGCTCGCCAGCGTCGCCTGCGCGAGCACCAGACGCGCCTGCGTGCGCACCGTCGGATCGGGAGCGCCGAGCGCCGCACTCACGACGCGCGCCGCCTCGTCCGGAACGCCAGCGGCGAGAAGACGCCGGGCCTGGTCGAGCGCCGCCGAGGGATCGGACGGGATCGGTCGAGAGGTCGGCGTCGGACTCGCCAGGAATCCACCGGGCAGCGGCGTCGGCGTCGGTTGGATCGGCTCCACCGCACGCCCGGACGCGAGCGCCAGGACGGCCGCGAGCACGATCGAGAGCATGACTCCGTGCGAGACGAACCGTGATCGACCGGGCACGTATCCTCCAGCGAGTCCCCGTACCGCTCTGAGCATAGCCGTCGGTGCGGTCGGCGGTCAGCCGGAGAACCGCACGCCCCCAGCAGGGGAGAACGTGCGCCGTTTACCGAGCGGTTACGGTGATCAAGCGATCATCATGACGGAAGGAGGTGGTGGTCGATGCGCTGGTGGTTCCACGGCCCGCATCGGTTCGCCGGGCGCGAGCCGGGCGAATGGTTCTGGTTCGGTCTCCTGCAGACGGTCATCGGCGTGGCGCTCCTCGTCGCGCTGGTCGCACTCGTCGTGTGGCTGGTGCGACGGACCGCCCGGACGACACCCCGGGCGACGAGCCGTGCCCGAGCGATCCTGGACGAGCGGTACGCGCGCGGTGAACTCACCCGCGAGCAGTACTTGGAAATCCGCCGCGATCTCGAAGGCACCGGTTGACCGCACGGTGCCCGTACACGAGAATGTAAACCGGGATATACGCCTCAGGGGTATCCTGGACTGAAGTGGAAGGAGAACGATCGCCATGATGTGGTGCCCGGGCTGTGGGCCATACGGTGGCATGATGTGGGGTTGGGGAAACTGGTGGTGGGGACTGCTCATGATGCTGTTCTGGCTCCTGATTCTCGTCGGCATCGTCCTGCTCGTCGTCTGGATCGTGCGCCAGCTGGCGCACCGCGAGGGACCGACCGGTGGGACGAGTCGCGCCCTGGAGATCCTCCAGGAACGGTACGCACGCGGCGAGATCACGCGTGAGCAATACGAGCAGATGCGTCGCGACATCCTCGGGGAAGGCAGTCGAGGGTGAACCGCACCTGGCTTGTCGTCGCGCTGCTCACTATCGGCATCGGTGCGATCGGCCTCGTGGTCACGGCCGCGCTCGCCCAAAGCCGTCCGGTAGCCACGACGGCCAGCACCGTCGAGCGCGGGCGCTGGATCTACTTCACGGCGACGAATCCGGATACCGGCGCTCCCATCCCGTACAGCGGGGGCATGATGATGCCGATGGCCTGCGCCGATTGTCACGGTGCCGATGGCCGAGGCCTGCGAACCCCGATGTTCGTGAGTCCCGATATCCGCTACCGGAACCTGACCGATCCAGCCGGGATGCGCGAACCAGACGGGACCCGAGGGCACGCCTACCGCAGCGACGAGGAGATCCGCCGGGCCATTACCGAAGGGATCGGTCCCGACGGCGAACCGCTCGCGTGGCCGATGCCGCGCTGGCACCTGACCGACCGAGAGCTCGAAGACCTGCTCGCGTTCCTGAAGGCGCTGCCCTGAGACGGCGCGCGCTGCCGTCGCACGACGAACTGCTACAATCCGTGCCGGTGACGCAGCACGGAGCGTGCGATGTCCGTCGACGTGAGCCTGATCGTCCCGGCGTTCAACGAGGAGCAGCGGCTGCCGGGCACTCTCGCTGCTGCCTACGCGTATCTCCGCGAACGCCCCTGGAATTGGGAACTCCTCGTCGCTGACGACGGAAGCGAGGACCGCACGCCGGAGATCGTTCGCGCCTGGAGCGAGCGGGATCGGCGCATCCGACTGCTCCGGCTCCCGCACCGCGGCAAGGCGGCAGCGGTACGCAGCGGCGTGCTGGCTGCCGCGGGTACCGCGATCCTGTTCACCGATGCCGACCTCTCGACCCCCATCGAGTACCTCGAACCAGCGCTCCAGCTGCTCCGCGAGGGATGGGATCTCGTGATCGGGTCCCGCGAAGGGGCGCTCGCGCGCCGGATCGGCGAACCGTGGCATCGCCACGCGATGGGCCGCGTCTACAATCGTGTCGTCCAGTGGCTGCTCCTGCCCGGGATCGACGATACTCAATGCGGCTTCAAAGGGTTCCGACGCGAAGTTGCGCTCGATCTCTTCCATCGGATGTTGCTCTACCGCGACGGGCAGCGGCCGCTGCGCGGACCGCGTGTGACCGGCTTCGACGTCGAGCTCCTCTACATCGCGCGCCGTCGTGGGTACCGGATCGCGATCCTCCCGGTCACTTGGCGGCACGTCGAGGGTTCCAAGGTGCGTCCGTTCGTCGATGCGCTGCTCATGCTCCGCGATGTCGTGAGCGTCCGCATCAATGCCTGGCGCGGCGCCTACGACGGCGACGTGCTTCCCCTGGGCGAGCGCCTCCCCGGCGATTGAGACGGAACCGCCAGGCGAGGCACCGGAGGTGCAGCATGGTCACGCTCTCGGCGACGACCGGAGACGACGTCGTGGCGATCGTCGACACGCTGAACGGATGGCGCGTCGAGCCGCTGCTGCGCGGGGTCGGTGCGCAGTGCATCGCGTCCGATCCGCAGGATCCCCGTGTCCTCGCCGTCGGGACCTTCGATCGCGGGCTGTTCCTCAGCACGGACGGCGGGCGGACCTGGCGGCACGCCGACTCGCTCCCCGCTTCGCGGGTCCTCTCGGTGGCGATCAGCCCGTCCTGGCGCGTCGCCGGTCGCGGCGTGGTGCTCGCCGGCTGCGAACCGAGCGCGCTCTTCTGGAGCGAGGACGGTCGACAGCGCTGGCAGGAGGCGGTCGCGCTCCGTTCCCTGCCGAGCGCGCCGACCTGGTCGTTCCCGCCACGACCGTGGACGTCCCACGTCCGGGCGATCGCGCTCTCGCCGAAGGATCCACAGCTCCTCATCGTCGGGGTCGAACTCGGCGGTGTCCTGCGCAGTACCGACGGCGGTACGACTTGGGCCGACCAGCGGCCCGGGTGCTACCTGGATTGTCATGCGCTCCTGCTCCATCCCGCAGCTCCCGACCTCGTCTACGAGGCTGCCGGAGGCGGCGTCGCCGTGAGCCGGGACGCCGGCGACACCTGGGAACCGTGCGACGACGGCCTCGATCGCCGCTACGTCTGGGCACTGGCGAGTCCGCCGGACGATCCGGCGATCTGGTTCGTCTCGGCTGCGCCGGGACCGCGCGAAGCGCACGGCTCCGGTCCGCACCGCGCAGCGCGGCCGAATCGCGACGGCGAGGCTCGCGCCCGCATCTACCGGCGTATCGGTGACGGACCGTGGCGCCCAGTGGAGGGTCTGCTCGATCCGCTGCCTTCCATGCCCTATGCGCTGCTCGTGCCGGCCGACGATCCGCGCACGCTCTACGTTGGGTTCCGCGACGGGAGCCTCTGGCGCGGCGACGAGCTCGGGAGCGACTGGCATCCCCTATCGGTACGGCTCGACGCCGTCCTCGCCCTCGCCGCCTCGGGCTGAGCGGAGTCCCCGGACGCTGAGGTCGCCGTTCCGTTCCCCGGATCCAGGCGCCGACGCGGCTCAGGCACGCGCCCGCAGCCAGCCGAGGCGTCGGATCCACGCGAGCACGACCAGGTTGCCGAGCGCCAGACACCAGAGACCGAGCGCGAAGCGATGGGGTTCACCGCTGCTGATCTGACCGATCGCTGTCCCGAAGAGACTGGCCAACGCCGTGCTGCCGAAGCCGACGAGACTGCTCGCGAACCCGGCGATCCGGCCCAGCGGCTCGAGGGCGGCGCTGTTGGCGTTCGGGAAGATCAAGGCGATGGCGAAGAACATCAGCAGGACGCCGAACCAGAAGACCGGGAAACGATCGGTCGCGAAGCTGGCGGCGACCAGGTAACTCGTCGCGATCGCCAGAATCAGGAGCGCTGCCGGGAGCACCCGTCGTAACCCGAGCCGCGTGATCAGCGACCCGTTCACGATCGTCCCCACCACCTGGGCCAGTCCACCGAGCGCGAAGGCGATCGCGAACGCCTCGTTGCTCAAGCCGAAGGAATCCTTGACGAGCTGCGCCGCGCTGGCCAGATAGGCCTGAAGGACACCGTAGCTCAGCCCGAGCACGAGCGTGAAAGCGACGCTCACCTTCACAGCCCAGAACGCCTTCGCCGCAGCCCAGAGATGCGCCGGGCTCTGCACCGTCCGTCGTTCGGGTGGCAGCGTCTCCGGCACGCGCAGCGCGAGCCAGAGGAAGAGCACCGTCGCGAGCACCGCCATGAAGCCGAACGGCGCGCGCCAACCCCAACGGAGCAAGAGGACGCCGATGGAGGGAGCGAACAGCGGCGCAGCGAGCAGCACCATGAAGGCAAACGAGAGGATCCGTGCCATCGCTTCGCCGCGGAACGAGTCGCGCACGAGCGCCGTCCCGGCCGCACGCAGCCCCGACGAGAACGCTCCCTGGACGAAGCGGAGCGCCAGCAGCAGGCCGAACGTCGGCGCTACCAGCATCCCCAGCACCGCCACGACGTACCCCGCTGCTGCGGTCATGAGCGGAAGCCGCCGTCCGACCTGGTCGCTCCAGGGGCCGAAGAAGAGCTGCCCGACAGCGAAGCCGATGAAGTAGACGTTGACGACCAGCTGCGCCCGCGTCTCGCTCACCCCGAAGGCCGCCGCCAGGTTCTGCAGCGCCGGGAGCATGATGTCGATCGCGAAGGCGCCCGTCGCCATGGTGAGCCCCATGAGCGCGGTGAGCTCCCAGGTCGCGAGCGCCCGCTGGGTCACCGGACGCGCGTTCGCGCGCGCCGTCGCTCGGTCTCCGTCCCCCACGATCCCCCCTCTCGCTCGCCCGGCCGAGTATACGCCCGCCGGTCCGGACGGACGGAACGAGTTTAGACCCAAACGAGAGGAGCGTGCCGCCGAACGGCGAGGGAGCGTTCGCGCGGCTCCGAGACAGACGTTCGACGCGTCCGCGACCGGGATCGCTCCGGCGACCGACAGTCGCCGTTCCGGCGGACCAGCTCGGCGAGCCCTTTGGCGCGCCGACCGGTCGCGCGACGTTTCGCCCCGGCGCTGCCGCGCGCCGAGTGCGCCTGCCGGCAGGTCACCACTCTCCGGTACCACGGGAACAGCTCTATTCCCGACCGGTGCCTACGCTGGCACATAGAAGGTCCTTCAGCGGTCGTTCACCGAGAGGAGGTGTTCCATGCGCCGGTTCCTCAAGGTTCTCGCCATCGGGGCGGGCGGCATCCTCGCTATCTGCGTCCTGGTCGCGGTGCTGACGTCGCTCGGCGGCGATGGCGGCACTCCGACGCCGACCGCCGCGCAGGCCAGCCGCGGCGAAACGCCGACACCGAGCCGGCCGGTCACGGTCGCGCCGACCGCTGCCCAGGCGGCTGCGACCACGCCGACGGCTCCCCAGGCCGCTGCGACCGCGACTCCTGCTCCGCAGGTCACGCCGACGCTCCCGTGGGGCACCAGTAAGGAGGACGTTCACGCTACGCTCGCCGAATGGCTAACGGCGGAGCTCGCCGACGGCAAGGAGATCTACCGGCTCACGCTCGAGCGGATCGTCGACGGAGCGGTCTCGACCAACCCGTTGCAGCGACCGAAGGAGGGGAACCGCTATCTCTTCTTCAGGATCGTCGTCGAGAACGCGGGGACGCGCGCGCACCTGATCACGTCGTCCAACTTCCAGTTGCGCACGAGCGCCGGTTTCGACTACGACCCGCTCTTCGCTCCGGTCGGCTTCGCGGAAGGAGAGGGTCTCCCGCAAGAGATCGGTCCCGGTGGGAAGACCCGCGGCATCGTCGTCTTCGAGATTCCCGAAGGCGAACAACCGCTCTTCCTCAAGTTCGATCCGAACCCGCTCACCTCGGCCGAGCTGTACTTCGACGCGCCGAACGCGCTCGAGCTCGTCCAGTCCGGAGCCGTGGGGCAAGCGGCTCCCGCTCAGCCGGAAGGGACGCCGGGTGACCAGGCGGGCAAGAGCTGGGGGACGAGCAAGAACGATCGGCACGTTCCGCTCGCCCCGGGCCAGTCCGGCGCAATCGCCGACGGCAAGCAGGTCTACCGGCTGACCATTCAGGCGATCGTCGACGGTGCCACTTCGAGCAATATGTTCGTCCAGCCGAAGGAGGGGCACAAGTTCTGGCTGGTCCAGGTGCTCTTCGAGAATGCCGGCACGAGCTCGGTGCACCTCGTCGGGACCGAATGGGCGCTCCGTACCCAGGACGGCTTCGACTACGAGCCGGAAATCATGGTGGCCGGGTTCAGCGAAGGCGAACTCCTGAGCGGCGAAGTCGGGCCGGGCGGCAAGACGCAGGGGATCATCGTCTTCCAGATCCCGCAAGACGCACAGCCACTGTTCCTGAAGTTCGACCCGAACCCATTCACCAGCGCCGAACTCTACTTCGACGCGCAGTGAGGCGACCCGGTGGGGCAGCGCGACGCGCTGCCCCACCTATCCCGTGGGGAGACAGCGATGCGCACGGCAGCTTTGGTCTTCGGTACGATCGGCGGCATCGTCGGGATCGCGGTGGCGTTCCTCCTGCTCGGTTTCGGGAGTCTCGGCGCGGCGTTCGACGCCGAAGCGTCCGGGCGCATTCTCGGCGGCGCGCTGATCGCCATGCTGGTGGGTGCACTCGGCATCGTCGGCGCCGTTTCGGTCCGCACGCGCCCGGGCACGAGCGCCGTCCTCCAAGGGATCGCCGCGGTCGCTGGCCTCTTCGCGGTCGGCCTGTTCTGGATCCCTGCCGCTGCCCTCTTCGCGCTCGGTGCGCTCGCCGGGCTCGCCGGCCGGAGGACCGAGCGTCGCCCGGCCACCGATTGATCGCTGCGCCAGCGCTCGTCTCGGCGAGCGCGCTGGAGCGAGAGCGGGAAGGAGCGATCGATGCGACGACCCAAGCGCGGTCTGCCGCGGCATCGTTTCGTGACCGGTCGGCGTCCACGCCGTCGGCGCTGGCTGCAGGATACGGCATCAGCCGAGCGCCGCCGTGCCGCCGAACCGGAGCCGCAGCGGCACGACGGTGCCCGCCAGCCGTCGGGCCCGCGCCGGGACGCGCCTCAGGAGGAACTCCGGGCCGCCGACTGACCCGCCTCTTCGGAGGCCGCGCCCGGAACGCCTTCGCGCTGGCCGTACTTGTGCAGGATGCCGCGTGCGTGCGCCAGGATCTGCTCGCGCAGCGTCTCCGGTCGGATGACGGTGACTTCGACGCCGTAGTTCAGCACCCAGCGCACGAAGTCCGGCGTGATCGGCACGCGGACCCGGAAGCGGACGCTGCCGTCCGGCAAGCGCTCGATTTCCTGCGTCGGGTGCCATTCTTCCTCGGCGATCCACGGTGCGGCCGTCCTGGAGAACTCGAGCTCGACCTCCTGGGCCGGCACATCCGGCGCCTCGAAAATGCCCCAGCTCGCGGTCAGGAAGTCGCGCAAGGAGAATTCCGACCGGAGCTCGAAGGGAACGCGCGTGTCGCGGATGTCCTCGATCCGATCGACCTTGAACGTCCGCATCGCCCGCCGCAGGTGGCACCAGCCGATGACGTACCAGGAACGTCCGAAGGGGACGATGCCGTACGGATCGAACTGCCGCCGAACGCGGTCGTCTCCCCGCGATGCCGTTCGGTAGACGATCTCGACCGTATGCCGCAGCGCCATCGCCTCCAGCAAGGTCTGCAGCCGCTTCCGCCGGAGTTCGTCGAGTCGACCCGCTGGCCGCGTCTGCGCGACTCTCTCCAGAAGATCGCGCAGGCGATCGGGGAGAATCGCGCGCAGTCGCGCCAAGGCTGCGCTGAGCTCCTGACTGGAAACGCCCGGCACGAGATGCCCGGCTTCGGCCGCGAGCAGCAAGGCGAGCGCTTCGCTGAGCGACAGCTGCAACGACGGAAGGCGCGGGACGCTGGCGAGATAGTAGCCCTTCCCGCTCGGATCCCGCTCGATCCGCAGACCCAGCCGCTCGCGCAGAAGCTGGAGATCCTTCGTGATCTGCCGCTCGCTCACTCCGTAGCGCTCGGCCAGCTCCGCCCGGCCGAGCTGCTTCGGTCTCTTGCAGAGCTCCAGGATGATGTCCACCAGCCGAGCGACACGGTCTTGCTCGCCGTGGCGTTCGAACGCTTCACCCTGTGGCATCCGCCCCATCCTTTCGGTCGATGCCTTGAGTATAGCGATCGATCGCTCATCGGGAATGTCGTACGACCGGTATCCTTGCACCGAGGAGTGCAGCCGTGGGCACGAGCTACGCCTCGACGGAACGAGACGCCATCAGGTCCGGCACGTCAGCATGGCGGCAGATCCGCATCCTGGGACTGCCGGTGCACGACGTCACGCTACCGGAAGCGGTCGAGCGGATCCGTGCCTGGTGCGCGGAGCCTGCACCGCTCCGCCAGGTCGTGACGCTCAATCCGGAGATGGCCATGGCTGCCCGGCGCGACCCCGGCTTCCGTGCGGTCATCGAGCGAGCAGCGCTGGTGACCCCCGACGGCGTCGGCATGACGCTCGCCGCCCGGCTGCAGGGCACCCCACTGCGCGCTCGCGTGACCGGCGTCGACCTGGTCGAGGCGCTGGCGTTCGCCGGTTGCCGCCTCTTCTTTCTCGGCGCGGCACCCGGCGTCGCGGAGCGTGCCGCCCGCGCCCTCGCGGAACGCTTTGGCGCTCGCATCGTCGGCACCTGGGCCGGATCGCCGCGGACCGAGGATGCGACCGCCGCGCTCGAGCGGATCGCCGCCACCCGTCCCGAAGTCCTCTGCGTCGCGTACGGTGCACCGGCGCAAGAGCACTGGATCGCTCGCTACCGCGAGGAGCTCACGCGCTGCGGCGTCCGCGTCGCGATCGGCGTCGGGGGGACATTCGACTATCTCGCCGGTGTGGTGCCGCGCCCGCCGCTCCTCGTCCGGCGCCTCGGCCTGGAATGGCTGTATCGTTTGCTTCGCCAGCCCTGGCGCTGGCGACGGCAGCTCGCGCTGCCGCACTTCGCCGCGCTCGCCGTCACCGAAGCGATCCGAGCGCGCTGCAGCAGTCGACCGTAAAGACCGTAAAGGAGGACGCGTGGTCACCTCGCTCGACGAGCGTCCGTGCCCCCGGCATCCGGCGATCACGACACGCTTGCGCTGCAGCAAGTGCGGCACGCCGATCTGTCCTCGCTGCATGGTCGAAACCCTGGTCGGTTTCCGCTGTCCTGCCTGCGCCGGGCTCTCCGGCCTGTCCTGGAGCGACGTGCCTCGCGCGCTCCTCCTCCGTGCCGCGCTGGCTGGGTTCGCCGTCGCACTCGTCGTCGGTTGGCTCTGGAGTCGCTTCCCGAGCTGGCAGTTCTACTTGGCACTCCTGCTCGGCTTCGGTGTCGCCGAGGCGATGGCCTGGGCAGCCCGCAACCAGCGTGGTCAAGCGCTACAGGCGTTCGGCGTCCTGTGCGTCGGCGTCGGCCTCGTTCTCTCGCGCTCGCTCCTCTTGGTGGAGCTCGGCCTGGCGCCGGAGGAGCTGCCGCGGGTGCTCTCCGATTCCCGTCTCTGGACGCTCCTGCAGTTGCGCCCGATCCCCGACCTCGTGTTCGCAGCGATGGCGCTCGTGATCCCGTTCGTCCGCTTCCGGGTGACGCGATGACGGTGCGACGGACGCGCTTGCTCGACCTCTTGGAACGGATTCCGGCGAAACGCTTCGTCGTCGTCGGCGATCTCTATCTCGACCGTTACATCTTCGGCGAGCCGGTCCGCATCTCGCGCGAGGCGCCCGTCCTCGTCCTCGAGGAACGTCGGATCGAGCACCGACCAGGCGGCGGAGCCGCGCCGGGACTCGCCCTGGCTGCGCTCGGTGCCCGGGTCGCGCAACTCGGCGTCGTCGGCGACGATCCGGAAGGCGACCTGCTCCGAGCGCTCCTCGCCGAACGGGCGGTCGAGACGGCTGGGATCGTCGTCGATCCGGCACGCCCGACGACAGCGAAGACGCGCGTCGTCGCGATCGGGCCGTACAACGTGCTCCCGCAACAGCTCGTCCGGATCGATCGGCAGGTGCGCGACGCGCTGAGCCCCGAACTGGAACGAACGCTGCTCCACGAGCTGACGTCGCGGTCCGACCGAGCCGATGCCCTCGTTCTCTCCGACTACCAGAGCGGCGTGCTGACGCCGCGCATCGTCGCAGCGGCGCTGGCTACCGGCCGGCTCACTGTCGTCGATTCCCAAGGCCGGCTCGACGCCTTCCGCGGCGCGACCGTGATCAAGTGCAATCGTGCCGAAGCGGAGCGTTTCCTCGGCGGTTCCCTCGCGACGCCGGCCGAACGCGCGGAGCGACTCACGGCTCTCTGGCGCGAGCTCGCCTGCCAGCTGCTCGTGGTGACGCTCGGTGGGGAAGGCGCGGCGCTCGTCGGTGCCGAGGGATACCGGGAGTTCCCGCCACCAGCCGTGCGCGCCGTCTTCGACGTCACCGGCGCCGGCGACACCGTCCTCGCCCTGCTCGCGGCTGCGCTCGCCTGCGAGGCGACGCCCGAGGAAGCGCTGACGCTCGCTCAGCTCGCCGCCAGCATCGTCATCGGGAAGTTCGGTAACGCGCAAGCGACCGTGCAGGAACTTGCCGCTGCAGTCAGCGAACACCTGCCGTGACGCTCGCCCACCTCGCGTTCACGCAGCCGAGCCGAC
This sequence comes from Thermomicrobium sp., assembly GCA_026419575.1. Classification (GTDB taxonomy): domain Bacteria; phylum Chloroflexota; class Chloroflexia; order Thermomicrobiales; family Thermomicrobiaceae; genus Thermomicrobium. The sequence continues at coordinate 3,523 of JANZZC010000166.1, read as the reverse complement.
CGCGAACTGGAGGCGGTAGAGTCGCGCGTACAGACCGCCACGCGCCAGGAGTTCCTCGTGCGTCCCCTGCTCGACGATCCGGCCCCCGTCGAGAACGAGGATCCGGTCGGCCGCCAGGACCGTCGACAACCGGTGGGCGATCACGAGCGTGGTCCGCCCGCGCATCAGGGTAGCGAGCGCCCGCTGGACGAGCCGTTCCGACTCCGAATCGAGCGCCGAGGTCGCTTCGTCCAGGACGAGCACCGGCGGATCGGCCAGGAGCAGCCGCGCCAAGGCGAGCCGCTGCTTCTCTCCGCCGGAGAGACGGTAACCACGCTCGCCGACGATCGTCTCGTATCCCTGCGGAAGCTCCAGGATCCGTTCGTGGATCTGCGCCGCCCGGGCCGCGGCCTCGAGCTCAGCGTCGGTCGCGTCCGGCTTGGCGTAGCGCAGGTTCGCCGCGACGGTATCGTGGAAGAGGTACGGTTCCTGCGTCACCATGCCGATGGCCCGAGCGAGCGTCTCCAACGAGAGGTCACGGAGATCGTAGCCATCGAGCGTGACGCGCCCGCGCGTCGGGTCGAAGAGTCGGGCGAGCAGGTAGGTCACCGTCGTCTTTCCGGCGCCGCTCGGCCCCACCAGCGCGACGAGTTCGCCCGGCTCGACCTGGAAGGACACACCGGCGAGCGCCCAGTAGCGACCCGGTCGCTCGATCCCGTCCGGATGCCCGGGGCGGACGAGCGGGGCTACTCCGTCTCCACCCGCTGGCTCCTCGAAGTAGGTGAACCAGACGTCCTCGAAGCGGACCGCCCCGCGCGGTCGCTCCAAGCGAATCGCGTCGGCGCGCTCCACGATCTCGATCGGACGATCCAGGAGTTGGTAGATCCGCTCGAAGCTCACCAGCGAGGTCGCCAGATCGACGTGCGTGTTGAGGAGCGCCGTCACCGGACCGTAGAGCCGCGCGAGGTAGACGGTGAACGCGACGAGCTCGCCGGTCGTGAGTCCGCCGCGAATCGCCAGGTAACCCCCCGTCCAGAGGACGAGCGCCGTACCGGCAGCGGCAGCGAGGCTGTAGAGGAGCGTCAGCCAACGCCCGGCGACCGCGAGCTGGATCCCGATATCGCGCACCGCGGCTGCTCGAGCCCGGAAACGCGCGACCTCGTCGCGCTGCCGGCCGAACAGCTTGACCAGCAGCGCGCCGCTCACCCCGAGCGTCTCCGCGAGCTGGGCCGTCATCGCGGCGTTCCGCTCCATCTGGGCACGAGTCAGCGCGCGCAACCGCTGGCCGAACCAGCGGAGCGGGATCACGAGCGCCGGGAACACGAGCGACGCAAGCAGCGTGAGCCGCCAGTCCATCGCCAGCATGACGGCGAGCGAGACGGTCACGACCGCGACGTTGCTGACGAGCGTCGTCACGGTGTTCGTGACCGCGCGCTGCGCGCCGACCACGTCGTTCGTGAAGCGCGCGACGAGTTCGCCCGCCTTGACGCCGGTGAAGAAGCGGAACCCTTGCCGGAGCAGATGCTCGTAGAGCGCGCTGCGGAGATCGAAGATGATTCCTTCACCGACCCGTGCGCTGAGTTGCCGCTGCCAGACCCCGATCAGGCCGGACAGGAGCGGTAGTGCGACCATGCCCAGACCGAGCAGCGTCAACAGCCGCACGCTTCCCGGCCGCCCCGGTGCCGGGAGGGCGCGATCGATGAGGAGCCGGAGGAGCTGCGGCTGGAGCGCGTCGATCGCCGAGGTCAGGAGGATCGTACCGACCATCACCGCGATCGACCAGCGATACGGCGCTGCCGAGCGCAGCACGCGCCGCAGGATCGTACGGTCCAATGCCGGTCTCTTGTCCGTGTCGTCGAGTCGCCAGTGTCCGTGCCAGATCGGTGGGGGAACTCCGAGCATCGTCCACGCTCCGCCGAGCACGAGCCGTAACCGTTCGAGGATACCGAAAACCGGCTGGAGGCATCCTCCAGCCGGTCGCACGGAGCGCGATCGTTCGACGAATCTCAGCCGAACAGGCCGACGACGATCATCACCAGCGCCATGACGACGATGATCGCGATCGCGATCCATCCGATCACCGCCAGCCGCGGGAGCCCCAGATGCCGGGCGCGCACCGCACCCGGGACGCTCCAGAGCGCCGCGAACAGCGCCAGGATACCCATCGAGACCATCGCCGGATTGTCCGCCATGACCGTGCTCCCCTCCCGTGCGCAGCCACAACGCCGCGCCTATCCTACCGCAGCGGCAGCCGGTCCGTCACTCGCTCCGGCCGAAGCGGCGATCCAGCGCAGCCAGCACACCCGCGAGCGCCGCTTCTTCGGCATGATAGTCGTTCGCGGGGATCAGCATCGTCAGGAGTTCGTCGATCCCGCTCTCCAGCAACCGCGCGAGTCGCTCCCCGACCGTATCCTGGTCGCCCCAGACGACGAGCTCATCGAGCAAGGCATCGCTCGGATTCCCGTTCTCCAGCGGGAATCCGGCCGTCGCGAACATCTGCGCGTAGAACGGCATCCGGCCGTAGAGCCCGACCACGGGGCGTGCCTTCTCGCGCATCGTCGCGACGTCGGTCGTCATCACGATCGGCACTTGGACGACCAAGCGCGGACGGCGGCTCCGCCCGGCGGCCTGGGCACCGGCCTCGAGCGCCGGCACCGCCTGCTCGTGGATGTATTTCGCTGGGCACATCCAAGAGATCGCTCCATCCGCGATCTCTCCGGCGAGACGGAAGGCCTTGGGACGCAATGCCGACGTGTAGATGGGGACCGGAGCCGTCTCGGGCAGCCGCTGCCGCACCCGGAAGAACTCGCCCTGGAAATCGACCTGCCCTTCCCACAGCAGCGCACGGACGATCGTCACGTACTCGCGGAGATGCGTCAACGGCTTCTCCATCGGAATACCGAGCGAGCCCTCGATGATCGGACGATGGCTCGGTCCCAGCCCGAGGCGGATCCGGCCCGGAGCGAGCTGGTGGACCGCGAGGGTCTGTTGCGCGGTCACGAAGGGATGCCGGGGATAGGTCGGGATGATCCCGGTTCCCAGCACGATCCGCTCCGTCTGGACTGCCGCCGCAGCGTAGACCGTCAACGCGTCGATCGTCCGGCCGCCGGTCACGGTCCAGATCGCTGGGACACCGGCCGCCTCGAGCCGGCGAATTGCGGCGAGCGCACCGACTGCACTGCTCCGGTCCGGTTGATCGATACCGACACGCGGCCAGGCCATGCTCCCTCGCCTCCTTTCCTGCGCTCCTCGCGCCGGAACGTCCTGCTCGGGCCAGTCTAGCATGCGACGCGGCTCGCGCACGCGACGTGCGCTCTCTATGATCGCGATGGAAGCAGGAGTACCGACCAGCGAGCGGAGGAAGGAGTCAGGATGCGCACCGCCTACTGCTACGACGAACGCTTCTTGCAGCACGACACCGGTCTCGACGAGCATCGCCTCCCGGACGGCTCGCTCCTGGACCCGGCCGAACATCCCTCGAGCGCGCGCATCATCCGACGTACGGCCCAGCTCATCGCCGGATCGGGACTGCTCGCCGATGCGC
>JANZZC010000048.1 GCA_026419575.1 Thermomicrobium sp. | reverse complement strand
CGCCGTCGTGTCCGGCGTCCGATCGACGCTCACGGTTCGGCGAGGAACGCCGCGATGATCGGTCCGATCTGATCGAAATCCTTGAGGAACGCGTCGTGACCGTTCGGTGAATCGAGTTCCCAATAGCGAGCGTCGACACCGAGGGCCCGGAGGTCCTCGGCGAGACTCCGTACCTGCGCTGGCCAGAAGAGGATGTCCGACCGGATCCCGATGCAGAGCGTGCGGGCTCGGATCCGGGCCAGCCCAGCATGGTAACCGCCGCGTGCGCGCCCGAGGTCGTGCGAATCCATCGCCCGGGTGAGGTAGAGGTAGCAGTTGGCATCGAAGCGACGGACCAGCTTGTCCCCTTGGTAGTGGAGATAGCCCTCCACGTCGTAGCGCCCGAGGAACTCCGGCCAGGCGGTATAGCGAGCCTCAGTCCGGCGCTGGAAACGGGCGCTCATCAGTTCGTCCGACTGATAGGTGATCATGCCGAGCATGCGCGCGATGGCCAGGCCGCGGTGCGGCCCCTCGCCGTCCTCGTACTCCCCGTTCCGCCAGGCTGGGTCCAGCATGATGGCACGGCGCTGCACTTCGTTGTAGGCGATGCCCTGGTCGGAGAACTGTCCACCGGCCGCGATCGGCACGATGCGATCGACCCGCTCCGGATACATCGCGGCCCACTCGAGGACCTGCATGCCGCCGAGCGACCCACCGACGACGGCATGCACGCGCTCGATCCCGAGCTGGTCGAGCAGCATCGCCTGGGTGCGGACGATATCGCGGATCGTGACGAGCGGGAAGCGGAGGTTGTACCGCTGACCGGTACGGGGGTCGAGCGAACGGGGTCCGGTGGAACCGTAGCAACTGCCGAGCACGTTCGCGCAGACGACGAAGTACCGCTCCGTGTCGATGTACCGGCCGGGGCCGACCATCGGTTCCCACCAGCCGGGCTGATCGTCCGGCGTGTGGGCCGCGACGTGACTGCTCCCGGTCAGCGCATGGCAAATGAGCACGACGTTGTCGCGCGTCGGGCTCAGCGTTCCCCACGTCTCGTAGGCGATGTCGACGACAGGCAGGATGTCGCCGTGTTCGGTGACGAACGGCTGTTCCGGCGTCGCGATGCGAGCGATGCGGTAGGTACACGGCACGGTCGTCGTCACGCTCTTCCCTCCGCTCATGGTCACACCCCCTGGAGCGCATCACCCCGCGGGAATGCGCCGTTCGGCTGAGCTCATCGGTTCGCGTGGAGGGAGTTCTACGAAGAAGCCCTCCACAGGATGGTGGAGGGTTCTGCATCGCTGCATGGACCGCGCTCATCGTGCGGAGCTCGGTAGCTCCGCCGGCATTGGCACCTGGCGCAGTGGCCTGCGCTGGTTGCCGGGTTTCGTCGGGCCGTTCCCTCCACCGCTCTGGATGAGCGCCGGCCTTTCGTTGTTGGACGTTATTCTAGGGCTTCAGTGGAGGCGTGTCAAGGTTCGCCACCGTTTCCATCGTTCTCAGGGACAGACGTCGGCGATGGGAACTGCCGGGCGAGACCACCGGTGCGGCGAGGGCGCATCGCGCTCGCCTGCTGCGGACAGCGGCAGGGTCGAGATGTCGGCTGCCCGGTCGCCGGCGACGGCCGGCCAGCGCCGGTCACAGTGGGTCCACGCCGGTCCTGCCCGGCGGACGCTCGTGCCGCCCGAGGGTACGTGCAAGGCGATGCGACCGCAGCTTGGTGCATACGGCGAGCGGAGTGGAGCCGGTGGGGCGCGGGGAAAGGACTGTCCCTGCCAGGGCGCGGGACACGGTCATCGCTGCGGAGCGACCGGGTACCGGCTTCTCCATCAGTGGCTGGCTCCCACCGACTCCAGAGCGCGTTCCATACGACGCGGGACCCACCAATTCCATCGGCCGAGCAGCCGCATCGTGGCCGGTACGAGGAGCGTGCGCACGATGCTCGCGTCGAGCGCAATCGCGAGGGCGATACCGAGCCCGAGCGCCTTGATGAGCACGACATCGGCGGTGACGAAAGCGGCTGCGACGACGACCAGGATCAGCGCCGCACCGGTGATGATCCGTCCGCTGCGCGCGAGCCCCGTCGCGACGGCGACGCGGTTGTTGCGCGTCCGATCCCACGCCTCGCGCATGCGGCTGAGGAGGAAGACCTCGTAGTCCATCGACACGCCGAAGAGGATGCAGAACATGACGATCGGCAGGGAAGCTTCGGTGAAGCCGAGCGGCGAGAAGCGGAGGAGCGAGCTGAAGTGACCTTCCTGGAAGACGAAGACGAGCGCACCGTAACTCGCGGTGAGGCTCAGCAGATTGAGCACGATGGCCTTGAGGGGAAGCAGGACGGAGCGCAGGAGCAGGAAGAGGACCACGTACGTGGCGAGGACGACGGTCAGGGCGGCGTAGGGGAATTCGCTGTACATCCGGTCGACGACGTCGACGATTTCGGCCGTGCCGCCGTCGACCCAGAGCTTCAGGCCCGCACCGGGGTCCATGGCGCGGATGTCGTGGAGGAGCTGTTTCGCGCGCTCGCTCGCTGGCAAGGCATCGGTATACACGTAGATCGCTGCGAGACGATCCCCGGCGAGCTGGTCGTAGGCCCGGCGGAGCCGTGGGTCGGGGATTCGGTCCGGATCGGCGTAGAGCAGCTGGTACTGCTCGAGCGAGAGACGCGGGTCGATCGTCACGATGCTGGTCACGCGGGTGACCCGTGGATCGGCGGCGAGCCGGTGGGCGAAGTCGTAGAGCGCAGCGATCGTCTGCGGGTCGTTCACCGGGCGTTCGGTTTCGACGGCGATGATGATGGGCGAGAGCGCGCCGTCACCGAACGCGCGGCGGAAGGTTTCCAGTGCCTGCCGGGACGGCGTCGACGTCGGCAGGATGGTGGCGTCCGGTGAGCTGAGCTCGACGTTCCTGAAGGGAAGGCCGAGGATCACCAGAAGCGTGACGACCGGCAGTGCGACGTGCCAGGGTCGGCGCATCACGAAGTCGGAGACCACGTGCCAGAACCGTCCGGTCTCCGCGCCACGCCGGATGACGCGAAGGGCGTCGATCCGCCGCCCGAGGAGGCCGAGCGTGGCCGGCAAGAGCGTCAGGCTCGCGCTCACCGCCACCAGCACCACCAGGACACCGGCGATTCCGACGGAACGCATGAAGAGGAACTCGAAAAAGCCGAGGCCGGAGAGACCGATCAGCACTGTCAGCCCTGAGAAGAAGACCGCCCGCCCGGCCGTGGCCGTCGTCCTGGCGATGGCATCCTCCAGGCCGTTCGCTGCGAGTTCCTCACGGAAGCGGCTGACGATGAAGAGCGAATAGTCGATCGAGAGTCCGAGTCCCAGAAGCGAGGCGACGTTGAGGGTGAAGATCGAGAGCTCGGTGACGTGGGTGAGCGCGTAGACGATGCCGAGGACGAGCGCGACGGTGACGCCACCGATGAAGAGCGGCACCGCCGCCGCGACGGGCGAGCCGAAGACGTAGAGCAGGGCGACCAGGGCGAAGGGAAAGGCGATGAGCTCGGCGCGCCGCAGGTCGCGTTCCGTCACCCGCTCGAGGTCGGCGTAGAAGGCGGGCGCGCCGGCCAGCTGGATGGTGAGCTGGGTCGGCCGGATCGCCGTCTGGATCTCGTCGAGGACGCGCTGCGCTTCTTCCGGCTGCAAGTCGAGTTCGATGACCGCGTAGGCGAGGGAGCCGTCCGGGGCGATCTGCGTGGGGTTGTCGGTGAACCACTGGATACCGGTGACGTGCGGAACCGTCGGCACGTCGCGCAGCGCTTCCTGCGCTTGCTCGACGAACGCGGGGTCGGTCGGTCGGAGGGTCGGATGGGAGAACAGGACGAGGAGCGAACTCGGGCTGTACCCGGGAATCCGCTCCCGCAAGAGTTCGCGTGTCCGTGCAGCTTCGGTATGGGGACTCGAGAAGCCGCCGACCTCGAGGGCACCGGTCACGCGGGGCAAGAACGGAAGGGTGGCGAGGACGACGAGGAGCCAGCCGATCAGCACCCACCAGCGGTAGCGGTACGACAGTCGCCCGATCCGCTCGAACATGGCATCCTCCCCCGGGCAGGGTCGGAACCCGCCCGAAGAGTTGTACCAAAACGGTGGTGTAGGTCGGCGACGGCTTCAGGGCGAGGCGGGCACGCGATCTGGTTCCCGCTCGGCGCGCAGTTCGGCGATGTCCTGGAGCTGATCGACCAGCCAACGTCGGAGATCGTGCTCGAGGACATGCTGGCGGAGCTGTTCGGCGCGCCATGCCCGTTCGCTCGGCGGCATCGTCAGCCCGCGCCAGAGCGCTTCAGCGGTCCCCTCGATATCGGTCGGCGAGACCGTCAGGGCCCACTGGCCGAGTTGCTGATACGCTCCGGCTCCCTCCGACAGGACGAGGACACCGTTCCGCTCGTTGAGAAGCGCCCCTTCCTTGGCGACCAGGTTCATTCCGTCGAAGATCGCGTTGACCAGGAGGACGTCGTAGAACTTCATGGCAGCGAGGGCGCGCGGGTAGTCGTCCCCGACGAAGAGGTGGACCGGTTGCCAGTTGATCCCCTCGATGTGCGCGGCGTTCGCGTACTTGGCGTTGATCCGCCCGACGACGGCATTGATCTCGTCCAGGTAGTTGATGTACTCGGCGACTTCCATGCGTGTCGGCACGAGGAAGGCGAGGAAATTGACCCGCCCGATCAGCTCGGGATGCGCTTCCAGCAACCGGTCGTAGGCGAGGAAGCCGCGCACGACGTTCTTGCTCGGCTCGGCTCGGTCGACCCGGATGATGGTGAACTCGTTGCGGAACGCTTGCAAGTGCTCCTCGTGCCGACGGGCGTCCTCGCTGGCCGCGACCTCGCGCACCAGGTGCGGATCGATCGAAATCGGGTAGACCCGGACCCGCGTGGTGCGTCCGCGGTAGCTCACCTCGCGACGACGGTAGTCGACCTCGGCCTCGGGGAGGTTGGCGTCGACCGTGTTGAGGAAGCTCCGTGCGAACCGCGTGGTCTGGAAGCCGACGATGTCGTTGGCCAAGAGGCCCTCGCAGATTGCCCGGCGCATGCCGATCGGGAGGAGCCGCCAGTAGTCCTGGTCGGGCCACGGAATATGGACGAAGTGGTAGAGCAGGAGCTCCGGACGCTGCTCGCGGATGAAGAGCGGCGCGAGGTAGAGGTGGTAGTCCTGGAGCAGCACGATCGGCTCGCGCGGTGCGGCGTCGGCAGCCGCCACGATCTCTTCCGCGAAGAGCTGGTTGACGACCACGTACCCTTCGTGCCAGGCCTGCCAGATCTGATGGTCGATATCGGGAGCGCGTGGCGTGTCCCAGAGGTAGTGCTGGAGGAACCAGAGCAGCGGATTGGCGATCTTGTTGTAGTACCCGTGATATGCCTCGGGCGTGGGGAGCACGAACCGGAGCCGGAAGCTCTCGAGGTCCGGGTGTTCGATGTAGGGGGCTCCTCGCTCGTGCATGCGCTCCGCGAGCAGCCGGTCGGTGCTCGTCATGGCGCAGGCGACCCAGATGGCCTCGGCGTACCGCGCAGCGGCGCTCATCGCCGTGATGACACCGCCGGTGCCTCGCTTGGACACGATGTCGCCGTCCGGAGTCTGATGGAATTCGATCGGGCCGCGGTTGGAGGCGATGATGAGCGTGGAGCGGTCGAGAAGTTCGCGGATCGCACGCGGCAGCGGCATCGCAATCTGCCCGTCCCGGTGATTCCCAGCCTGGTGGGGTACCATCGCGATCCTCCTCTCCCTGCTCGTGCGTACGGTTCGCCCGGTCCGGTGGAAGCGACTGTACCCGAGGCGGACTCGGAGACCGGTGCCGAGGCAGACGCGCTCCCGTGCGTGGCTGGGCACATCGTAGCATACCGGCCTGCCCGCTGCACGGGTGCCGGAAGACGACGGACCGGTGGCTCGCTTTCGAGCCACCGGTCCGTCCACGTTGCCGGCGATCGGGTTACTTCACCTCGAGCTTGCCGACCATGCCGAGTTCCTTGTGGCCGGCGACCGTGCACCAGAAGTCGTAGGTGCCGGCTTGGCTCGGGGCGGTGAAGGTGAAGTCGAGCGACTTGCCCGGGTCGACGAGCGCCGACGTCGTCGGATTGATCTGATCGCAGTGGAAGTCGTGCTGGAGGGTACCGACGTTCTTGAGCGTCACCGTCACGCTCTGCCCGGCCGAGACGCTGATCGTCGACGGATTGTACTTGTACTCGCTCATCTCGATCGTGATCTTGCCGCCCCCGCCGCCGCTCGTGGTGCCGCCACCGCCGCCACCACCACCGCACGCCGCGAGGAGGGCGCTCGCGGCCGATACCGCGATCACCAGACCGACGGTACGCCGCAGGAGCGCACGCCGCGTGACACGTTCGGTGTATCGCTCGCTCATCGTCGTGGCCTCCTCACTCGACAGGGTGTTCGCTGTCCCTGCCCAATAGCTTCCGTCCGCGACCTCTTCCCGCAGGGCTGTGCTGGCAGCGCAGCCCCGTTGCGTAGTATGCCAAATGAACCTGTCGATCCGCGGAAAATCCCTCGGAATATCGAACTTTTCCCGACATCGGCGCGTTCAGCTCGCGATGTCGCGCACGGTGACGAAGCGGTATCCCTGCTCGACCAACGCATCGAGCAACGCCGAGAGTGCGGCCGCATCGGTCGACTGGGCACCGACGTGCAGGAGGACGATCGCACCGGGTTCGGCCGCTGCCGTGACGCGTTGCACCACCTGTTCCGGCGGGATGCCGCGCCAGCCGAGCGAATCGACCGTCCAGAGGAGCACGACGTCGTAACCGGCTTGCGGCAGTTCCTGGAGCAGCGCATCGTCGTAGTCCCCGTACGGCGGCCGGAAGAATGGTCGCATCGTCTCCTCGCTTCCGGAAACCGCGGCGACCGCCTGCTCGGCCCCGCGGATTTCGGCGAGACGCGCCGCGCTGTCCAGCGCTGCGCTGCCGGTGGAAGCGCCGGTGAACGACGGATGCGTGTCGCTGTGATTGACGAGCGCGTGGCCCTCGCGGAGCATGCGTGCGACGAGATCGGGATTGGCGCGCGCCCACGCGCCCGTCATGCCGAAGGTGACCCGGATGCCCCGTCGCGCGAGCTCGTCGAGGATCGCTTCGGCGTATCCGCGATCGGCGCCGCAGTCGAAGGTGAGGGCGATGACCGGGTCGTTCGTCGGCAGGCGTCGCACCACCCTGGCGATCGCTGTCTCGGCCGGCGCGGTCGGTGTGGCCGGGGCCGCTGTCGGGGACGGCGTGGGAGTCGGTCGCGGTGTCGGCATCAGGGTCGGTGTCACCGTGGGTGATGCCGGTGTCGGCGAGGCTCGTGTCGTCGGCGTCGGCGTCGCGGGCGGTGCTGGGGCCGTCGGTACGACGGGCGTGGCGGGCGTGGGAGATGGGGGAGGCGCTGTCGGCGCGGTCGTCGGCGTGGCATAGAGGGCCGGCCCCCGGCAGGCGAGGGCGAGGGCCATCAGGAGCAGGAGGACGACGGGTAGCCGGGAGGCTGACCCGCTCACCAGATGCCGAGAGCGTCTTTCGCCTCTTCGCTCATCATGTCCGGCGTCCAAGGCGGGCTCCAGACCAGGTTCACGTCGACAGTGCCAAGGTTCGGGAGGTCGCGCAGCGCGTAGTTGACTTCCTCGGTGAGGATCGGTCCGAGCGGGCAGCCGAAGGTGGTCAAGGTCATGGTGATGATGACGTCGGTCTTCCCGTCCTCCCGGTCGATGAGGTCGATGCCGTAGATCAAACCGAGGTTGACGACATCGACGCCGAGTTCGGGGTCGATCACTTGCTTGAGCCGTTCGCGGACGTCTTCTTCGGTGAACTTCGCCATCGGTACCTCCTGTGGCGAGAAATCCGGGTCGATCAACTCGGCCATTCGTTCAGTCCGTAGGCTGCCGCTTTGAGCACCTTGAGACTGAGGAGCGCGCACTTGCGGCGGGCCGGACTGATCGGCACCCCCAGTTCCTCCAAGAGCTCCTGCGCGCCGAGCTGCTTGACCTCTTCCAGGGATTTCCCCTTGACCATTTCGGTGAGGATCGAGGCCGCTGCCTGGCTGATGGCGCAACCCCTCCCGGTGAAGCGGATGTCGACGATGCGGTCGTCGGCGAGCTTGAGGTCGATACGGATCCGGTCGCCGCACAGCGGGTTGGAGTCCTCGAACGTACGATCCGGGTTCTCCAGCGTACCGTAGTTGCGCGGGTGCTGGTAATGGTCGAGGATGTGCTCGCGGTACAGGTCGGACACGGTCCCGCCTCCGGTGGAGCGTTCAGCCAGCGACGCCGAACACGCGGCGAGCTTCCTCGAGCGCTTCGACGAGCCGGTCGACGTCTCCCTCGTGATTGTAGAGGTAGAAGCTCGCCCGCGTCGTAGCCACCACACCGAGCCGGCGCATGAGCGGCTGGGTACAGTGATGGCCGGCTCGCGCGGCGACACCGTTTTGGTCGAGGATCGCCGCCTCGTCGTGCGGATGGACGTCGCCCAACGTGAAGCTGATGACGCCGGCGCGGTCCTCGCCGACCGGTCCGAACAGCCGGATACCGGGGAGTTCCTCCAGGCGCGGCAGCGCGTAGGCGAGGAGCGCCCGCTCGTGTTGTCGGATCGCTGCCATGCCGATCGTCTCGAGATAGTCGACCGCGGCACCTAGAGCGACGGCGTCGGCCACGCTCGGCGTCCCGGCCTCGAACCGCGCCGGGACATCGCCGGGCGTGAAGTTCTCCGTCGTGACCGTGCGGATCATGCCGCCGCCGCCCAGGAAGGGGGGAAGGCTCGCGAGCAGGTCGTAACGGGCCCAGAGCGCACCGATCCCGAACGGCCCGAGCATCTTGTGCCCGGAGAAGGCGAGGAAATCGGCACCGAGTTCGCGGACGTTCACCGGAAGGTGCGGCACGCTCTGCGCCCCGTCGACGAGCAGGAGCGCCCCGGCAGCGTGAGCCAGGCGGGCGATCTCCGGAATCGGGTTGATCGTCCCGAGCGCGTTGGAGACGTGCGTCACCGTGACCAGCTTGACCGGCTCGGTGCGGAGGAGCTGCTCGAGCTGGTCGAGACGGAGTCGGCCGTCCTCGTCGATATCCACGAAGCGGACGAGGATGCCGCGCTCGGCGGCGAGTTGCTGCCACGGCACGATGTTGGAATGGTGCTCGAGAATCGTGGTGACGACGACGTCGCCGGGGCGGAGGTGCGTCGCTCCCCAGGTCCGTGCGACCAGGTTGATCGCCTCCGTCGTGTTGCGCACGAAGACAACTTCCTCGGCCCGTGCCGCACCGATGAAGCGCGCGACCTTGGCGCGAGCTTCCTCGTAGAGCACGGAGGCCTCTTCGCTCAGTTCGTAGATCCCGCGGTGAATGTTCGCGTTGCTGGCGCGGTAGAAGCCAGCGAGCGCCTCGATGACGCTCGCTGGCTTCTGCGACGTCGCTGCGCTGTCGAGATAGACTAGCGGCTTCCCGCCCCGCACCGTCCGCTGCAGGATCGGAAAGTCGGCCCGGATCCGCTCGATGTCGAGTGGTCGGGTGCTCGCCTGCGCGTTCATAGCCCGATCTTCCGTGCGATGGCAGCGCGGACCGTCTCTTGCACCTCGGTCACCGGCACGCGCTCGATGACTTCGTCGAAGAAGCCGTCGACGATCAACTTGACCGCTTCGGCGCGGCTGATCCCGCGGCTCATCAGGTAGAAGATGTACTCTTCCTCCACTTGGCCGACCGTCGCACCGTGAGTGCAGCGCACGTCGTTCGCGCCGATCTCCAGATTGGGGATCGTATCGGCGCGGGCGTTCGGCGAGAGGATCAGGTTGCGGTTGGCCTGGTACGCGTCCGTCCGCTGGGCTTGCGGGAACACCTTGATGAGCCCGCTGAACACGGTCCGGGCGCGATCCTTGAGCGCCCCCTTGTAGAGGAGATCGCTCGACGCGTAGGGTGCGACGTGCCACTGACGGGTCTGGTGATCGAGGTGCTGCGCGTCGTCGGCGAAGTAGAGGCCGAGCATCTCGGCGGTCGCGCCGGGCCCCACCAGGTTGCTGGCGATGAACGCCTTGCTCAGCTTGGAACCGAGACTGACGTTGAGCGTGTTGACCACGGCGTCCTGGTGCAGGAGCGCCCGCTGCGTCGTGAAGTTCCAGACGCTCCGTCCCCAGTCCTGGAGCTGGATGTAGCGCACCTGTGCACCTTCGCCGGCGATGATCTCGACGACGTTCGAGGCGATGAGCGGCTCCTCGACGGTCGGCGAGGCCCAGGTGTCGATCAGCACGACCGTCGCGCCCGGCTCGGCGACGAGCAACGTGTGGGCGAAGATCCCGGTACCGGCGGTCTCGGCCCACACGAAGCTGCGCAAGGGGAGAGCCACCTCGACGCCCGCGGGGACGTAGAGGAACGTTCCGCCGCTCCAGAAGGCACCGTGGAGCGCCGCGAACTTGTTGTCGCGCGGCGTGACGGCCTCGGTCATGAAGTACCGCTGGACGAGCTCCGGAACCTCCCGAGCCGCCGACACCAGGTCGGTGAAGATCACGCCCTGGGCAGCGATCGCCGGATCGAGATGGGTGTAGACGACCGCCCCGTCGACCTGGGTCAAGAGCCCCGACCGCAGGGCGGCGTCGCCCAGGATTTCGAAGAGCGCCGGTGGCAGCGCTTCGGGACCGCTCACCGGATCTCGCAGATCCCCGAAGGGGAAGACGTCGTTGATCGGCAAGCGCCGGATGTCGGTGCGGCGCCATTCTTCGTCGGTGCGGCTCGGCATCGGTGTCTGCTCGTAGATCTCCCACGCCGCGAGCCGGCGCTCGCGCAACCAGTCGGGTTCGCCGAGCAGGTGCGAGAGCTCCTCGGCTGCCTGGCGCGTGAAGCCGCGTGTTCGTTCGGCTACCCTCGTGCTCATAGACTCCCCTCGAGCGCGTTCCGTCCGTCGGCCCGGGAACAGCCGGGCCGGTCGATCGTCATCCGACCGAACCCTCCATCTCGAGCGCGATCAGCCGGTTGAGCTCGACCGCGTACTCGAGCGGCAATTCCTTGGTGATCGGCTCGATGAAGCCGTTCACGATCATGCTCATCGCTTCGGCTTCGGTGAGGCCGCGGCTCTGCAGGTAGAAGAGCTGTTCCTCCGCCACCTTGCTGACCGTCGCCTCGTGACCGATGGAGACCTGCTCTTCCTCGATCTCCATGTACGGATAGGTATCCGTCCGGCTCTGCTCGTCGAGCAGCAGCGCGTCGCAGACGACGTTGGCCCGCACGTGATGCGCACCGCGGTGCACTTTGACGAGACCGCGGTAGCTGGCGCGGCCGGTGCCCTTGGAGATCGACTTGGAGATGATCTGCGACGAGGTGTAGGGCGCCACGTGCACCATCT
>JANZZC010000005.1 GCA_026419575.1 Thermomicrobium sp. | reverse complement strand
AGATGTGTATAAGAGACAGGGGCAGGTCTACCAGCGGGTCGGCAAGGCGGTGGTCGACGTCATCGCGAGCTCTTCGAACGGTTTCTTCGACGAGGAGGGAAGCGGGTCCGGTGTGGTGATCGACGAGCGCGGCCTGATCGTGACGGCGGCGCACGTCGTGTCGGGCGCGTCGACGGTCGAGGTGAAGTTCGCGACTGGCGAGCGAGCGTCGGCGCGGGTGCTGGGCGTGGACGAGGCGAACGACCTGGCGCTGCTCCAGGTCGACCGTCTGCCGGAGGGGATTCCGGTGGCGCCGCTCGGCGACTCGGACACCGTCCAGGTCGGCGACGTGGTCGTCGCGATCGGGAGCCCGTTCGGACTCTCCGGTACGGTGACACAGGGAATCGTCAGCGCGGTCGACCGGAGCTGGAGTCCGCCGGGTGACCGCTTGCGCAGCGGGCTGATCCAGACGGACGCGCCGATCAATCCAGGGAACAGCGGTGGGCCGCTGTTCAACGCGAACGGCGAGGTGATCGGGATCGCGACGATGATCGAGAGTCCGATCCGCGGGAACGTCGGTATCGGGTTCGCGGTCCCGAGCAACACGGTCAAGCGGGTGCTGCCGCAACTGGAGCAGGGAGCGCAGCTGCAGCCAGCCTGGCTGGGGATCAGCGGAACGGACCTCGATGCCGACACGGCGCGACGCTTCGGCCTGCCGGTCGAGCAGGGCGTGATCGTGCTGAACGTCGTCCCGGGGAGCCCGGCGGCGCGGTCCGGGTTGCGGCCGGCCCAGATCCGAGGCAACGACATCGCGGCGCTCGGCGACGTGATCGTAGCGCTCGACGGGGAGCCGGTGCGAGGGATGCAGGACCTGGCGGCGCGGATCGGAGCGCACCAGCCCGGGGACACGGTGGAGCTCACGATCGTCCGGGACGGGCAGCAGCAGACGCTCCGAGTGACGCTCGGCAGTTGGCCGCAGCAAGGGTAGTCTTGACGTATACGCGTGCCGTGTGGTAGTATACGAAGGTTTCGAAACGACGCCGTACCCTGTACGTACGGCGCGTCCGAACGACGGAGGTTGATGGATACCCATGACGGAACGTGAACTGCAGGAACTGCTGGAGCTGGAGGAGCTGGTCGCGGCCGAGGGGCTGGATGAGGTCGAGGAGTACGAGGAGATCGAGGAGTCGGACGACCTCATCGACCAGGCGGCGAACGACGCCGTCTACCGCTACTTCCGCGAGGTCGGCGGTCACCGCTTGCTGACGCACCAGGAGGAGATCGAGTACTCGCGGGCGGTGCGGGCCGGTCTGGCGGCACGCAAGCGGATCGAGGCGGGCGAGGACACGCCGGAGTTGCGGGAGCTGGTGCGCAAGGGCATGGAAGCGCGCGAGAAGCTGATCCGGCACAACCTGCGGCTGGTCGTCTCGATCGCCAAGCGCTACCGCTCGAGCGAACTCCCGCTGATCGATCTCATCCAGGAGGGGAACATCGGCTTGATGACGGCGGTCGAGCGCTACGATCCGGAACTCGGCTACCGGTTCAGCACCTACGCGACCTTCTGGATCCGGCAGGCGATCGGCCGGGCGGTCGCGAACTTGAGTCGGACGATCCGCGTGCCGGTGCACATGCACGACCTGATTGCGAAGATCCGGCGCGCCGAGGCGCAGATCGAGCAGCAGAAGGGTCGCCCGGCGACGAACGAGGAGCTCGCGGAGCTCCTGGGGATCGACGTCGCCCGGATCGAGCAGGCGCGGACGCAGATCCCGCGCACGTCGTCGCTCGACAAGCCGATCGGCGAGGACGGCGAGAGCACGATCGGCGATCTCTTGCCCGACCCGCGCAGCGAGGACGTGGTCGAGGAGGCGTTGACGAACGCGATCCGCGAGCAGATCCGGCGTAGCCTGGAGCAGTTGACCGAGCGCGAGCGGACGGTGCTGATCATGCGCTTCGGTCTCGACGGCGAGCAGCCGCGCACTTTGGCCGAAATCGCCGAGGCGCTGAACATCAGCCGCGAGCGGGTGCGGCAGGTCGAGAAGGAGGCTCTCGCCAAGCTGCGCAACTCCGACCTGCGGCTCCTGGCGAGCGCCGCCTGAACGGCAGCGGAACGTCGAACCAACGAGCCGGTCTCGTGCGAGACCGGCTCTTTTCGTCTCCGGCGCGGCTACTCAGTCGTGCTCGTGCTGGTGCTCGGCATCGTGCCAGTGCGGGTGCGAGTGCACGATCGGCCCGTGCCGGTGCGGGTGCTCGTGGACGAGATTGGCTCGACGCAACAAGTCCTGGTCGGCGAGGATCTCTTCCGGCGCCCCCTCGGCGATCGGACGGTGCTCGCGCTCGCCGAAGACGACGACTCGGGTAGCGAGGAGCGCGGCGAGGTCGAGTTCGTGGGTGGCGATGACGAGCGTCCGACCGCGGGCCTGGAGCGCAGCGAGGAGGTCGATCAGCTCGGCGCGGCTGCGGGGATCGAGGTTGGCGGTCGGCTCGTCGAGGAGGACGACTTCCGGTTCCATGACGAGGACGGTGGCCAGAGCGACCCGCTTCTTCTCGCCGCCGCTGAGCTCGTAGGGCGCGCGGTCGGCAAGGTGCGCGAGGCGGAGCTCGGCGAGCACGCGCGTCACGCTCGCGCGCACCTGCTCCGGCGGCCAGCCGAGCTGGAGCGGGCCGAAGGCAACGTCGTCGAACACCGTGGGCGAGAAGAGCTGGACGTCCGGCTCCTGGAAGACCAGTCCGACCCGTCGGTGCAGCCAGTAGCCGAGCTCGGGGTCGTCGGCGGCGGCGGTGACGTCGCGGCCGAAGGCGAGGAACCGTCCGCTGGTCGGGCGATAGAGGCCGTCGAGCACCTTGAGCAAGGTCGACTTCCCGGAGCCGTTCGGGCCGAGGACGACGAGCGTTTCGCCCGCGCGCACGGTCAAGTCGACGCCGTCCAGGGCGACGATGCGGCCGTGATAGGCGTAGCTCACCGCGGTCAGTTCGAAGACGGCTTCCTCGCTCATGGTCGTGCGAGATCGAAGAGCCAGAGCGCGGCGCAGGCGGCGCTGCCGAGCGAGAGCGCGAGCCAATCGGCATCGGCGAGCGGCCGGAGCCGGAGCGAGCGGGGCTCGCCGCGGAAGCCGCGGGCGCTCATCGCCAGATACACCTGCTCGCTCGTCCGCAGGCTCCGCTGGAAGAGGACGCCGAGCGCCCCGGCGATCCAGCGCCGCTGCTCGCGTCCCTCGGTCGCGCCGAGGAGGCGGCTGCGCCGGGCGAGCAGGAGATCCTGCAGGAGCTCGAGGAGGACGAAGACGTAGCGGTAGGCCATCGCCAGCACCAGGACGAAGACGAGGGGCACGTGCAGGGCGCGCAGACCGGCGAGGAGGTCGGCCCACCGGGTCGTGAGCACGAGGGCGCTCGCGGCGGCGACGGAGGCGGCGACGCGCAGGACGAGCGTCGCGACGCTGGCGACACCGCTCGACGTGATGGCGAAACCGAAGGGGAGCGGCAGGAGCGGCGGCCCGGGCACGAGGACCGCAGCCGGGGCCGCGACGAGGAGCGTGAAGAGCGGTAGGCCGAGGAGGAGACGACCCAGCGTGCCGACGGGGATGCGGCTGGCCAGGAGCGCGACGACGAGCAAGCCGAGCAAGACCAGTTGGGTCGACCAGCTGCGCACGCTGGCGGTAACGAGCACGGCGAAAGCCAGGACGACGAGCTTGACGCGCGGATCGAGCCGCTGCAGCAGCCCAGGTCGGCGGGCGAGTTCCTCGCCGTAGAGCGCGCGCTCGACGACTCCGCTGACGTCCAGGAGCGTCTTTTCGACGAAGCCGCGGCGGCGCATCGCGGTACCCCCTCAGGCGCTGTCTCTTATACACATCT
>JANZZC010000169.1 GCA_026419575.1 Thermomicrobium sp. | reverse complement strand
GCCCTGCGCCACTCCCCGCACGTCCTCTATACCAACGTGCTCTAGCCGATCCTCCGCTGGACCTTCGCTCGTCGCGGCTACGCGCTCGTCCATGCCGCGTGCGTCGCCAGCGGCGAGCGCGCCACGCTGGTCACCGCTCGGACCGATACCGGCAAGACCACGACGATCCTCCGCCTGCTCCAGCAGCAGCGACGTGCGAGCGATCGCGGGGCGTTTCTCGCCGACGATCTGACGCTGGTGCGCTCCGACGGCCTCGTTCTCGCCTATCCGAAACCGCTCACGATTAGCCTGCATACCGTGGCGGCGCTCCCGACCGCGCAACTGACGCGTCGCCAGCGCTGGGCGCTCTTCGTCCAGAGTCGCGTGCATTCCCGCTCCGGCCGCCGCTTCGCCCTTCTGCTGGCCTCGACCCGACTGCCGGTCGCCACCATCAACCTCTACGTCCAGTGGCTGATCCCGCCGCCGAAGTACCACATCGAGCAGCTCATTCCCCAAGTGCGGCATTGCACCCGCGCTCGCCTCGCGCACGTGGTGGTCATCGAACGCGGCGACGAAGCGGCGCAGCCGCTCGCCAAGCACGAGGCGTTGCAGATCCTGCTCGAGAACGGAGACGACGCCTACGGCTTCCCGCCCTACCCAGCGCTCCGGGACTACCTCACTCGGCCACTGGGGCAGGAGCTCCGCGTTGCGGAACGGGCGATCGTCGCGACGGCGCTCGCCGACACCACCTGCCAACGGCTCCGCCGTCCCGCCCTGGATTGGTGGCGGCTGATCGCTCCCCAGGTGGGGCTGGGCGGGGCCAGTTCAGTGCGCGATGCGTTCTTGCAGGTGCCGGTTCCAGAAGGCGTGGCTGGTCGATGAGCGCTTCCCGCCGCGATACCGTGCAGCGAACCGACCCACCCATGCCAACCCTGCGACGGCGCGAGGGGGTGCTCCAGCGCCTCGGGAGTCGGCATCCCGGCCCATCGCCTCCCCTCGTGTTCTCGGAGCGGTGGTGGCCGCTTCTCGTGTTCCTCTTCGCCACGGTCGCGGGCGCCGCGCTCCGCCTTTGGGAACTCAACCGGTACGGCGTGAACAGCGACGAGGCCGTTTACCTCGGGCAAGCGGCTGCACTCGTCCGCGAGCCGGTGCTGAGCCGCTTCTTTCCGCTCTTCCGCGCGCACCCGCTGCTGTATCCGTTCTTCGTCGCTGGGACGATCCCGATCGTCGGGCGCGAGGGGCTCGATCTGGCTGGCCGACTCCTCGCCGTCGCTTTCGGGCTGGCGACGATCGGGACGACGATGTTGCTCGGCCGCGTGCTCTTCGGTCGCTGGACCGGAGCCGTCGCTGCGCTCTTCCTGGCCCTGATGCCTTACCACGTGACCGTCAGTCGCCAGGCGCTCCTCGACGGGCCGATGGCGTTCTGGATAACGCTCGCGTTCCTCGCATTCGTCCGCTTCGCGGCGACCCGCCGGACGAGCTGGCTGTTCGCGGCGGCCGTCTCGTTCGGGCTGGCAGCGCTGACGAAGGAAACGGCGGTCGTGTTCCTCGGCGCGCTGGTCATCGTCCTGGCACTGCACCCGGAACTGTCCGACCGGCCCCGCCAACTCCTCGTGGGGTGCGCTGCGTTCGCCGGGATCGTCGCGCTCCATCCGCTGGCGACCGCGCTCGCGGGTGGGAGCGCCACCGAGCGGACATCGCAATACCTCGTGTGGCAACTCTTTCGGCGACCCAATCACGAGTGGTCGTTCTACTTGAGCACGGTACCGCCAGCACTCGGTTTGGCCGTCGTCGGGCTCGCGCTGCTCGGACTCGTGCTCGTCCGACGCGCCTGGACATGGCGGGAGACGCTGCTCGTCACCTGGATTCTCGTTCCCGCCGTCTTCTTCCAGGTTTGGCCGACCAAGGGCTTTCCCTACCTCGTCGCCGTCGCACCGGCCGTCGCGCTCCTCGCCGCGCGGACACTGGCCCGGCTCTTCGCGCTCGGCTCGACCCGCGTCGGCTCGCCCCTCGGCTACCGCGTGCACTGGCGTCCGCTGCTCGGCTTGCTGTCCGTCCTCCTCATCGCCGGCTCGCTCGCGTCGGCGAGCGTCGGCCAGCTGCGCGCCGCGGCCGACGGCACCTTCCTGGCCGGCTCCGGCGGCGTGCCTGGCGGTCGGGAAGCTGGCGCCTGGATCCGCACGCACACGCCTGCCGGCGCACGAGTGCTGACGATCGGCCCCTCGATGGCGAACATCGTCCAGTTCTACGGCTATCGCAAGGCCTACGGGCTCTCGGTCAGTCCGAACCCACTGCACCGCAACCCGACGTACGAGCCGGTCGTCAACCCCGACCTGATGCTCCGGAAAGGCGATATCCAGTACATCGTCTGGGACGCTTACTCGGCAGCGCGGTCGTCATTCTTCTCGGAGAAGCTCCAGACCTATGCGCGTCGCTATCACGGTCGCGTCGTCCACACCGAAATCGTTCGGACGCGCGGCCCGGATGGGCAGACGATCGACCTCCCGGTGATCGTGATCTACGAGGTGCGTCCATGAGCCGATTCCGTTCGACCGCGCGCGCGCTCGCCCTGCTCCTGGTACTGCTCGCTGCACCGAATGCCCAGCGAGCCGAAGCAGCGCGACGCGAGCCGAATACGCCGATCCGCCATTTCATCGTCCTCATGCAGGAGAACCACACGTTCGACAACTACTTCGGTACCTATCCCGGTGCGGACGGAATTCCACCGGACACCTGCATGCCGCTCGACCCGACCGACCCGGCGAGCGAGTGCGTGGAGCCGTTCCACATCGGGAGTCTGCCGATCGAGGATCTCGACCACAGCAGCATCACTTTCCGCCGGCAATACAACGGCGGAAAAATGGACGGATTCATCTGGGCGTTGCGCCTCCGCAACCACGACGGCCGCATCGCGATGGGGTATTACGATGGGCGCGACCTTCCCTACTACTGGAACCTCGTCGGCGAGTACGTGCTCTTCGACCGCTTCTTCAGCTCCGCCCACGGCGGCAGCGTCTGGAACCACATGTACTGGATCGCTGGTGTGCCCGGCAGCGAGAAGAACAGCGTGCCGCCCGAAGGGTTTCCCGACGATATCGTGACGATCTTCGACCGCTTGGAAGCCGCAGGAGTCACCTGGAAGTTCTACATCCAGAACTACGATCCCTCCATCACCTATCGGACTCGGAGCGATGTGGTCGGGCCGCGCGCGGCCCAGGTCGTCTGGTGCCCGCTCCTCGCCATGCCGCGCTATCTCGACGATCCGGAGCTCTTCCGCCATATCGTGCCGCTGGACGAGTACTTCACTGATCTCCAGAACGGCACGTTGCCGGAGGTCGCCTACATCGTCCCCTCCGGTGCGAGCGAGCATCCTCCGGGCAGCATCCAAGCCGGGCAGCGGTTCGTCCGCTCGCTCGTCCAGGCCCTCATGCGGAGCTCCTACTGGTGGAACTCGGCCTTCATGGTCACCTACGATGACTGGGGCGGCTGGTACGACCACGTACCGCCACCGCAGGTCGACGACTACGGGTACGGTTTCCGCGTGCCCGCCTTCCTGGTGAGTCCCTACGCCAAGCGCGGCTTCGTCGACTCCACGACCTACGACTTCACCTCGATCCTCAAGTTCATCGAAGAGAACTGGGACCTCGAACCGCTGGCCGCCCGCGACGCGCAGGCGACGAGCATCATGAACGCGTTCGACTTCACGCAGCCGCCTCGACCACCGGTCTTCATTCTCTGGGACTGGCCACCACCCGCAGCGGCACCGGGTCCCCGCAGCGGGGTCGTCTTCGGCCTCTACGGGTCGGCACTGCTGCTCGCCTCGCTGACGTTCCTCGCCGCGAGCGGTCGCCTCCGCCTGCCGCCGCAGCTCGCTCGGCGTGCTCGCCGTCCGGGCGGTCTCCGCGCCTCGTGGCGGAAGGGAGCACGCTGATGCGCCGTACCCTCGCGCTCCTGCTGGTCGCGCTCGTCTCGCTCCTCAGCGGCCCCCACCGCGCCCAGGCTGCCGGGAGCCAGCGACCGACTGCGCTCTCGCTCGAGGTTCCCGCGGCGGTACCGGTCGGGGAGCGGTTCGACGTGACCGCCCGGCTCAGCGGCCCCTCGGGGGAGCTCTACGGTGCCGTCGAGAACGAGGTGCTCCAGCTCCTCATCGACGGCGTGCACTACCGGCGCGAGCGGACCAACTTCGCTGGCGCAGCGCGCTTCGTCATCACCCAGCCGCTGCCGGTCGGCCAGCACACCGTGACGGCGGTCTACGAGGGCTCGGCCAGCCTCGCACCGGCAGCGGCGACCACGATCCTGACCGTCGCTCCCGCGGTCCTCGAGATCGAGACCGTCCCAGCGCTCGCCGGTCTCGCCGTGCGCTCGCTCGACCGCGAGTTCCGCACCGGGCCGGACGGACGAGTCCAGATCCCCTTCCAGGAGTCGGGCCCGCATCCGATCGAGATCGAGCGGGAATTCACCACGCCGACGTTCCGAGCTCGCTTCGCCCGCTGGAACGACGACGTCTTCGCCGTCGCGCGGAGCGTCACCGTCCCGAAGCACCAACGACTGCAAGCCGGCTACGACCTCGAAACGGTCGTTTCCTATCGCTTCGTCGACCTCGAGGGGCAGCCGGTCGATCCGGGCCGAGTCGAGCGCATGGTCCTCAAGAGCAGCATGGGCGAGGTCCGCGAACTCCGCGTCGCCGACGCGGACGCCACCGCACCGATCCTCAAGGCGAGTCGGGCCATTCCGACGCACGCTGGCCTCGTCAGCAGCCCGGTGCAGTGGTCGGTCGAGGCCATCATCGTGCGGGGGACCAACGTCGTCAACCGCAAGCAACAGCGTTTCTATCCAGCCGAGCAGACCGATTGGACGATCACGCTCCTCCTGTACACCGCGACCTTTTCGGTCCGCGACACCTTCTTCGGCCTACCGAGCGGTCGATCCGTCCTCCTCACCTATCCCGACGGCTCGAGCGAGCGTCTCGTGCTCGAGGGCGGGACAGGATCCGCTCGCTCGCTGCCCCGCGGCGACTATCGGGTCCAGGCCGCGGACTTCGTCGGCTGGAGCCCCGTCGCCCCCCTCGCGCTCTCGCGCGATCAGTCGGTCGACCTCACGGTCATGAGCTGGCGCGATCTCGGACTCGTCCTCACCCTGGTCCTCGCCTCGGCGACCGCCTTGCTCATCGCTGGGCGTCCTCAGCTCCGTCATCTGCGTCGGAACCGAAACGGATCGGAGCCTCGGCGAGTCCCGACACGGGCCGACGGTCGTGCGCGCCGCCTCGCGCTGGTCATCCTGTTGACGCTCGTGCTCTCCGGAACGTTCTTCCTCACGCAAGGGTTGGCACGCAACCAGCGGCCGCGCGCAGCCGCACCGCCAGCCGAAGCAGCTCGACCAACCGCGACCGTCCCGCCGCCTCGCGTCGCCACCGTGCCGACGCCGCAGCCGACCACCATCCCGCAGTCGAGCACGACCGAGCCAGCGCCCCAGTTCCGGGACTTCTGGGAGCGGAACGGCGGCCTCGCCTCGTTCGGTCCGGCGACGACGGAGCCCTACTGGAGCACCGCCGAGGACGGCGCGGGGGTGCTCGTGCAGGACTTCGCCCTCGCCCGGCTCGAATACCGCCCCGAGCGCACCGGGAGCCCTTACGCGATCGAACTGGCCCGTCTCGGCGCCCGCGAAGCGATGGCGCTCGGCCTCGCGGCGAGCGAGCCGTTCCGGCGCAGATCGCCGGACGCTCCACCCGGGAGCGACTGTACCTACTTCACGCAGACCGGCCACTGGGTGTGCGGGAGCCTCCGGGCCTACTGGCGCCGTAACGGCCTCGACCTCGGCGATCCTGGCATCTCGCCGCGCGAATCCCTGGCGCTCTTCGGCTACCCGCTCAGCGAGGCGTTCCTCGACGAGCACGGCCGAACCGTCCAGTACTTCGAGCGCGCGAAGCTCGTCACTTATCCCGAGTTCCGAGGCACGGCGAACGAAGTCGTGCGTGATCCGATCGTGCGGAGGGACCCGTGATAGCGAGACTCGTGAGCGCGTTCCTGGTGCTGCTGCTCCTCGCGGCGTGGGTACTCCGACCCACACCGCCTCCCCGCGTCCACGCCGCGAGCCCGGTTCCGGTGTTGGCTTACTACTACATCTGGTTCGATCCGACCTCCTGGAACCGGGCCAAGCGGGACTATCCGATCCTCGGTCGGTACTCGAGCGACGACCGCGCAGTGATGCAGCAGCACATCCGCTGGGCCGAGCAGGCTGGGATCACCGGCTTCATCGTCAGCTGGAAGAGCACCCCGACGCTCAACCGTCGCCTGGAACAACTCGCCGAGCTCGCGACGAGCGAGGGGTTCCACCTCGCGATCATCTATCAAGGGTTGGACTTCGAGCGCGACCCGCTCCCGGCCGAACGGATCGCGAGCGACCTCGCGGGGTTCTGCCAGCGCTGGAGCGGCCGCAACGTCTTCAACGACCTCTTCGGCAAACCGCTCGTCATCCTGTCCGGCACCTGGGAGTTCTCACCGGACGACATCGCCTCCATCCGTCAGCGAGTCGGCAGCTGCATGCTCCTCCTCGCTTCGGAGCGCAACGTCGACGGCTACGAACGTCTGGCCTTGCTGGTCGACGGCAACGCCTACTACTGGTCCTCGGTCGATCCCGACACCTACCCCGATTACGTGGGGAAGCTGCGGGCCATGAGCGACGCTGTCCATGCGCACGGCGGTCTATGGATCGCTCCGGCCGCGCCGGGTTTCGACGCTCGACTGATCGGCGGCACGCGCGTCGTCGAACGCAAGAACGGCGACACGTTCCGGCGCCAGCTGGCCGCTGCCTTCGCCTCCGCGCCCGATGCCATCGGTATCATCAGCTGGAACGAGTTCAGCGAGAACACCCACATCGAGCCGAGCCTGCACGAGGGCGACGAATCGCTCCGCGTCCTCGCTTCCGTCCTGGGCGAAGAGGCACTCGAGCTGCCGCCCCTCGGTTCCGAAGCGCTCCCGCCGACCGGTACGTCCTACGGACTGCCGCTGCTCGGCCTCGCCAGCGCCGTGTTCGTCGGTTCGGCGGGTTTCCTCGCCTACCGGATCCGGAGACGACCGGCGCCGCCCGGTGCGCGGCTCGCTCGGGAACCGGACCGCACGCCACTCGGTGAGCCATGACACGACCGCTCCTGCACGGCTGCGATCCCGCGCGTCGTGCCGTCCTCCTCGGTCTCCTCCTGGCGTCGCTGGCTCCCGTACTGGCGACCACCGCTCCCTCGGTGGCGGCTGCGCCGGTTCCCCGCTGGTACCGCCTGGAAACCCATGTGCACAGCGTCTTCAGCGCCGACGCGGTGGCTGATCCCGGTGTGCTGGCCACGAC
>JANZZC010000102.1 GCA_026419575.1 Thermomicrobium sp. | reverse complement strand
GTGTATAAGAGACAGCTTCATGGCCTGGCTTCGTCGCTGGGACCGTGCCACCGCCCAGCGGATCCACGTCATCGTCGCCAATTCCGGCACGGTCGCCGAACGGATCCGCCGGTACTGGGGACGCGAAGCGCGCGTCGTGCATCCGCCGGTCGCGATCGCGCAGGCGCGGCCCGTCCCGCCCGACGAGGTCGGCGAGTACTTCCTCGTCGTTTCGCGCCTCGTCCACTACAAGCGCCTCGACCTCGTCATCGAGGCCTGCAACCGGTTGCGCCTGCCGCTGAAGATCGTCGGCACCGGCCGCGCTCGCCTGGCGCTCGAGCGTCTCGCTGGCCCGACGATCGAGTTCCTCGGCGCGGTCCCCGATGAAGAGAAGTTCGCGCTCTACGCCCGGTGTCGCGCCGCGATCTTTCCCGCCGAGGACGACTTTGGCATCGCCCAGGTCGAGGTGCAGGCAGCCGGTCGCCCGGCCATCGCGCTCGCTCGCGGCGGAGCCCGCGAGACGGTCGTCGACGGCATCACCGGCGTCCTCTTTCCCGAGCAGACGGTCGAAGCGCTCGTCGCCGCGTTGCGCCGCTTCGAGCAGCTCCGCTTCGATCCCGCGGTCATCCGGCGTCACGCCGAGCGTTTCCGTCCCGAGCGCTTCGCCGCTGAGTTCACCGAGGTCATCGCCGCGGCACTCGCCACCCGCGTCTCGGCCCAGCGACGGAGGGAGGCCGTGACACCGTGGAGCTGAGGGCCTATCTCGCCATCCTCTGGCGTCGCCGCTGGATCGTCCTCGCCGCCCCTGCGGTGGCGCTCGTCGCTGTCCTCTTCCAGGCGGTGCAGTACCAGCCGCGCTGGACGGCCAGCGCGGCCGTCCTCGTCACCCGCCTCCCCCAGGAGACTCCGTCCGACCAGTACCGGTACGACGAATACTACCTGTATCTCACGAACGAATACACGGTGGACGACTTCACCGAGGTGATCCGCGGCAACGTGTTCGCGACGGATGTCGCGCAGCGGGCGAGCGAGCTCCTCGGCACGCCCGTCGAACCCGGCGAGGTGCAAGCGAGCGTCAGCGTCACACGGCGCAACCGGGCCGTCCTGCTCTCCGTCACCTCCACCGATGCCCAGCGCGCCGTCGTCATCGCCTCCGCGGCCGTCGCCGCCCTGCGCGAGCGCGGCACCCAATACTTCGGCTTCGCTGACCCCCAGCGGCAAGTCATCGTCCAAGTACTCGACGATCCCAACAGCGCCGTGCCCGACACGATGCGCACCCGGCTCGTCTGGGTGATCCAGCTCGTCGTCGCCCTCGTCGCCGGCGTTTTCCTCGCGTTCCTCGCCGACTACTTCGCCGATGCGCTCTACACCGCCGAGGAGGTGCAGCGCGCTCTCCGGACGCCCGTTCTCGCGGCTATCCCGGTGGCTAGCGAGAGGAAGCGCCGTGCGCCCTGAGGAATACCTCGCGATCGTGCTGCGTCGCTGGTGGATCGTCCTCCTGGCCGCGGTCGTCGCCGCCGGAGCCGCCTTCGTCTACAGTCGGACGCAGCCGCCGACCTATCAGGTCAGCGTCCGTCTCATGGCGGTCGCGCAACCACCCGACTATTGGCTTGACCTCTACGCCAAGAACCGGCTCGCCTCCTACCAGGACCTCATCCGCAACGCCGACTTCGTCGCCAGCGCGCTCCGGCAGGCCGGCTTGGCCGACGACCCCGGTCACGTCCTCGGCACCCTCCAAATCGGACGTAATCAGGACAGCAACGTCGTCCAGCTGGTCGTGACCGACACCGATCCCGAGCGTGCTGCCCGGGTCGCCAACGCGCTCGCCGATGCCTTCGTCGCCCGGTCGCTCGCCGAGAATCAGCGCATCCTCGAACGGTTCCGCGACCCGTTCGGGCAACGCATCCAGGGCACGGTCACCATCCTCAAGCTCGACGCCCCCACGCCGCCGAGCGTCCCGGTCGGGCCCCGCACTAAGCTCAACACCGCGGCCGGTGCGGTCCTCGGCTTCGCTTTCGGCGTCCTGGTGACCTTCGCGGTCGAATACTTCGAGGACGTGCTGCGCTCGGCGCGCGATACCGCACGGGCGCTCGATCGTCCGGTCATCGCCGAGATCGCGTCGAACCGACGACGGAAGAACTCGAGGACGGAGGAACGCATGCCGCGGTTGGTGGTCGTCGAGGAGCCGCTGTCGCCTGCTGCCGAAGCCTATCGCGCCCTCCGGGCGCAGTTCTCCCGCGAGCGCGGCGATCGCCTGCTGCTCGTCTGCGGCATCGGTCGGGAGGCGAGCGACTCCGCCGGGGTCGCAGCGAACCTCGCCGCCGCGTTCGCTCTCGCCGGCGAGCGCGCGCTCCTCGTCGAGGCCGACCTGCGGCACCCGTGCCTGCACGAACTCGCCGCTGCCGCGCCCACCGGCACGCTCGTCGACTGGCTCACCGCGTCGGACGCTTCCGTCCCCCGACTCGCGCCTACCCCGGTCGAGGGGCTCTCCCTGCTCCCACCCGGTCAGGCTCCCGACCGCACGAATCCGGCGGACCTTTTCGGCCGCCCGACCGCTCGCGATCGCTTGGTCGCCCTCGCCGAACTCGCCGACCGGGTCGTCATCCACACCGCCCCGCTCCCAGCGTACGGCGAGGGGCTCGCGCTCGCTCCTCTCGCCCACAGCGTCGTACTGGTCGTCCGGAGCGGGAGGACTCCACGCTCCGCAGCCCAGGAAGCCAAGGCGAGCCTGGAACGCGTCGGTGCTCGGGTGGCGGGCGCCGTACTCCTCACGACGTGAGGACGTCCACCGGGCGGAACCCGCTCCGTCCCGCGACATGCCGGATCGACCGGACCCGTGCGTCGCCTGGCTGACAGCGCGGTCAGCGCACCAGCCCTCGGCTGCGCAACCGTTCGACCGCCTCGCGGACCACACCCGCTGCGAACCCGGTCGCCTGGGCGATCCGAGACAGCGTCCGATTTCCTTCGAGCAGCGCGAGCAGGACTTCCCGCTCTTCCGGAGCCAAGCGATCGAGCACGCTCGGATCGGGGGCGAGCGTCGCCAGCTCGATCGGTGCCGCGAACTCGTCGGCCCGCCGGATCGCGTTCAGGATCAGCTTGGTGGCCGGTGCATCCTCCAGTACCGTCTCGTCGGCGGTTCCGAACTCCGGCTCCGATACGAACGCGAAGGAAGCGTCCGGCGCCGACAGGACGCGCACGAGCACGGCCTCGAACTGGTTCGCGAGCGCTCGCTTGACCTGCTGGTGCGTCACGAAGCCCAACTCGACCAGGAGCTCGCCGAGTCGCCGCTGGCCCGGACTCACCGCCTGCAGCGCCAGCGCTTGCTCGAGTTGCTCCTCGGTGATGTCGCCCAGCTGCAGGAGCATCTGCCCCAGCCGCAACTGCGCGTCGCTGCTCACGACCGCCGCCACCCGACCGCGGTCGAGCAGCAAGGCGATCTCCTCCACGCGCGTTCGCAGCGTCAGGCGCCCGGTCTTGCCCGCCCGCATCAACGCGTTCAGGAGGAGATGCAGAGGAAGGTCGCTCAGATCACCGTAGATCGGCATTCTCGGTCGGACCCCCGAGATCGATCACCTGCACCGTCGCCGGGCAGCCGCTCCGGTGCAGGCTACGCTGCGCCAAGCCCACGACGTCCGCTCGCGCCAGCGCGACCGTCATCAGCACCAGCCTCACCGCCCGACTGTCGATCGGCTCGACGCGGCAACTCACCACTTCCGGTACCCCGGCGAGCAATGCGCGGGCGCGCGAGATACCGGCCAGATAGCTCGGTGCGGCGATGACCACCGCCCAGCGACGCAGGTGGGGTACGCTGCGCAAGGCGCAGAAGCGCCGCGGTACCGGCACCGCCCGGCAGGGCCGTTCCCGCTGCACCGCGCGCACGGTGCGCAGCAGACCGACGTACCGTGCTTCCGTCTCGGGGTCCAATCGGAACGGAAACCACGAAGCACCGACCGCTCGCTCCACGCAGTGCCCATCCCTCCCGACGTTCCGAAGCATACCGGAACGCCGGAGGGCGCATGCGGCTCAGCTCGCCGCGACATACTCAGCTGGTGGCCGCTCGGTGTCACCCACGAGTCGCCCGGTGCTCACCAGCCAGTGAAGGAAACGCAGCCGCGCGAGCTGCTGCGGTGCCAGTTCGACGATCTCCTCCATCGGCCGCACCGTCACCGGCGTCGTCCGCCAGCCGATCACGTTGAGCAGCTCGGCGACCACCGTGCTCGGCGACCCGACCAGCAAGCGCTCGAGCGGGATCGTGACGGTCGTGCCGCCAGCGAGCAGGAAGTGCACGCGCTCGCGCTCCAGGCACCATCCGGTCAGCGGGAATCCGGCGGAGCGAACGGCGTTGAGGACGATCGTCAAGGCTTCGCGATAGTCGCCCATGGCTCCACCCCTTCCGTGAGTCACTCTGCTCCCGCGCGACGCAACGTCTCGAGCAGGTTCGCCAATGCTGCATCCGGCGTCTCGCCGTCGGCGAGCGGCGGACGACGGAGCTGCCGACGCCAGTACTGGAGGACGAGACACGAGTTCGCCGCCTCCGGTGGCAACGCCGACGGTTCGCACGCCACCGCTACCCACCGTGGCTGTCCCCCGGTACTGCACGGATCGCGGAAGATCGTCACCGGCCAATGGAGCACGCGTTGCAAGCTCATCTCCCCGTCTCCCGCCCAGCGATCGCCTGGGTTCCTCTCTGCCAATTGTCGGCACCAGCGAACCTCGGAACCCTAGACCTTTGGTCCCAAAGCCGCCGATCGGCCATCGATGTGAATGTACACCAGTACGTACGCGACCAGTGTAGCGTACGCGTGCCCCCATGTCAAGCCCCGGACTCGCCCCGACCGCGCCGCGCGGGCACCAGGATCCCCGCTGCGCCGCAGAACGAGGGAACGGGGCCGGTCGGCCCGGCCCCGTTCCCGTACCCGTCCGTCGTGCTTCGGCTACCTGTTCCGCCACTCCGGCTGCCGCTTGTCGAGGAACGCGCAGATCCCCTCCCGGGCATCCTCGGCCAGCGCGTTCGACGCCATCACTTCCATCGCGTACGCGTAGGCCAGGTGCTCCGGCAACTCGAGCTGTCGGTAGAACGCCTGCTTGCCGATCCCGACGACGTACCGGCTCGCGGCCCGGATCTTCTCCGCGAGCTCCCACGCCGCCGCGTCCAGCTGCTCGGGCGGTACCACCCGGTTCACCATCCCCAGCTGCGCCGCCTCTTCCGCGGTCATCGCGTCGCCGGTCACCAGCAATTCGAACGTCTTCTTCGGCGGCAGCACCCGGCTCACCGCCACCATCGGCGTGGAGCAGAAGAGCCCGATCTTTACCCCCGGCGTCTGGAACCGTGTCCCCGCCGCCGCGACGATCAGGTCGCACGTCGCCGCCAGCTGGAAACCGGCCGCGGTCGCCACCCCGTGCACCTGCGCGATCACCGGCTGCGGGATCCCTCGGATCGTCTGCATCAGCGTCGTACAGACCTGGAAAATCTGCCGCGCCGTGCGCGCGTCGCAGGCCACGAGCTCGTTCAGGTCGTGCCCAGCGCAGAACACCGGCCCCGCCCCGCGCAGGATCGCGACCGCGAGCGCGCGGTCCTCGCCGATCCGCCGGAAGACCTCGGTCAACTCCTGCATGTGCGCGACCGACAACGCGTTCCGCTTCTCCGGTCGGTTCATCGTGACGACCGCGATACCGTCGCGCACCTCGGCCAGCACGTACTGGTACGTCCCGAGTTCGGTCGCCGTCATCGCCGAGCCTCCTTCCGGCCGCCGCGCGACCGGGGCACCCCGTCAGTCGTCCGCCGGTTCGCTCGCCCGACCGTCCGCGCCAGCACCGACCAGCTCGCGGTCCACGTCGTCCGGGCGGAACGTCTTCGCGTGCCCGCGCCAGCGCTGCGCTTCCTTGTAGATGCACCGATTCATCACCACCGCCAGGCCGCCCTCCGTCGCGATGCGTGCGGCCTCCGGGCTGACCACCCCCTCCTGCAGCCAAAGGACCCGGGCTCCGTGCGCGACCGCCTCGCGCGCGACCTCCGGCGCGTGCTCGCTGGCCCGGAAGACCACCACCACGTCGGCCCGGACCGGGAGCTCCCGCAGACTCGGATACGCCCGCTCCCCGAGCGCCTCCTCGATCAACGGGTTCACCGGCACGATCCGGTACCCGAGGCGCTTCAGCTTCTGCGCCACCCGGTAGCTCGGCCGCGCTGGGTCGTTCGAGAGCCCGACGATCGCCAGGACCAGCGGCCGTCGCGTCCCGTCCTCCTCGACGTACGCGCGCGTGCAGACCGAGCGGATCACCTGCTCGTCGTTCAACACGATCCGCGCGGCCTCGTCGCGTGTCCGCCCGTCTCCCGGCGCCGCCAGGCCGGTCGCCAGCCGCAGCGCCCGATCGAGATCCGCCTTGAGATCCTCCACGTGCTCGATGCCGACCGCGAGCCGGATCAGGTCGTCGCCGACCCCCGCGGCCACCCGTTGTTCCGGCGTGAGCTGTCGATGCGTCGTGCTCGCCGGGTGGATGATGAGCGACTTGGCGTCACCCACGTTCGCCAGATGCGACCAGAGCGCGACCGAGTCGATCACCTTGATCCCGGCTTCCATCCCGCCCTTCACGCCGAACACCACGACCGCACCGTACCGCCCCTCGCGCAAGTACTTGCGCGCGAGCCGGTGGGACGGATGGTCGGGCAGCCCCGGGTAGGCGACCCAGGCGACGGCCGGATGCTCGGCTAGCCAGCGGGCAATCTCCAACGCGTTCGCGCAGTGCCGGTCCATCCGCACGTGCAGCGTCTCGAGTCCGAGCAGCAGGAGGAAGGCATTGAACGGGCTCATGCACGCCCCGACGTCGCGCATCATGTGCGCGCGGAGCTTGGTCACGAACGCCAGGCTGCCGAAGTCCTTCCAGTACGAGATCCCGTGATAGCCCGGATCCGGATCAACCAACCGTGGGAACTTGCCGTTACCCCAGTCGAACCGCCCCGAGTCGACCACGACGCCGCCGATGGCGACGCCGTGCCCGCCGATCCATTTCGTCGCCGAGTGCACGACGATGTCGGCGCCCCACTCGATCGGCCGGCACAGGTACGGTGTCGCGAAAGTGTTGTCGACGATCAACGGAATCCCGTGCTCGTGGGCGATCTTCGCCACCGCTTCGATGTCCAGCACGTCCAGCCGCGGGTTCCCGATCGTCTCGGCGTAGATGCACTTCGTCCGCTCGGTGATCGCCCGCCGGAAGTTCTCCGGATCGGACGGCTCCACGAAACGCACCGTGATGCCGAGATCCGAGAGCGTGTTGGCGAACAGCGCCACCGTCCCCCCGTAGAGGCTGCTGCTCGCCACGACCTCGTCGCCCGCTCGCGCGATATTCAGGATGGCCAGCGTCGTCGCCGCTTGACCGCTCGAGGTCGCGACCGCCGCTACCCCGCCCTCCAGATAGGCGACGCGCTTCTCGAACACCTCGACCGTGGGATTGCTGATCCGCGTGTAGATGTGTCCCGGCTCATCGAGATTGAAGAGCTGCGACGCGTGGTCCGCGTCGTGAAAGACGAACGATGTGGACTGATAGATCGGGACCGCCCGCGCACCGGTCGCCGGGTCCGGCGCTTGCCCCGCGTGCACCGCCAGCGTCTCGATCGCGTACTCCCGGAACGGATCGTGTCCTGCGCTCGTCAAGGGTATCGCCTCCTCGCTTCGCCTGACTGGGTGCCCGATCCCGACCCTCGAGATGCCGCCCGAGCACCGCCTTCGCCGCGACAATCTTACCGGAGCGGAGCACCGAACGCTCGTTCATCCGATCATCGGCCGGCCGTGCCGCGGGAGACGGCGCCGCGCTGCCCAGCGCGCCCGGTCGCCTCAATGGATCCGCTTCTCGTAGCCGGCCCACTCCCGTTCGCGGAGCACAAACTTCTGGATCTTCCCCGTCGACGTCTTGGGCAGCGTCTCCACGAGTTCCACCCGCTTCGGGCACTTGTAGTGCGCGAGCCGTTCCCGGCAGAAGGCGATGAGCTCCTCCGGCGTCGCCTGCATCCCCGGCTTCAGCACCACGAACGCCTTCGGCACCTCGCCCCACTTCTCGTCCGGGATGCCGATCACCGCGCACTCGAGCACCGCCGGATGCTGGTAGAGCACCCGCTCCACCTCGATCGTCGAGATGTTCTCGCCACCGCTGATGATGATGTCCTTCTTGCGATCGCGCAGCTCGATGTACCCGTCCGGGTGGACCACCGCCAGGTCGCCCGAGTGGAACCAACCACCGGCGAACGCCCTGGCCGTCGCCTCCTCGTCCCGGTAGTATCCCTTCATCACGTTGTTCCCCCGCATGACGACCTCGCCGAGCGTCTGGC
>JANZZC010000054.1 GCA_026419575.1 Thermomicrobium sp. | reverse complement strand
AGATGTGTATAAGAGACAGCCGCAGCCCAGTGGGTCGGCCGTGGAGACAAGAACGCGGCCGATGCCGCCGCCGTGCGGGCGATGCGGCGGATGCTCTCGACGGTGCACATGAAGGGCGTCGTCGTCATCGGCGAAGGCGAGAAGGACCAGGCGCCGATGCTGTACATCGGCGAAGAGGTGGGCACCGGCGAGCCACCGGAAGGTGACCTCGCGGTCGACCCGATCGACGGAACGCGCCTGTGCGCCAACGGGATGCCGGGAGCCGTCTCGGTGGTCGCCTTGGCCGAGCGCGGCTCGATGTACTACCCGCCTGGGATCGTCTACATGAACAAGATCGCCGTCGGCCCGGAGGCCGCGCAGGCGATCGACATCCGGCTCTCCCCGACCGAGAACCTGCATCGCATCGCTGAGGCCAAGCGGATGAGCGTGCGGCTCCTGACGGTCGTCATTCTCGATCGCCCGCGGCACCAGGAGCTCATCGAGGAGGTGCGACGAGCCGGAGCGCGCATCCGACTGATCACCGACGGCGACGTGGCCGGCGCGATCATGACGGCGTTTTCAGAGTCGGGGGTCGATGTGCTGATGGGGATCGGCGGGTCGCCGGAGGCCGTCGTCGCAGCGGCGGCGCTCAAGTGCGTCGGTGGCGCGATCCAGTGCACGCTCTATCCGCGGGACGAGGAGGAGCGGCGCCGGGCGCTGGAGCAAGGGCTGGAACTGGACAAGGTGTTCACGGCGGACGATCTCGTCCGCTCCAATAACGTCTTCTTCGCGATGACCGGCATCACGACCGGCGACCTGGTCGAGGGGGTGCGGTTCACCCGCACCGGGGCGCGCACGCATTCGATCGTCATGCGGTCGCGGACGGGGACGATCCGCCGCATCGAGGCCGAACATCGCTTGACCAAGGTACAGGAGTACGAGACGGTCGCGTTTGACGCCGATGGGCGAGCTGTGGTATAGTGACAGGGCGCGGGATTCCCGCGCCCTGTACCTCTGCTCGGTACCCTGGTCTCGTCCAGTCCTGTCGCTCGCTCCTGGGACCAGAGCATCTCACACGAAACGCTAGCGAACGTACGAGGTTCCTCGTTGTCCACGCTTCGATCGACGCCGTGCTGCATGACGTTCCGCTGGGGTACCTTGCGCTCGTCCGGTTCGTCGAGCGCCGGGGTACCGCGCGGCGGGCGCTGCGTCGATCGGTGGTCGTGACGGTCTAGAGAAGGAGAACCGATACGTGGCGAAACGAACGACGTCGAGGAGGACCGAAACCATGGAAACGACGACGCCCACTGCGGCACCGACCGCTGTCGAAGAAATCAAGGAGAGTCCCGGTCTGACGGCCGCCGAATTGCAGGAGAAGATGCTCGAGGAGCTCCAGGCGATCGCGCGCGATCTCGGCGTCCCGAACGCCAACCGGCTCCGCAAGATGGAGCTGGTGAACAAGATCCTCCGAGCGCAGATCGAGCGTGCCGGAGGGATCTTCGGCGAAGGGGTGCTCGAGATCACCGAAGACGGCTTCGGCTTCCTGCGGGGCGAGCGGTACCTGCCTGGACCGAACGATGTCTACGTCTCGCAGTCGCAGATCCGCCGCTTCGGGCTGCGGCAGGGCGACTGGGTCGCCGGCCAAGTCCGGCCCCCGAAGGAGAACGAGAAGTACTACAGCTTGCTGCGCGTCGATGCGGTCAACGGGATGGATCCGGAGTTCGCCCGACGGCGCCCGAGCTTCGACAGCCTGACGCCGATCTTCCCCATGGAGCTCATCAACCTCGAGACGGAGCCCCACATCCTCTCGACCCGGCTCGTCAATCTGGTCGCACCGATCGGGCGTGGCCAGCGCGGTCTGATCGTCTCGCCGCCGAAGGCAGGGAAGACGGTCCTGCTCAAGCACATCGCGAACGGGATCACGACGAACTACAAGGACATCCATCTCATCGTCCTCCTGATCGGTGAGCGACCGGAGGAAGTGACCGACATGCGTCGCTCGGTCGACGGCGAGGTCATCTCCTCGACCTTCGACGAGC
Source organism: Thermomicrobium sp. (assembly GCA_026419575.1). Lineage (GTDB taxonomy): Bacteria > Chloroflexota > Chloroflexia > Thermomicrobiales > Thermomicrobiaceae > Thermomicrobium. The sequence goes on along the minus strand of JANZZC010000054.1, from coordinate 21,939 downwards.
CGGTCGAGGATCACATCCGGGTCGCTGAGATGACGCTCGAGCGGGCCAAGCGCCTCGTCGAGTGCGGCATGGACGTGGTCATCCTGCTCGACTCGATCACCCGGCTCGCGCGTGCGTACAACCTGAGCGTGCCGCCGAGCGGGCGGACGCTCTCCGGTGGTATCGACCCGGTCGCCCTGTACCCGCCGAAGCGCTTCTTCGGAGCTGCCCGGAACATCGAGGGCGGCGGGAGCCTCACGATCATCGCGACGTGTTTGGTCGATACCGGTTCCCGCATGGACGACGTGATCTACGAGGAATTCAAGGGAACCGGGAACATGGAGCTCCATCTCGACCGCAAGCTCGCCGAACGCCGCATCTTCCCGGCGATCGATATCCAGCGTTCGGGCACGCGCCGCGAGGAACTCCTCCTGGACGAGCAGACGCTGCGCCAAGTCTGGACGATGCGCCGGATGGTCTCGATGCTCGGCGGCACGGACGGGACGGAGCTCGTGCTCGGCCGCCTGGCGCGGACGCAGAACAACGCCGAGTTCCTCGCGACCTTGCACAAGGACCTCTGATCGCCGACGGAGCGACGGCAATGATGCGAGGTTCGACCCTCTCCTCACGAGGAACGGCGCCGAGGGAATGGAGCGACCAGGAACTCCTGGCCGCCGTCGCGGTCGGTGCGACCGCGGTCCTCTGGCCGATCGGTCTCCTGCTGGCCTGGGCAAGCGGTCGCTGGCGGTTGGCGGACAAGCTGATCGCCACCGCCTTGCCGGTCGCGGGCGTCGCGCTCTCGCTCCTCGTACTGCCGTCCGGCGAGCGCGGTTTCGGACTGAGCGCACCGAGCGGTCTCGCGGTCGGGGCCGAGGTCGCGCACTACGCGGCGCTCATGGGCGCCCCGCTGCTCGCCGCGGTCTACCTCGGCGTGCGCGGCGGGCTGCCGCGCCGACTCGTCGTCGGGCTCGTCGTGCTCGCCCTGGTCGTCCTGGCGCTCGGGCAAGTCGCGTTCCTGCTCGGCGCCCGTCTGCATCCCGGCGGGATGTGAGGGCATCAGCACGGCGAGCGCTCGGCCCGGAGGAGGAAGTCAAGGAGCACTCCACCCGCCAGGTGAGGGACGCTCCGGTGGGGAAAGTGGCCGGCGCGCGGCAAGATGCAGGCTTCGCCCCGTGGGAGTCGCTGAGCAAGCTCGACCAACCAGCCCGCTGGAGATACCGGGTCGTTGTCGCCGGCCATGAGCAGGATCGGGCACGCGAGACGGTCGAGGCCATCGGCCCACTCGCGCATCTCGCGTGGCCAGTCCAGGCTGTCCTGGACGAAGTTGGCGAGGAGCCGGGCGCGGGCGTGGTCCGGCCCGTGCGCTCGGTGCAGGTAGGCGTACTCCGCTTCGTTGGCCGGAAAGTGTTCCTCGATGACCGACCGGGTGTACTCGCTCGTCGACGATGCAGCGAAGTTCGGTGCGCCGATCAAGGCGAGCGAGCGAGGGCGCACGGCACCGGTCACCGCGAGCCGTGCGGCGACCATCGCTCCCAGGCTCGCGCCGACGAGATGGGCGTCGTGGGTCTGGAGCGCTCGAGCGAACTCGGCGATGTCCTCGGTGAACCCGTCGAGCGTCAGGCGCCCGCCGGGGTCGCCGGTCCGCCCATGCGCCCGGAGGTCGGGTGCGACGACGTCGAAGTGCCGACGGAGCAGGTCGAACACGGTTTGCCAGCTCTCGCAAGTTCCGAAGTACTGGTGCAGCAGGAGCACCGGGGTCCCCGACCCCGCGCGCAGGTAATGGACGACGAGATGATCGAGTCGGCAGGTCGGCATAGCCATCCTTGCTCCGTCGGAACCCGACGGCACGTCCGCTCCGTACTGGTCAGCCACTATACTCGGGACGAGCGTCTTGGGGGAGGGACGGCGTGAGGGACATCGGCGTGCTCCGCTCGATTCTCCGGCGGATCGACCGGCGAGGATACAAGGCCTACGAGGAGATCCGTGGTCTCTACCGAGCGGGTGACATCGTCCTCGCGATCGACCACGTCCAAGGCGACCCCTACGCGCCGCCGTCGCGGGTGCGGTTGATCGTCGAACGCGGGCGGCTCGTCCTTCCGGAGACCGCGAGCCGCGTGCGGCGCGTCGCGCTCGAGGACTTCTTGGCGCGTCGTGCGCGCCGGATGATCGACCGGTTGGCGCGCCGACGCGGTGGTACCGGCCGGTCGGGCGTGGTGACGATCGATGCCGGCGGCCCGGAAGTGTTGGAACGGACGGCCTGCCGCGTCACCGACGATCGGGTGGAGCTCCGTCTCTCGGTCGGGCTCCCGGCGACCGGGCGCACGATCCTCGGTTCGTTCGCCGAGGAGCTCCTGGCCGAACTCCTGCCCGAGGTCGCGCGGGCGACGTTGACCCTCGATCGCCACGCCCTGGCCGAGGCCGAGCGGTTCATCGCCGTCGTGGAAGACGCCGAGGCGCTGCGGGCGCAACTGCCGGAGCAGGGGCTCGTCGCTTTCGTCGGTCGCGGAGCCATCCTGCCGCGTCGCAGCGGGGTCAGTCAGGAACCGTTGCTCGAGGGTGCGATCCCCTTCGAGCCGCCACCGAGCCTCGAAGTGGAGCTGCGGACGCCGCACAGCGGGCCGGTCCGGGGCATGGGGATTCCGGAAGGGGTGACCCTGATCGTCGGTGGCGGCTTTCACGGCAAATCGACCTTGCTCGAAGCGCTCGCGCGCGGCGTGTACAACCATATCCCCGGGGACGGGCGAGAATGGGTGGTCACGCGGAGCGATGCGGTCGTGATCCGTGCCGAGGACGGGCGCCGCGTCGCCGGCGTCGACCTCTCGGCCTTCATCCGCCATCTCCCGTTGGGGCGCTCCACCGAGTGCTTCACCAGCGACGACGCCAGTGGCTCGACCTCGCAGGCGGCCAACATCGTGGAGGCCCTCGAGGCCGGTGCCCGCGTGCTGCTGATGGACGAGGACACCTGCGCGACCAACTTCATGATCCGCGATCACCTGATGCGCGAACTCGTGCCGGCCGAAGCCGAACCCATCGTCCCCTTCATCGACCGCGTGCGCCAGCTGCACCGCAGCGCCGGCGTCTCGACCGTGCTCGTCATGGGCGGGGCGGGCGACTACCTGCACGTCGCCGATACCATCATCTGGATGCGCGAGTATCGGCCGATCGACGTCACGGAGCGGGCGCGACTCCTCGCCCGGCAGCACGGGGACGGTGCGTTCGCGCCGCCGGATCCTTGGCCGGGCGTGGTCGAGCGGATCCCGCTGCCGGAGAGCGTCGATCCGCGGCGCCGGGACCGCACGCGCGTCAAAGCCTACGGGACGGAGGAAGTCGCGTTCGGGTACGAATCGATCGACCTCAGCCACGTCGAGCAGATCGTCGACCCGAGCCAGACGCGCGCCATCGGTCTGGCGCTCGTGTTCGCACTCGAACGCGGCCTGATCGACGGGCGTCGCTCGCTGGCAGCGATCCTGGACGCGCTCGATGCCACCATGGACCGCGACGGTCTGGACGTGCTCTCGCCGTTCCGCGGACACCCGGGCGACTTCGCGCGCCCACGGCGCTTCGAGCTCGCCGCGGCGCTCAATCGCCTGCGGACGCTCGAGGTGCGTCAGGTACGGTCGACCAGGTGAGTGCTGAATCCTGAGCGACGCGGGCCTGAACGGCAGCGATGCCGGCGATCGCGGCGGTCTCCGCGCGCAGGACGAGCGGCCCGAGCGAACGGAATGCGGCACCGCTGTCGCGGAAGAACGCGATTTCGTCGTCCGACCAGCCGCCTTCCGGGCCGACGAAGAGCGCCAGCGGACGATCGGGTGCCAGGGAGTCCGCCGCGAGGGATGGGAGTCCCGGAGCTTCCCAGAAGACGATCTGACGATGGTGCGGGACGAGGTCGAGCGCTTCCGCGAGCGTGCGCGGGCGCTCGATAACCGGGAGGACACCGCGCCCGCACTGCTCGCTCGCCTCGATCGCGATCCGTTCCCAGCGCGCGAGACGGTGACGGATCCCGTCCTCGTCGAGATGCACGACGACCCGGCGGCTCCGGATCGGTACGAGGCGTACGATGCCGAGTTCGGTCGCCTTCTCGACGACCAGATCGAAGTGGTCGTGACGCAGGAGCGCGAGGCACAACGTCACCGGCGGCACCGGCAGCGGGCGGGCCGGACGTTCCGTCTCGATTCGGGCGGTGACGAGCGTCGGACGAACGGTCTCGAGCGTCGCGATCCAGTCGACGCCTCGTCCGTCGAAGAGGACGAGTTCGTCGCCTGGACCGAGGCGCAGGACACGGGTGACTTGGTGGCGGATCCGTTCCGGGAGCTCGATGCGCTCCCCGCTGCGGAGCGGCTGCGGAAGGAAGAACCGGTGTCCGCGCCGACTCATGGCCGCACCCGACGTACGAGAAGACTGACCCAGTCGCCGTCGCGGCGGCGGTCGAGAAGCTCCGTGCCCAGTGCCCGGAAGCGCTCGGCGACCGCTCGTTCGTGCGCCTCGATGACACCGCTCAGTACGATCAGCCCTTCCGAACGCACCGCGCGGACGAGCCGGGGTGCGGCCTCGATCAAGACGCGGGCGACGATGTTCGCCAGGACGAGATCGACGGCCTCGCGGAGCTCCAGGTCGCGGGTGACGTCGGCCACGCGGATCGTCGCGCGATCGAGGACACCGTTCCGTGCCAGATTCTCGCGGAGCACCTCGGCCGCGACCGCGTCGATCTCCAGTGCAGTGACGTGAGCTGCCCCGAGTTTGAGGGCGGCGATCGAGAGGATGCCCGAGCCAGCACCGGCATCCAGGACGAGCTTCCCGGCGGGGCGAAGTTCCTCGAGCCAGAGGAGGCAGTGCTGCGTGGTCGGGTGGAGCCCCGTGCCGAAGGCCATGCCGGGATCGAGGTCGATCACGATCTCCTGCTCCGCCGGTTCGTAGGGTATCCACGACGGCCGGATGACGAGATACCGGCCGATGCGGGTGACCGGGAAGTGCTGTTTCCACGCCTCCTGCCAATCTTCCTCGGCGACGGTGCGCACCGTGAGTTCTCCGACCGTGCCGAGCTGGCTCAGGTGCCAGAGCCCACGCCGCAGCGCTTCGATCGTCGCGTCCACCTGCTCGTCGAGCGGCAGATAGGTGACGACCTGGACGGGAGTCGTCGGGTCGACCGCCGCGTTCTCGCCGTCCGCGTCCTGGACGACCGGATGGAAGACAGCGACTCCCTGTTGGTAGCCGAAGCGAGCGAACAGTTCGCTCACCGCATCGGCCGATTCCAGGTCGGCCTGCACGGAAACTTCCAGCCAACGGTGACGCATCGGCTCAACCCTTGTCCTGCCGGGCGAACGCGATCTCCGAAGAGTCGCCGACGTTGACGCGCAGGAAATCGCCGACGACGCGGGCACGGCGGCCGACGATCGAGCGATGGAGCATCACGGCAGTGATGGTCGCCCCCTCGTCGATGATCGAATCGGTCACGATCGCGTGCGAGACGACAGCGCCTGGTCCGATGCTGACGTAGGGACCGACGACGGCGTGCTGGAGCGTGGCGGTCGGGTCGATGACGACCGGCGGGACGACGACCGCCGTCGGAAAGGTGGGGGGGGCGTTCGCTTGGCGTTCCAGGAGGAAGCGGTTGGTCTGCAGCAGCGCCTCGACCGTCCCGCAGTCTTCCCACACGGTCACCGGTTGGGCGACGATGGTCCGACCGCGATCGATCAAGATCTGGATGGCTTCGGCGAGGTAGTACTCGTTGCCGCGGCGTCGATCCTCGGCGATCTGCTGCTCGATGGCGTCGACGAGTTCCGCGAAGTCGCGGAAGTAGTAGACGCCGACGACCGCGAGGTTGCTGATCGGCTTCTGGGGCTTCTCGATCAAACGGACGATGCGCCCGTCCTCGATCACGACGATCCCGAACCGGCGGGGATCGTCGACTTCCTTGACGAAGACGACGCCGTCCCACGGGCAGGAGACGAGCGACTCCAGGTCGGCATCGAAGATGAGATCGGGGAAGACGACGAGCGTGGGACCGTCGATGAGTCCCTTCGCTTGCAGGAGGGCATGGGATTGGCCGAGCGGTTCCGGCTGCTCGACGAACACCGCGTCGAAGCGGTAGTGGGAGCGGACGTAGTCCTCGATCTGCTCACCGAGGTAGCCGGTGACGAAGACCACGCGTTCGAGCGGGAGCTGCAGGAGCCGGTCGAGGACGTGGCCGAGGATCGGCTTCCCGGCGACCGTCACGAGCGGTTTCGGCTTGCTCCAGGTGTGCGGTCGCAAGCGTGTCCCCAAACCGGCGACTGGTATGACGACGTGCATCCTCGCACCTCCTCCGCGGAGTTCGACCGATGCGGCGACGGTCGTCGGCCACGGTCGGCACGCATCATCAGGAGTATGCTGGACCGACCACCCCTCCGGCAGAGCGAGCGGTAGCGACCGTCATGATGCGCGATGCGACGCGGCGGCGAGCGATCCCGCGGCAGCCCTCGCTCGGGACGTCGAGTCGACGCACGGTTCCTCGTAGCTGGGCGAGCCGGTGCCGGAGTCGGCGGCGATTGCGCCAGGTAGGCGCGACGGTCGGCGAGGTGAACGGGACAGTGCCCCCAGCGGGATTCGAACCCGCGATCTCCACCTTGAAAGGGTGGTGTCCTAGGCCTCTAGACGATGGGGGCGTGCTCCCGCACAATCCCTGACAGTATAAACTTCGCAGCGATGGATCGTCAAAGGCCGCTGGAGCCGGGTGCGTGGCCATACACGAGAGAGATCTTTCCACCGCTGGTCGCACGACAACGGAACGGACTCCCTTCGAGCGAGCGGTCGATCGGGCGGTCGCTTGGTGGGCACGGCACTGGCTCGCGACAGTCAACCTCCTCGCCGGTATCTTCGCCGGACTACCGTTGCTCGCCCCGTGGCTCGTCGCGACGGGGCATCCGACCATCGCGGCGCCGATCTACTTCGCCTACCGGTTCGTCTGTCACCAACGCCCGGACCGTAGCTTCTTCCTCTTCGGTCACCAGGTCGCGTACTGCCAGCGCGACCTGGCGATCTACGTGGGTGTTTTCGCGCTCGGTCTGGTGTTCGCGGTCGTCCGCTCTCGGCTCGCTCCCTTATCATGGCGGGGGGCGTTCCTGCTCTCGTTCCCGATGGCGCTCGACGGAACGATCCAGCTGGTCGGCCTGCGCGAGAGCACGTGGGAGCTCCGACTGTCGACCGGTGTGTTGTTCGCGCTCGCTGTGGTGTGGTTCGTCTATCCTCGACTGGAGTCGGGTTTCGCGGAGATCCGCGAACTGCTCTCCCGGCGCGAACAGGCGCTGGTGAACCAGGAACGGCACCACGAGGGAGAGGCAGTGTGCCGCGCGTCTTGACCGGCAAACGGATCGTCGTCGGGGTGACGGGTGGGATCGCCGCGTACAAGGTGCCCGAGTTCGTGCGTCGTCTCCTCCAGGCCGGGGCCATCGTCGACGTCGTCATGACGCCGGCAGCCACCGATTTCGTCGGCCCGCTCACGTTCCAAGCCTTGACGCGCCGCCCGGTCCAGGTCACGACGGTCGGTGCCTGGCAGGGCGAGCACGCCGGTCACGTGACGCTCGGCGCCGAGGCCGATCTCATGGTCGTCGCGCCGGCTACCGCCGATGCCCTGGCGAGGCTGGCCCACGGGCTGGCGGACGACGCGGTGACGCTCACGGCCTTGGCCTGTCCGGCACCGCTCGTCGTCGCACCGGCGATGGACCACCACATGTTCCGGCATCCAGCGACACAGGCGAACCTCGAACTGCTGCGCTCGCGCGGGGTGACGGTCGTCGGGCCGCATCATGGTCCCCTGGCATCGGGAATGGTCGGCGAGGGGCGTATGGCCGAACCCGAGGAACTCGTCGGCGCTGTCCGTGCCGTCCTCGGTCGTTCCGGCTCGCTCCGCGAGCGGCGCGTCGTGGTCACCGCGGGGCCGACGCGCGAGCCGCTCGATCCGGTGCGGTTCCTGAGCAACCACTCCAGCGGGAAGATGGGGTACGCGCTGGCCGAGGTGGCCCGCGACCGCGGCGCGACGACGACGCTGATCAGCGGCCCGACCTGCTTGCCGACCCCCTACGGTGTCCGCCGGATCGACGTCGAAACGGCCGCTGAGATGGCGCGGGCGGTCGCAACGGAAACGACCGACGCGGAGGTACTCGTGATGTGCGCTGCGGTCGCTGACTTCCGCCCGCGTGCCCCGTCACCCGAGAAGATCAAGAAGCAGGCTGCTTCCCTCGTCCTCGAACTCGAGCCGACGGAAGACATCCTGGCGAGCGTCCGGCGTCCCGGCTTGGTGAAGGTCGGCTTCGCTGCGGAAACGGAGCGTTTCCTGGAGCACGCGCTGGAGAAGCTGCAACGGAAGGGGCTCGACTTGCTGGTGCTTAACGACGCGCGCGCGACCATGGGGGCCGACACCGCCCAGGTCACCTTGCTCCGACCCGGTGCTCCTCCCGAACCGTTGCCGGAGCTCCCCAAGGACGAGGTGGCCGAGCGGATCTGGGACGCGATCGAGGCACTGCTCGCCGTTCGGAAGACAGGGGAGGCACGATGAGCGGGACGGCGTTGCCGGCGCGCGCTCGTCGGCCGCGACGGCGCGCCCAGTTGGCGCCGCGGCTCGCGCGTTGGACGATGCTCCTGGTATCCGTGTACTGGGGAGCACTGGTGGCTCGCGCCTGTCTCTGGGTCTACTTGCGCGTGATGGGGCCGGAGGGCGGTCGCTTGGAGACGCTGTACCGGTGGCTCGGCTGGCCCTTCGCCGACCTGCCCAGGATCGGCAGCGTGCCGCTACTTCCCGACATCGTGGGTGCCGCCGTCGCCGGCGCGCTCGCTCTAGGGGTGCTTGGCGTTCTCGCGGGCTGGTCGCAGGAGCGTGCACGGCGTCCCGGTCGCCGGTGGGCCTGAGGAGCCGATCGGCCACGGACGGCATGGTAGACTGCTGACGAATCGTGGTCGTCGCGGGCGGGAGTGGCGTGGTGGCGAAGAGAGGAACGAACTCGATGGTCAGGAATCTCGTGCGTGGGGTCTTGAACCTCGTGCTCGCGGCTGCGGCCACCTGGCTCGCGAACTACATCGTGGAGCGTCTCTTCGGGCCGGAGGAGCGAGCCGAGGGCTGACGACGAGACGGTCGGTTCGATGCGGTATGGGGAGGGTACGGCGTGGAGATCACGCGACGAGAAGTCGAGCGTCTGGGTGCGTTGCGGAGCGACGAATGGCCGATCGTCAGTCTCTACCTGCGAGTCGCGAAGGAGCACATCACCGATGACCACTACTCGATCCATTTGAAGAACCTCTTGCGCGACGTGGCTCGGGCCAAGGAGCAGCTCGGGTTGACCCGCGCGCAGAGTCAAGCGGTCGACGAGGACGTGGAGCGGATCCGCGAATTCTTCCGCGATCATGGCGACGAGTTCGGGCAGGGTGTCGCGCTCTTCGCGAGCAGTCGGGCCGGTCTCTGGCAGGTCTACCACGTGCCGCGCGAGATCGGCAACGAGGCCGACGTCGACTTCCGGCCGGTGATCGGGCGGCTGGTGCGCGTCGTCGAGCTGTTCGAGCCGGTCTGCACCTGCTTGATCTCGCGCGACCGTGCCCGCATCTTCGCCGGTCATCTCACGACCTTCCGAGAGGTCGCGGTCCGCCTCGACGAGGAGGTGCCGGGCCAGCACGGACAGGGCGGCTGGTCGCAGGCGCGGTTCGCTCGACACATCGAGGATCACGTGCGGCAGCACTTCGAGCGCGTCGGGCAGGTGTTGTTCCACTTGTTCGAGCAGGATCCGTTCCGCTTCCTCGTCGTCGGGGGGCCGGACGAGGTGGTAGCGGACTTCGTCGACGGCCTGCACCCGTACCTGCGCGAGCGCTACGTCGGAGCGTTCAACTGCCTGATGGAAGCGAACGTGAAGCAGGTCCACGAGGAGACTCGGCGGATCGTCGAAGCCTGGCAGCGGCAGGAAAAGCGCGGATACGTCGAACTGATGCTCGGCGAGGCACTCAGTCAGGACATGGCGGTGCTCGGGCTCGAGCGCGTGGTCGAGGTCGTGCAGATGCAGAACGTGAACGCCTTGGTCGTCGACGATCGGCTGAGCGTACCGGGCCGGTACTGCCTGCGGTGCGGTGCGGTGCAGCCGATCGGGAACGAGGCCAACGAGTGCACGTTCTGCAGTGGGCCGGTGCGGGCACGGGACAACATCGTTCCCGAAGTCTACGCGGAGGCCTACCGGCAGAACGCCAACCTCGTGTTCCTGAACGACCCCGAGTTCCGTCGCCAGCTGGAGCCGCACGGGGGGATCGGGGCGATTCTTCGGTATCGGATCGGAGCGCCGACGTCGGCATGAGGGTGTATCCGTCCCTGGCGCTGATCACCAATGCGAGTGCCGGGCGCGTGCGACCGGGTACCGTCGACCGGGTCGCGCGCGCCCTCGCTCGCCGCTTCGAGGTGATCGTCGAGGTCGGGTCGACACCGGAGGAGGTGTTCGCCCTGGCGCGTCGCTGCGCTGGGCAAGCCGAAGTGGTCGCCGCGTTCGGCGGCGACGGTACGGCGAGCCGGGTGGCGGCCGGGGTCGCCGGGTCGACGTCGTATTTCGGTGTGCTCCCCGGTGGCTCGACGAATCACGTGGCGCGGATGCTCGGCTTGCCCACCGACCCGGTCCGGGCCGCGTACGCGCTCGCTGGGCCGGTGCGGTATCGGCGGATCGATGTCGGGCGCGTCGCTCCCGATCGGGTGCTCCTCTTCCTCGGCGGTACGGGGATCGACGCGCGGATCGTCGCGGAAGCGTTGCCGCGCGTCAAGCGCTTCTTCGCGTGGCGGAGCTACTTGCTGCCGGGACTGCGGCATCTCCAGGACGGGCCGTGGTCCTTCACCGTCGAGATCGACGGCGAGCGGCACGACGTCACGGCGCGGACCGTGCTCGTGGCGAACGGGTCGTTCCTGGTGCACCCGTATTTTCGCCTCGGACCGGATATCGACCCGAGCGATGGAGCGCTCGACGTGCTCGCGCTGACGCCGACCAGCCTCCTGGGATGGATCGAGCTCTTCGCCTGGACGGGAGTCGGTCGGCTCTGGCGCTCGCGGTACGTCCGCCGTTGGCGCGGTCAGCGCGTGGCGATCCGGGCGAACGTTTCGGCGCCGATCGAGATCGACGGCGATCCCTGTCGGGATCTCGCATCGCTTTCGGTCGTCGTCGAGCCGCACGCGCTGACGGCGATCGTCCCCGCATTCAGCCGCGGTATCGGCGAATGAGTCACCGCGCTCACGGATAGGTGTTCGTGTCGTCCCAGCGCTGCCCCAGCGGCCCGCGATCCTGACCGTCGACGAGAACGCGGACGAGCGGTGCGTTTCCGGAGGAGACCGTCATCGTCTGCCCGCGGAAGGTCCGCCGTGAGCCGGGCTCCAGCACCTCGGCGAGCACGCGTTGCCCGTCGACGGAGACCTCGACCCAGACGCGTCCGGTGGCGACGATCTCGAAGGTATGCGCTCCGTCCGCCGCTCGGGTCGGTACCGGCTCGGCCGTGAGTGTGGTCGGTAGCGTGGGCGAAGGCGGCGCAGCCGCGAGTGCATCGGTCGCGGCGGTAGGTGCAGTGGTCGTGGCTGGAGAGGGACTGACGGGGGGCGTCGGGCGCGCGTCGAGGGTGGGAACCGAGGTCTGCGTCGCCGTCGCGTCGATCCCGCCTCCCGGCCGCTCGGCGCTCGCCGACACGCTCGGCGTCGGCACCGTCTCCTCACGCGGTGCGAGGTAGGTGGTGTAGACGAGCGCGAAGACGATAGCTGAAATGGCGAGCATGAAGGCGATGACCGCGAAGTTCGGTGCCCAGTGCATCGTCGGCTCGCGCGGTGGTCGGGTCGCGGGCACGACGCGGAAACCCATGCTCCGTTGACCGTGGGCTTCCTCGAACTTGGCGAGAACGGTCACCGGGTCGAGGCCGAGGTATTGGGCGTAGATGCGGACGATCCCGCGCGCGTAGGTGAGCGGCGGGAGCTGGTCGAAGGCCTCCTGTTCGAGCGCCGCAAGGTAGCGGCGGTTGATGCGGGTTGCCCGTTCCGCATCGGCGAGCGAGACGCCGCGATAGGCGCGCGCGTTGCGCAGCAGTTCGCCGAAGTCACCCATGGTTCGACGCCTCAGGAGCTCGCACGCCGGCGTCGCTCCGTTCGCTGGCTGAGGAGCTGGCGGAGGAACTCGTCGACGTGCGGCGTCGGTTGACCGTGATGGGAGATGTCGGCTCGCTGGAGCCACCAGTCATCGCTCGGCAGCCACCAGGAACCGAGCGTGCTGGCGCAGGCCAGCGTGTCGGCGCGCACGAGCGTGCGCTCGGGGAACGCGTAGGGATTGGCGCACCAGCCGCTCTGCCCGTCGCCCGTCGGCCGGAAGTCGCGGCACGTCCGACAGATGCGCGGGAGGGCGGCGAGGATTTCCGCCGCGTCCGGCGGGACCTCGTCGATCGGCTCGTCGAGCGAGGGTTCGGCCGGCACTGCGGAACGAGCGGCGAGGGACGCAGTCGCGGTCGCCTCGTTGACGAGCGGGAACGGCTCGGTCTCGCCGCTCTGGCCAGCGGGACGGCGGTGCGGCTCGGCCACCGGTCGTTCGTGTTCGTCCGCGCTCGTCGTGAACTTGATCGGCAAGCGCGGAGGGGCCGGCGGCTCGAAGCCGTCCTCGAGCGCACCGGGGAGGCTCTGGTCAACCCGCTGGTTCCAAAAGCCGATCACGGCCGGGCTCTCGGTGCGCTCGTGGCTGTCGCGCGGTTCCCACAGGTCTTCGTCCCAACCCGTGCGGCACGCGAGCTCGCCGCGGCGGACGAACACCATGTGCTGGAGCCCTTGCCGCTGCGGATGCCGGCACCAGCCGGATCCGGCGAGCCCGCCCTCTTCGAAATAGCGACAGGTTCCGCAGCGTCGCTGCGTCATTCGGTCCTCCTCGAGGCACGGTACGGGTCCGCCCCGCTGCCACGGGCGATCGCTCGGTTCGTCGGCCACCCGCTTCGCCGAGTATCCTAGCACAGCCGGTCGATGGTGCGACCACCCCGCGCCGACGAGGCGCGCTCCGCTATACTGGTAGACTGTATCGAGGACACGGGCGCGGTGCGCCTGTGGAGGGAGACTCCATGCAGCTCGTTCAGCTCCAACCTCGCCCAGCGCCGGTCGTCGAAGACGAGGTCGGGGTCAAGCGCTTCCACATCTGGACGATCGGTTGCCAGATGAACGAGGCCGAGTCGGCAAAGGCGGCAGCTCTGCTGCGCCAGGCCGGCTATCTGCCGGCGACCCGCGAGTGGGATGCCGATGTGATCATCGTCAACACCTGCGTCGTCCGTCAACAGGCGGAGGACAAGGCGCTCGGGTACATCGGCGCGCTGGCTCGGCTCAAGCGGCGCAAGCCGCACGTGCGGATCGCGGTGACGGGATGCCTCGTGACGGGTCAGGAGCGACGGCTGGCCGAGCGGTACCCGTGGGTCGACTTGTGGTACGGCCCTTCGGAGTTCGCGCGGCTCGTCGAGATCGTGCCGGAACTCCGTGACGTCGACGTCGACCTCGTCGAACTCCCGCACTATTACGACGAGGGGCAGGCGGATCCGGAGGTCACGGCCTTCGTTCCGGTCATCTACGGGTGCAACTTCGTCTGCTCGTACTGCATCGTCCCGTACCGCCGCGGGCGCGAGCGGAGCCGACCCGTCGAGCAGGTGGTCGCAGAGGTCGAGCGGTTGGTTTCACGGGGCGTGCGGGAAGTGACGCTGTTGGGGCAGACGGTGAACGCCTACGGGCATGACCTGCCCGGGCAGCCGGACCTGGCGGACCTCCTGGCGCGGGTGCACGAGGTGCCCGGCATCGAGCGGATCCGTTTCCTGACCTCGCATCCGAAGTACTTCAGCGACAAGCTGATTCGTGCGATCGCCGAGCTGCCCAAGGTGTGCGAGCACGTCAACCTTCCTGTCCAGGCTGGGGACGACGAGGTCCTGCGCCGGATGCGACGGAACTACACCGTCGCCGAGTATCGCGAGCGGATCGCCCGGATCCGGGAGGCGATCCCGGAGGTGACGCTCTCGACCGACATCATCGTTGGGTTCCCCGGCGAGACCGAAGAGCAGTTCATGAACACGTACCGGTTGCTCGAGGAGCTCCGGTTCGACAAGGTGCACGTGGCCATGTATTCCCCGCGACCGGGGACGCTCTCGGCACGCTGGGTCGACGACGTGCCGCGGGAGGAGAAGCGTCGGCGGCACCGGGCGATCGAGGAGCTGCAGGAGCGGATCGCCCGCGAGCGTAACGCCCGCTACCTGGGGCGGACGGTCGAGATCCTCGTCGACGGCCAGGCCCGCGGCCGATGGCGCGGCCGCACGCGTGGGAATACGCTCGTCTTCTTCGAGGCACCGGGTAACTGGAAGGGGCGGTTCGTCGAGGTGCGGATCACGCAGACAAGTCCGTGGTACCTCCTCGGCGAGCCGGTGGCGGTCGAGGCGCCCTCGGTCGCGCGCGTCATCGCTTGAACGAGACGGAGGCTCAGGGAAGCTATGTCGGCACTGTCGCAGCACAGCGGTCACGAGCGCAGGCTCCTGCGAAGACTGACCCAGGCGGCCAAGCAGGCGGCCTTCCAGGGCAACTGGCAGCGGGCCGTGGAACTCAACCGGAAGATCACCGAGCTCGCGCCACGCGACGTCGCTGCGTGGAATCGGCTCGGGCACGCCTATGCGGAACTCGGCCAGATCGCCGAGGCGCGAGCGGCCTATCAGCGCACGCTCGAGATCGATCCCGGTAACGCGATCGCGCAACGCAACGTGACGCGGCTCGAGTGGCTGGCCAGCCAGACGACCGACGGGGTCGTCCCGATGCCAGCCGGACGACCGGCACCGCGCTACGACGTCTTCATGGAGGAGATGGGGCGGACCTACGTCACCGATCTCCTGCGGCCCGCCCCCCCGGTGGTCCTGGCACGACTCTTCCCCGGTCAGGAAGTCTTTTTGGAGATGCGCGACAGCGCGGTCTTCGTCGTCGATGCCGACGGGACCCGACTGGGGCAACTGGAAGGGCGCATCGCGCGACGCGTGCTCGAGCTCGCTCGAGCGGGGAACGCCTATCGCGCCTTCGTCGTGCAGTTGACCGGGGACACCTTGCGGATCATTCTGCGCGAGGTGTTCCGAGCGCCGCAGCTCCTCGACACGCCGTCCTTCCCACCGCAGCCGAAGATCGCGCCGCCCCGGCCGTATCTGCCGGAGGCCTTCGGCCGCGAGGAGGTGCTCGAGGAGGAGGAACTGTTCCCCGAGGAAGAAGCCGAGGTGCTCGAGGAAGAGGCGGAAGAGGAAGTCACCGAGGTCGAGGAGCCGGTCGCCGAGGAACTCTTGAGCACCGTCGACGAGGACTCCCTCATCGTCGAGTTCGACCTCGACGAGACGCTGGAGTCGTGACCGGCGCGCGAGCACCAGCGACGAGCCGGGCCGTCTGGCCCGGCTCGTTCGTTCTCGTGCTCAGCGCAGGACGAAGGTCAGGGCGACGAGCAGGGCGAGGAGGAACCCGGTCACCCAAGCGAGGCGTTTGAGGTCCGCCTTGATGAGCGCGTACTCCTCGTCGACGCGCCCCCACGGACTGACGATCCCGGACGACGCGCCGGTTATTGCCGCAGGAGACAGCCGAGACGGGGCGGGTGACGCTGCGTTCGTCCCCTGCTGAGGACTCCCGGTGGCTCGCGCCGTACGCTTACCGGTGCTACGGCGTGTCTTCCGTGTGTTGACGCGTCCCATCGGATCCCGTACCACTGAGCGTTCGTCAACCAGCGGCAGTATAGCACTCAGCGGTGCGGTTGGCGAACTTCGACGATCATGCCGCGGTGGAGTTGCCAGGTGCGCGCGGCGTTCCTGTCGCGGACAGCGATCTCCAGGCCGCCGTGGCTCCCGATATAGGCGACCGGTTCGCCTGGTGCGACGTCGGCGAACGTCCGCCGGATACCCGCCAGGCGGAGCGGACCACACTCGACGACGAGTTCGTGCGGGGCTCCGGGCAGCTGATCGCGCCGGATGAGCGTGCGGGCGTTCCCGAAACGATCGATCGAGACGATCGGCCCCCGCACCGAGTCCGCCGTCCGTTCGACCGCTGGGATGGGGAGGCGTTGGAGCCCCGCCGGGTCGATCGGTGTGCCGACCTGATCGGGCGCAAGGCCGGCAGCCAGTGCCGCAGCGACCGGCCCGAAGAGGTCTCGCCCGTGGAAGGTCGCCGAGACCGGGTGGCGGAACAGGTCGTCCCGATCCAGCATCCAGGCGGCGAGCGAACGCGCCTCGGCGAGCACCAGGGTGGCGAGCCCGTTGTCGGGCAGAACGAATAGGTGCTCGTCCGCGAGCAACGCGACGGCCCGCCGCTCGGTCCCGACTCCGGGGTCGACGACGGCGAGATGCACGGTGCCGGGCGGAAAGCTCGACCAAGCGGTCGCGAGCTGGAACGCGCCTTCCCACACATCCTGCGGGGGAATGCTGTGCGTCACATCGACGATCGTCAGGGTCCGCGACCGGCTCAGCATCGCTCCTTTGACTTGCGCCACGTAGTTGTCCTCCATGCCGTAATCGCTCGCGAACGTGACGATCCCGTTCGGTCGCCAAGGACGGTGCATAGCTCGCGCCTCCGGTCACCAGGCGAGGGCGTAGGCGTCGCTCCGGGGATCGGCGGCCGCCTCGACGACGCCTGTCCGCCCGTCGCGACGCACGACCTGGCACGATCCGATGGGACCCCAACGCGCGAGGCGTCGGACGAAGTGTCCGCGCGCCTGCAAGCCCTCGATCGTCGCGTTGGGCAGGCGTCCCTCGACCTCGACGACGTCTTCCGTACCATGTGGCCAGTTCGATTCCTGCCCGATGCCGCAGTGCCGCCAGCGTGGCAGTTCGACCGCCTCCTGCAGAGAGAGGCCGTACTCCAGCAGATGGACGAGCACGTGGACGAGGATCTGGGGTTGCGCATCGCCCCCGGGGGTGCCGAGACCGAGCACGGTCGGCCCGGTCGCCGCCAGGATCGGACTCAGCGTGTGCCGGACTCGCTTCCCCGGCTCGAGACGGTTCGGATGGCTCGGTTCAAGATGCCAGTACAGCATGCAGTTGTTGAGCAAGATCCCAGTGTCGCCAGCGACGAAGCCGGAGCCGAAGGCCATGTTCAAGCTGGCGGTGACGACGATGCACAGTCCATCGGGATCGATCACGCTGAAGGAGGTCGTCATCGTTCCCGGTGCGTCGTCCGGCTGGGGACCCGGGCGCGCGCGGCGGAGGTCGATCGACGTGGCGAGTCGACGGAGTCGCGCTGGATCGAGCGCTTCGGACGGCAGCGTCTGGCCGAACCGCGGATCGGCCGTGAAGCGCTCGCGATCGCGAAAGGCGAGCTTCTTGGCCTCGATCATGACGTGCAGGAGCTCCGCGGACAGCGGCTTCCAGTCGGCGAGGGGGAGACAATCGAGCATTCCCAGCATCGCCAGGACCGTGTGGGCGCTCGAGTTCGGTGGCGGTGCCCACACGGTCCAGTCGCGGTAGCGGAGCGCGAGGGGCTCGAGGACTTCCGCCCGAGCGAGAGCGAGACTCTCGGCGGAGAGGAGTCCGCCAGCCGAGCGCACGCTCCGGACGAAGCGTTCCGCGAGTTCTCCCTCGTAGAGGCTGGCGAACCCGCTCGTCGCCAAGGTTTCCAGGGTGCGGGCGAGTTCCGGTTGGCGCAGGGGTTGCCCACTCCGGGGGAGTTCGCCGGATGGCAGGAAGATCCGCGCGGTATCCGGGAACGCAGAAAGGACGTTCCGGTGCGCCGCGAGCGCAGCCGCGAGGTTGTGACTGACCGGGAATCCTCCGGCGGCCAGCTCGATCGCTGGCCCGAGGAGACGGGCGAGCGGCAGCTTGCCCCAGCGACGGTGGAGCAGGTCCCACGCCCGCCCCGCTCCCGGTACGGAGACGCTCGACGGGCCACGCTCGGGAATACCAGCGCGGTAGCGTTCGGCTGTGGCCTCGAGCGGGGCCGAGCCGGTACCGTTGATCGCCCAGACCCGACCGGTGTTCATGTCGGCGACGAGCGCGAAGAGGTCGCCACCGAGACCGGACATATGAGGCTCGACGACGTTGAGGACGGCCGCGACGGCGACCGCGGCATCGGCAGCGCTGCCGCCTTCCTCGAGGACGCGTGCGCCGGCCCAGGACGCCAGAGGATGCCCACTGGCCAGACACCAGTGCCGACCCATCACCACCGGTCTCCCGGCCCGCTCGGCGAAGATCGGGACGGGCTCCCCGCTCATCGTGCACCCCCGGACGGTTCGTCCAGCGTCCTGCGGGCGTAGGCGAGCGCTCGCTCGTAGGCCTCCGGAGTGTTCGTGTTCATGAAGGAAGCGAGGTCCGGATCGTACGGCCTGAGTTGCGTTTCGTCGACGAGACGAACGCGGACCTCGGGGAAAAAACTCACGATCTTGTAGTGTCCTTCGGCCAGGCATCGTTCGATCGCCGGGAGACAGCGCTTCGCGTAGATCGCGTGCAACGTCTCCAAGGTCTCGTCGCCCCCTTGCCCGGTGCGTTCGGCTCGCACCGGTACCAGCACATCGTAATCGCGCGGCATCGTCAGCAGTGCGCCGAGCAACCCTGGAGACACGAAGGGGAGGTCGCAGGAGAGCACGACGCAGTACTCGTGCCGTGCCTGCACGAGTGCCGTGTAGATCCCGCCCAGCGGCCCGCACCCCGGGACGCGGTCCGGAACGACCGGGACGCCGAAGGACGCATAGGCAGGACGATCCGTCGCGACGACGAAGAGGTCGTCGGTGAGCGGACGAACCCGACGGATGACGCGCGCGAGCAACGGCTCACCCAGGAAGTCGAGCAACGCTTTGTCGCGTCCCATCCGTCGGCTCTGACCACCGGCGAGCAGTGCGATGCTGGCCTGCATCGTCGTCCCTCCTGACGGGAGTGTAGCGCAGCGCTGACCGGGCGACGTAGGGGATGGCCCGCGAATGCCGATGCCTCGCTCGGAAACGGAGGTATCGGTCGTTCTCGTCACGCAGACGGAGCGGCGTTGCGGGGACCAGTGATCGTCCGTTATACTGAGGGCAGTGATCCCCGTTCGGACGAGAGGGCCTCGCTATGCACGGAGGTCCGCCATCGGAGGGAGACAGAGCGCGAGGACGGTAGTCCCCGTGCCGGTTCGGTGTGCCGTGGTATCGGTGGAGGTCTCCGGACGAAAGGAGCGGTCCGATGAACTCGAGCCTGATCAGCAAGATCGAGAAGGCTCGTCGGTATGCCGCGGAGCCGGAGAGGGCAGAGATCCAGTCCCTGGAGATCCGGTTCCGCGGCGATCACGATATCCACGAGGTGCGCTTCGCGAACGGTAGCTGGTCCTGTGACTGCCATTCCTTCGAGGCCCTCGGACTCGGCACCTGCAGCCACATCATGGCGGTCGAACGCCTGCTCGGCGCCCTGGCGCCCCGGCCGGCGGATCAGGCCGAGCCGGTGCGGTGAGGGAGCGCTTCTCCCAGTAGAGCGAAGCGGCGCTCGCCGGCAGCAGCGGCGTCGCCCGGAGCAGCTCCCGGTCGGCTCGCTGTCGCGCGCGGTGTGCGCATGGTAGGCTGCGAACTCGGGGAGAGTGTCGTCCTGCGTGCGGAGCGCAGGAACTCTTCGGAGGGCCAGCATGGCGTTCGAGATCATCTGGTACGCACAATCGGCGTTTCGCCTCGAGGTGGCTGGGCTGCGCATCTATCACGATCCGTTCCGCATACCGGAGGGAGAACCGACCGCGGACGTGATCCTGGTCAGCCACGAGCACTTCGACCACTGCTCACCGGACGACATCGCCAAGGTCCGCGATCCGCAGCGGACGTTGCTCGTCGTCAATCCCTCGGCGGCTCGTGCCGAGGGGATCGCGCCGCCGGTTCGCGTGCTCCGACCTGGCGAGGAGCTCGAGCATGGGCCGCTCCACATCCGGGCGGTACCGGCCTACAACCTGAACAAGTTCCGCAGTCCGGGCGTGCCGTTCCACCCGCGGGAGCGCGAGCACGTCGGCTATGTGTGTCGTGCCGATGGGATTACCTGGTATTTCGCTGGGGATACCGACGCGATTCCGGAAATGGCCGAGTTCGGTCCGGTCGATTACGCCTTCCTCCCGGTCAGCGGCACCTACGTGATGACGGCGGAGGAGGCGGCCGAAGCGGTCCGTCTGCTGAAGCCGCGGGTCGTCATCCCGATGCATTATGGCGCGGTGGTCGGTTCCGTCGAGGATGCGCGCCGGCTCGCGGCGCTCGTCGGGGGCCTTGCCGAGGTGCGGATCCTCGAGCCGCGCGGCCTTCCGAGCTGACGCTCAGGGCACGCTGCCGAGGAGCGACGCGAAACGGTCGAGCGTTATCCCGCCTTCGATACGGATCCGCGGGAGGGCGAGCGGATCGTCCCCGGCCGTCGCCCAGCCTGGCTGGGTCGTGACGGCGACCCGGTACCCCGCTCGGCTCGTCGCAGCTTCGACGCGGCGGTCGTACCGCCCAGCAGGATAGGCGAAGGAGCTGACCGGGTGTCCGAGCGCACGCTCCAGGTCCTGAGCGCAGGTCGCGAGCTCCGCGGCGAGCTCTTCGTCGGAGAGCTGGGTCAGATCGAGGTGATGCACGGTATGGCCGCCGATCTCGACCGTTTCGGAGCGGTCGAGTTCGCGGACCATGTCCCACGTCAGGTACCGCGGGCTATCGAGAAAACCGGTGATCACGAAGATCGTGGCATGGAAGCCGTACTTCCGGAGGATCGGCCACGCGTTCTCGTAGAAGTCTCGATAACCGTCGTCGAACGTCAGGACGATCGGTTTGGCCGGCGCGGGCATGCTTCCCTGACGGATGGCCACGAGCTCCGACAACGTGATCGGGGTGAAACCGTGGGTGGCCAGCCAGTGCATCTGGTCTGCGAAGTCGCGCGGATCGACGGACAGTCGTTGCCCGACCGGATCGTCCGGCCCGGGCAGCGGACGGATGTAGTGGTACATGAGGATCGGCACCGGTCCCAGGTACGGTTCGGGCGACGGTGTCGGGGTCACCGGGGAGCTCCGGACGTGTTCGACTGGAACCACGCCGGCTCCGATAAATGGATGCTCCGTTCGCCTGCGGCGAGGGCTCTCCTGGCGCGAATCCAGGAGAGTCCGGTGCGGAAGGGACGGTGGCCGCGGTAGCGGAGTGGGGCGCGCGACCCGACCGCTCGCGGGAGTTACTGGACTCCCGGAGGGTCGCGTCGTGGCCGCGGACACGGCCGAGACGACGAGCACAAACAACGCGATGTGCAGCCAAAAGCGCCGCACCGCACTTCCCTTCCGGGAGAAGGAGTATAACCGAGGGGCGCTGATCGGTCCATACGGCCGTATAATCGCCGCGCTGGTCGGCATGGATGGATGGAGGGAACGATGCGGGTTCGCGGTGGCGAGGCGGTCGTGCGGACGCTGGAGCGGCTCGGCGTCGAAGTGGTGTTCGGTATCCCCGGGGTGCACACGCTGGCGATCTACGACGCGTTGTACTCCTCGCCGATCCGGCACATCCTCGCCCGCCACGAGCAGGGTGCTGGTTTCATGGCCGATGGATACGCCCGGGTTTCCGGCAAGCCGGGGGTCGCGATCGTCATCACCGGTCCGGGGGTCACCAACATCGCGACCGCGCTGGGGGAGGCGTACGCCGACTCTTCGCCGGTCGTCGTCATCGCCTCCAACGTCGAGCAGCCGTGGCAGGGGCAGATGCTCGGGCACCTGCATGACTGCAAGGATCAGCTCGGCATCGTGCGCGCGCTGACGGCCTGGGCGGAGCGGGCGCGGCGGGTGAGCGAGGTGCCGGCGCTGCTGCGCGAGGCGTACGCTCGCGCCCTGGGCGGCCGCCCGCGCCCGACCCATGTCGAGGTGCCGCTCGACGTGCTGCAGGCGAGCGACGAGATCGATCTGGCGAGCCTGGAGCGTCCTGCACCGGTACGGCCGCGACCCGAGTCCGCGAGCATCGAGCTCGCCGTGGCGGCGATCGAAGCCGCCCAGCGTACCGTGATCTACTGCGGCGGTGGAGCGGTGGC
>JANZZC010000151.1 GCA_026419575.1 Thermomicrobium sp. | reverse complement strand
CCCGCCTCGAGTCCCACGGTGTGCTGCTCTACGTGACAGGGACCGGTGGACTGGTCGACCCGAAGAACGGCGAGGTGCACCTCGAAGCCCCGACAACGACTCCCTACCCGGGTGGACTCGCCGGCATGGCCATCTGGATCGCCAACTGCTCGACGTTCGACAGCCAAGGGAACGGCGAGTTCTACGTGCGCGGACTCTTCTACGCCCCCTGCTCGCAGGTCACCATGCACGGTAACCCCTACGGTGAAGCCATCGACGGGCAGGTGATCGTCCGCGACCTCACCATCAGGGGCACAACGTCCTTCGTCGTCGAATACCGGAGGGTCACCGAGACCTACCGGAATCTGGTGGTCCTGGTCCCGAACGCCCCTGACAGCGAATAGCGCCCTCGTGTCCGGGCGGTCGGACGATCCGATGCCGGAACGCGCCCCTCGTTGAACGGGGGGCGCGTACACGTTTCCCAATCAGCCGGAGCGCTCCCCGCCCACCCGCATGGTCCCGTCCGATCGGAGGGGGCGCCGTCGCGCCGGCCGAGCCGTCCGGCGTCCAGCGCGAGCTCTCAGTCTTCGTCCTCTTCGTTCTCCTCGCGCCCCTCCTTGAGGCGGGCGATGAAGTCGTCGATCGGGATCGCCGGCATGGTCATCAGTTTCACCGTCCCGCGCGCCCCGAGCTCCACCGAGACCCGCGCGATCGTCTCGTTGTCCGGCGCCTCGACGACGTTGACGAAGTCGTAGGGACCCAGCACCGCCCACTGGTACAGGACCTTGACCCCCAGCCGCTCGATCTCCTGGTTCACCTCCTTGATCCGATCGGGATGCTCGTGCAACGTCTCCATCCCGTCGTCGGTCAACGTGCTCAGCATCACGTAGATCGGCATCTCCGACCTCCCTTCCACGACTCCACCGGCTGACTCATTCTCGCGATCGCCGCACCGCGACCAGGCACCCGCCGCGCAAGGGCAGCTCCACCCAGGCGAACCGCGCGTCCTCGATCAGTTCCGTTCGGAAGACTCGCGCCGCCGGCGCTGCCGTTCCTTCGGCGACGATCGCCGCCCCCGGCCGCAACCGCTCGCGCAGCACCCGCAGGTAGTCCGCGTATCCCGCCCGATCGGCTCCCAGCCGTACGAATCCGATCGGGCCAGCGATCGTCCGGATCGTCCGGTGCGCGTCTCCCTGCAAGAGCTGCACCCGCTCCGCCAGGCCGAGCGCCTCGAGCTGCGCCGTCACCTGCTCGATCCGCTCCGGTTCGCGTTCGAGCGCGATCAACCGCCCACCGGTCTCGGCGACCGCCTCGGCGAGCCACAACGTCACGACTCCGCAGCCGACCCCGATCTCGACCGCGAGCTCCGCACCCACGGCGATCGCCAGCGAGTGCGCCAGTCGCGCCACCGTCAGCCATTCGCCACCGGCATCCCGCGCCAGTCGCTCGAGCTCCGCCCATCGGCCGATCGCCCCTACCATCCTCGCCTCCGGAGATCCACGCTCATCATAGCGCACAGCGGACTCCCGCGCGATCCCGCACCGGTATCGACGCACGACGCCACGAGCCGGGGTGGAGCGGCACCCGCCCTCGTGGCACCCGCTCGCGCGTCCGTGGGCAAGCGGTGCGCCGCCCGACACCGGCCGCCGGCCCGTCCCGGGGCGCTCCGCTCGACCCGCGTCCGTCACCGGCCGCGGCGCGACGTGCGAGCTCGGACGGGGGGACAGAAGCGAAGCCGACCTCGAACCGACGTTCGTCCGCATTCCTGGTAGCTCGGGAACGCCGGCCGATCGTCCTCTCGACGGGAATCAGGCGACCCCTCGTCACCGCCCACGGAGCGCCTGCACCGACGGGAGCCCCCGCTCCTCGAGGCAGCGCAGGAGCTCGCGCAGCACGGCAGCCGCGAAGCCCGGACCACGATAGACGAGCCCCGTGTAGCACTGCACCAGGTGCGCGCCGAGTCGGATCCGCTCGATCACGTCGTCCGCACGCATCGCCCCACCGGCACTCACCAGCGCGAACCCCGCCGGCGCCCGCTCCGCCGCCCGCGCGAGCAGCGCGATCGCCCGCTGCCGCAACGGACCTCCGCTCACGCCGCCGGGGAGCGTCTCGGCGCCGCGCGGGCGGAGTGCCGGATCGGTGCTCGTGTTCCCGATGATCAACCCGGCCACGCCCGCCGAGGCCGACAGCACCACAAGCTCGTCGAGCACGACCGGTTCGATGTCGAGCGAAATCTTGACGAAGAGCGGGCGTTCCGGTGCGCCGTGTACGCGCGCTGCCGTGCGGTCGAGCGTCGCCAGGCGCTCCAGAATCCGCTCGAGCTGTTCCGGAGCCTGCAAGGTCCGGAGCCCCGGCGTGTTCGGCGAACTCACGTTGACGACCATGTAGTCGGCCACGTCCCACAGCGCGGCCAACACCGCGCAGTAGTCGTAGGCCGCCCGCTCGAGCGGCGTCGCTGCATTCTTGCCGAGATTCACCCCGACCGGGCCGGGAAAGGACCGCCCGGCCAGGCGCGCGCGCACCGCCGCTGCCCCAGCGCTCGGGAACCCCAGCGCGTTCACGAGCGCTTCGGCCTCCGGGAAACGCCAGAGGCGCGGTCGAGGGTTTCCCGGTTGCGGGCACGGCGTCACCGTCCCGACCTCTACTGAGCCGAAACCGAGCGCGAACCAGCCTGCGACCGCCACCGCATCCTTGTCCATCCCGGCCGCCAGCCCCAGCGGGTTCGGGAAGGTCAGGCCTGCGACCTCCACCGCCAACCGCCCGTCGACCGGCGCTCCGAGCGCTCGCCGCAAGACCGTCCGACCACCGGGGAGCGCGCTCGCTCCCCGGAGCGCGGCGAGCGCGCAGCGGTGCGCCCGCTCCGGATCCAGTCGGAACAGGAGCGGACGGATCGACCGCTCGTAGGCTCCCACCCGCCTCCTCCCTCCCGCGTCGCTCGACGTCCCGTGCTACCCTTGTCGGTCGATGGGCTGACGCCGTGGAACGCGACGATGCACCTCTGCTACGATCCTGCCACCGACCGCTTGATCCTCGCCATTCGGGTCGATCCCCGCGACCGCTGCGGCGAAGTGCCGCTGGATCTCGGCGTCGCCGAGATACCGTGCATCCTCGACGTCGCTGGCGAGGGACGGCTGCTCGGCATCGAACTCCGACTCGCCGCGCTCCATCCCTCGCTCCGCTGCCGGTTCGCCTCGCCCGACGAGACGTTGTACCTCGAACTGGAGAGTGACACGGACCCACGCGTCGTACGGTCGGTCGTCGCCCCCGGCCAGGTTCGCTGGCATCCCGCTACCGGCCGGATCGAGGTATGCCTCCCGCGCCGGACGACCCACTACGAACTCCTCTATCCGTCGGGCGCGACCTGATGGATCGTCCGCCGCTCCGGTGGAGCGTCCGAGCCGACGCACTGAATGCCGGCATACCAGCGTCGTCCGGCACCGGAACGTCATTCGCCTGTCGGAGCCTCCTCGAACGACGCCCACTCGTAGTCCGGGGCACGCACACCGACTTCGTCGAGATGCCGGAGGAGGTCGGCCGGGTCCTCGTACACGCGGTAGGCGCCCGCCTCGAGGAGTTCGCCGGCACCGTACCCACCCGAGAGCAGCCCGACGCTCAGCGCTCGCGCCCGACGGGCCGCCAGCATGTCCCAGACGCTATCGCCGACGACTACCGCTTCACCGATGTCGACGCCGAGCAGACGTGCCGCCGCGAGAAAGAGGTCCGGGTCGGGCTTGGCATGCCGCACGTGATCGCGCGTGACGAGCGGCACGCGCTCGACGTCGAGGTCGAGGACGGCCAGGGTCTTCCGGGCGCTCTCCAGTCGCCCGCTCGTCGCCACCGCCCACGGGATGCCCAGGCGGGACAGCTCCTCCAGGAGCTCGCGCGCCCCGGGCAGGGGACGGACCTGGTCGAGCAACCGGCTGTACGTCTCGGCATGCACCTGCTGGACCCGTCGCACGTCCTCCGGCGTGACCGCGCGCCCAGTCTCCCGCAGGAGCCCGGCCAGGAAGAGTCCACCGCTCATCCCGATCCGCCGGTGGATCCGCCAGATCGACAGCTCGATGCCGATCGCCTCCAAAGCTGCTCGCCAGGCGAGCACGTGCTGGTACACCGAATCGACGAGCGTCCCGTCCAGGTCGAACAGGAACGCCATCCGGCGGTCGCCGGCCATGCCGCTAACCCTTCAAGCAGACGATCGGCCGCAAGCGTGCCACCCGTGCCACGATTCCGGCGTTGCACATCACGTCGACCACCTGCTCGACGTCCTTGTACGCGCCCGGCGCCTCTTCGCTGATCGAGGCCTTACCGTGGGCTCGCACGACGATCCCCTGCTTGCGCAACTGCTCGATGATGCGATCCGCCGGATACTGTCGCTTCGCCTGTCGGCGCGACTTGGCGCGCCCCGCACCGTGCAGCGCGGTGCCGAACGTCTCCCGCATCCCTCGCTCCGTACCTACCAGGATATAGCTCGCCGTCCCCATCGTTCCGCCCACCAGGACCGGCTGCCCGACTGCACGGTACCGCTCGGGGAGCTCGGGACGCCCGGGGCCGAACGCGCGCGTCGAGCCCTTCCGGTGCACGAGCAAGCGCCGCCGCTCACCGTTCACTTCGTGCACTTCCCACTTGACCGTGTTGTGCGCGACCTCGTACAAGGTTTCGATCGCCGTGTCCGGCACCCGCAGCGCCTTCCAGAACGCCTGCCGCACCAGATGCGCCAGCACCTGCCGGTTGGCGAACGCGCAGTTGGCACCCGCCATCACGGCGCGGAAGTATTGCTGGCCCTCCGGCGAGTCGATCGGCGCGCACACCAGCTCCCGGTCCGGTACCTCGATGCCGTACTTCTTCGTCGCCTTCTCGAGGAACGGGAGGTAATCCGTCCCGATCTGGTGCCCGAGCGCCCGGCTCCCGGTATGGAGCATGATCACGATCTGCCCGACCTCGAGCCCGAACGCTTCGGCCGCTCGCGCGTTGTAAATCTGATCGACCACCTGGACTTCGACGTAGTGGTTGCCCGATCCGAGCGTGCCGACTTGCGCCATCTGCCGCTGCTTCGCGGTGTGGCTCACTACCGAGGGGTCGGCATCGGCGAGACAACCGTGCTCTTCCACGTACTCCAGATCCTCTTCGCGCCCGTACCCGAGCCGCACCGCGTACCGCGCGCCCTCGCGCAGCACCCTGTCGATCTCCTTCGGCGAGAGCTTCAGCTCGCCGGTGCTGCCCAACCCGGCCGGAATGACCTCGAACATCGTATCGGCGAGCTTTTCCTCTTTCCCGGCGAGGTCGCTCCGGGTGAGGTGCGTCCGCAAGCAGCGCACTCCGCAGTTGATGTCGAAGCCGACGCCGGCGACGCTGATGACCCCGCCTTCCTTGGGATCGAACGCCGCAACTCCCCCGATCGGGAAGCCGTACCCGGGATGGACGTCCGCCATGGCCATCGCAGCCTCGACGATCCCCGGCAAGCACGCGACGTTTTCCAGCTGCCGCAGCGCGTTCCACTCCTCGCTGCTCTGGTTCTCCAGGAGCTCCCGGAGCGAGCGCTCGTCCAGATACAAGCGAGCGGGAACCCGCATCTTGCCGTGCGGCGGAATCTCGAAGAGATAGTCGTGGATCTTCCGGATGTTCACTGCCTTGCTCATCGCCAACCCTCCCTGTTCCGTTCGGGGGCACCCCTCACAGGTCGAGAACGCAGCGGAGGCGCCAGCCCGAGTCCGTTCGCTCCGCCAAGAGTCCACCGTAGGTCGCCGCTTTCACTTCGATCTCAACCGCATGGCGGCCGAGGTCGATCGGTTCCCCGTAGAGCTTGCCTTCCACGACCAGGTGATCGTCGACCTGCGCCAGATGCGTGAGTTCGAAGTCCCGGAAGAACATGCGGTGGAGATCGACCGCTGCCAGCACCGCGTTCAACAGCGCCACGTACAGCGAGCCAGGATCCTCACCCCTCGCCTGCACCGTCACCGTCTCGCGCGGCTCGACCGTCTCGGGGTCGACCAGCAACGCGAGCAACCCTCGGACACCGTCCTGCAAGGCTTCCTCGAGGCTCGCACCGGTCGCTTCCAACCCGATATCGGCTTCGTGATCCAGGTACTCGTACGGCATCGAGACGATCCCTCCGATCTCGCGCTCGCCGGACACCGCGAGCGTCCCCTGCCACCGAATCGGCTGCGTCGAATCTCCCAGCTCCGCCGACACCCACAGGGTAGAGGCGGCACGATTTCCTGTCAAGCGAGGGTCGGGCAGCCGATGCTCGTCCGCGCCGACCCGGTAATCCTGCCCGCATTCCAGCCTACCGTGTCCGACCATCGCCGGTCCGATCGCCTACCATCGGTTCCTCAGGAGTCGCCGTCTGTCGCGCAGCGACCCGAGGGCTCGGGGAGCGCCGACGCCTCGATCCGCCAGGACTCGCAGACCGCCCGCACCCGCGGACGCCACGGTCACCGTCCTGCCCGCAGCGAGCCGGAGGCGCTGTCGCTCGACAGGACAGGCCGGACGCAGCGCGATGAGCTCCGGCGACCAGTCATCCGAGTGGCGAAGTATCCATCGCCCGGACGCACGGAGCGTGCCATCGCCGCTCCGCCCTCGGGGAACCCAAGCCAGGCATCGCCCCGCGCCGGCTCATCGGCCGTGACCGCGTGTGAACGCCCCGCCCCTCGATGGCGGAGTCCCGCTGGCTCGGTTGTTACCATTCCCCTCGGCGAAGGCAGGGCTGCGTCGCTCGGTGCGGTCGCGTCGGCGGAGGCAACGAAGGCGCGGCGAGACGGATCCGGAGGCACGCAGGCCGCGAACGGGACGATCGCTGCCGACGATTGCGGTTCCCCTCGGGCTCGCCAGCTCGGTAGTCGCAGCCAGCCTGCTCTTGAACCGGTCCGTCTTCGAGGGACTCCCCCACACCGAGGACGAGGTGGCTTATCTGTTCCAGGCAGCCACCATCGCTCGTGGCCACCTGGTCGCATCCGCACCGCCGGTACCCGACGCCTTCGCGATCCCCTTCGTCATCGTCCGGGACGGTCTCTGGTTCGGGAAGTACCCGCCTGGATATCCGCTCATCCTCGCGCTCGGCATCCTGGTCGGCTACCCGGCGCTGGTCAACGCCCTCGCTGCCGGCGCGTCCATCCTCCTCGTCTTCACGCTCGCCAGCCGGATCTACGGGTTCGCGACCGGGGCTCTGGCCGCCACGCTGCTCGCCGTTTCGCCGTTCTTCCTGCTCCAGTCCGCCTCCTTCATGGCGCACCCGGTATGCCTCCTCTCGACACTGGTCTTCACGCTGTCTTTCGCCGTGACGCTGCACCGTCCTACACTGTCGTACGCCCTGGCCGGCGCGCTCGCCCTAGCGATGCTCGTCCTCGCCCGACCGCTCAGCGCGCTCGGTGTCGCCGCACCCTTCGTCGTCTGGTCGCTGTGGCGACTGTGGCGGTACTCTGCCTGGCGGCCTGTCGGACTCCTCTACGCGTCCGGCGGCATGCTCGGGTGCGCTGCCTTGCTCGCGTACAACCTTCTCACGACCGGCGATCCGCTCGTTTTCGGCTACGAACTCTGGTGGCCCTTCGACAAGGTCGGTTTCGGCACCGGCATCTCTCCCGACGGCACGCACACGGTCGCCGAGGGACTCCTGAACACGCGCTACAACCTCCGGCTGCTCGAACAGGTACTGTACGGTTGGCCGGGTCGACTCGACCTGCTCCCGGCGCTGCTCGCGGTGACCGCCGCAGTAGGTCGGCTCCTGCTCTGGCCCCTCCTCCGCGACGTCCGGCGCCCGGAGCTCCCGACCGACCTCGCCTGGGACCTCGCACTGGCGGCTCAGGCGACCACGCTGGTCGCCGTCCACATCGCGTACTGGACAGCGGGCCAGATGTACGGTCCGCGCTACTACTTCGAGGCGCTCGGCGCTGTCGCCGTCCTGACGGCGCGCGGTTCGCTCGCCGCGGCGGCCGCCCTGCGCTGGCTCTGGGACGTCGCGACAGCGCGAGCGGCTCCTCCCCAGGCCC
>JANZZC010000143.1 GCA_026419575.1 Thermomicrobium sp. | reverse complement strand
CCTTCGGCCATCTACATCACCGAGAACGGGGCGGCCTATGCCGACGTCCTCGTCGATGGGCGAGTCCAGGACGACCGGCGGATCGCCTACCTCGCGGCGCACTTCGCGGCGGCGCGCCGCGCGCTCGCGGCCGGCGTACCGCTGGCGGGCTACTTCGTCTGGTCGCTGCTCGACAATTTCGAGTGGGCCTACGGGTACAGCAAGCGGTTCGGCATCGTGTATGTAGACTTCGCGACGCTGGAACGCATCCCCAAGGCGAGCTACTATTGGTATCGCGAGGTCATCGCCAGGAACGCACTTCCGGAAGGCTGACGCCGGACGTGGTACACTGCGGCCCGGCAGAGGGGAGGAGCGGCGATGCGCTTGAGCCGGGAGATCGTCGATCACGTCGCGATGCTCGCTCGTCTCGGCCTGACGGAAGAGGAACGGGAGCGGATGCGCGAGCAGCTCTCGTTGATCCTCGAGCATGTCAGCCGCATTCAGGAACTCGATACCGAAGCAATTCCACCGACGGCACAAGTGATCGCGCTGCAGAACGTCTGGCGCGACGACGAGATCCGTCCCTCGCTTCCGGTCGAAGCGGTGCTGGCGAACGCGCCCGAGAGCGAGGACGGTTTCTTCCGAGTGCACGCGGTCCTCGAGCAGAGCTGAAGGGGTAGTGCGGTGACGAGCGAGCTCGTTCGCCTGACCGTAGCGCAGGCCCGCCGCTTGCTCGATCGGCGCGAGGTGAGTGCGATCGAGCTCCTGGAAGCGCATCTCGCCCAGATCGAGCGGCTCGAACCGCGGATCCACGCCTTCATCACCCTCACTCCCGACCTCGCGCGACGACAGGCACAGGCTGCCGATGCCCGTATCGCTCGCGGCGAGGCGACCCTTTTGACCGGTATCCCGATCGCGTTGAAGGACAACCTCTGTACCGTCGACGCGCCGACGACGGCGGGGTCCCGCATCCTCCAGGGATTCGTCTCGCCCTACGACGCGACCGTCGTCGCCCGGCTCCGGGAGCACGATGCGGTGTTCGTCGGGAAGACGAATACCGACGAGTTCGCGATGGGTTCCTCGACCGAGAATTCCGCCTTCGGTTCGACTCGCAACCCGTGGGACCTCGACCGGGTGCCCGGGGGATCGAGCGGTGGCTCGGCCGCTGCCGTCGCCGCCGGCGAGGCGATGCTCGCCCTCGGCTCCGACACGGGTGGGTCAATCCGGCAGCCGGCTGGTTTCTGTGGCATCGTCGGACTCAAGCCGACGTACGGGCGCGTCTCCCGCTACGGCCTCATCGCGTTCGCCTCGAGCCTCGACCAGATCGGGCCGTTCGGACGCACCGTCGAAGATATCGCGATTCTCCTGCAGGCGATCGCCGGGCACGACCCGGCGGACTCGACCTCGGTTCCCGTCGCCGTGCCGGACTACCGAGCAGCCTTGACGGGCGACATCCGCGGGCTCCGCATCGGTATCCCAGCCGAGTACCGCGTGGGTGGCATGGATCCGGCCGTGGAAGAAGCGATCGAGCAGGCGCTCGTCACCCTCCAGGAGTTGGGCGCCGAGCTGGTACCGATCTCCTTGCCGCACACCGAGTACGCGCTCGCGACCTACTATATCATCGCTCCCTCCGAAGCGAGCGCCAACCTCGCGCGCTACGACGGCATCAAGTACGGCCTGAGCCTTCCCGGCGAAACGCTCCTGGAGCGCTACCTACGGACGCGCGGGGAGGGGTTCGGTCCGGAGGTCAAGCGCCGCATCATGCTCGGCACCTACGCGCTCAGCGCCGGATACTACGACGCCTACTACGTGAAGGCGCAGAAAGTGCGGACACTGATCAAGCGCGATTTCGACGAAGCCTTCGCGCGGGTCGACGTGATCGCCGCGCCCACCTCGCCGACCGTCGCCTTCCGCCTGGGCGAACGGACGGCCGATCCTCTCCAGATGTACCTGTCCGACGTCTTCACGATCCCCGCGAACATGGCGGGACTCCCGGCGATCGCCGTTCCATGCGGTTTCGTCCACGATCTTCCGGTCAGCCTGCAGTTCATGGGTCGGCCGTTCGACGAAGCGACGCTCCTGCGCGTCGCGCACGCCTACGAGCGGGCGACATCGTGGCACACGCGGTGGCCGAAGCTCGCCGTCGAGGTCTGAGCGATGCGACCGGCAGTGGCGTGGCTGCGGACGGCGCTCCTGGTGGCGGTGAGCTTCGCCATCGCGCTCTACTTCGTCGTCGCCTTCGGGCAGCAAGCCTGGCGTGCGCGGCAGCTGGAGGCGCAAGTCGCCGAGCGACAACGGGCATTGGCCGAGCTCGTGGCCGAGCGCGATCGCCTGGCCCAGGAACTCGCAGCGCTCGACGGCGACCGGTACCGCGCCTACGTCGAACGGACGGCGCGTCGCGAGCTGAACCTCACCTATCCTGGAGAGACCGTCTTGTTCGTCGAGTGGCAGGAAGGCCCGACGGTGTCCGAGCCGTCAGCGGTCGCAGCGGCACGCGAGCCGGTTCCGAACTGGGCGCGATGGCTCCAGCAGTTGCGTCTCCCGGTACCGGGCGCCGACTAGGCGTCGGGCAGCGGACGGGGCTCGGGAAGCGGCTGGTGGAGTACGCCGTTGGCGAGCGCGAAGATGGCCGCCTGGGTGCGGTCCTTCACTCCCAGCTTGTCGAAGAGGAGCGACAGCCGATTCTTGACCGTGCTCTCGGCGAGACAGAGGACTTCGGCGATCTCCTTGTTGCTGAGTCCCGAGGCGACCAGCTGCAGGAGCTGCACTTCGCGGCGGGTCAGTCGCACCCCCGGTTGACTCTCCTGCAGGACGCTCCATCGTTGGACTTCGCGGAGCAAGAGCCCGCTGTAGATGCCGCTCGCGTACTGCTCGCCGCGCAGGACGGAGCGGAGCGCGGTGCGCAGCACCTCGACGCCGTCCTCGGCGGCGACCAGCGCATCGACGCCGGCGCGTGCCAGCGAGAGAACGAAATCGTGTTCGTTCCCGAGACCGTAGACGACGACTTTCGGCAGCACTCTATCGCCGACTGGAGAGACGGCGGGCGCCCGGCGGATCGCGCGGACGAACCTCGGGAGCACCGGCCCGTACTGTGCCGAAACCAGGACGACGTCGGGGCGCTGCCACTCGATGAGACTGGCCAGGCGAGCGAGTTCACCCGTCTCGGCGACGACACGTAGATCCTCGTGCGCCTCGAGGTAGTGACGGAGGCTCTGCCGAACGGCAGCCTGCGGATCCGCGAGGACGAGCGACGGGGTACGTTTCCGGTCGGTCGACTGCGTCTCGGTCTTCACGAATCTCGACCTTCCCTCGGTAGCTCTCTCGCTGCTTCGACATTTCGACCGTTCAGCACAGACCATGTATAGGACTTTTGGGCTAGCGTGCAGGGGGCCGGTCACCGGTACGCGAGTGCTATCGACGGTCTTTCCCGAAGTTCTCCGCGAAGATCCGCAGCGGTCGCTCGCTGGACAGGCGGCTGTTTCCCGAGTACCGTTCCGGCAGCGGGAGGATGATCGCTCGCGATGGGTACCGAAGACTCCGACGCGTCTCTGGTCGCAGCAGCGCAGGCAGGCGATCACGCAGCGTTCGCGACGCTGGTTCGTCGCTACCAAGGCGTCGTGTTCGCCGTCGCTCTCAGGCTGCTCGGTGACCGCGATGCGGCGGAAGACATCGTGCAGGAGGCCTTCGTTCGCGCGTACTTCGGGCTGGATCGCTTCCGGGGCACCAACTTCCGCGCCTGGGTGCTGCGGATCGCGCACAATGCGGCGCTCGATCACCTGCGGGCGGCGCGTCGTCATCCGCGCGTCCCGCTCGAGCGCGCCCCCGAGCCGGCTCGGGATGTCGAGGCGTCCCCGGGCGTCGAGCACACCGGACTGCAGGCTGCCCTCGAAGCTGCCCTCGCGCTGCTCCCGCCGGACCAGCGTGCGGTCGTCCTGCTCGTCGATGTGGAGGGGCTGCCGTACGACGAGGTCGCCGAGGTGCTCGAGATCCCGGTCGGAACCGTCAAGTCCCGTCTCGCTCGCGCTCGTGTTCGCCTCCGGCAGCTGCTCGAAGCCGATCCCCGAGCGCGGGAACTCCTCGAGCTGTCCGGACGTCTCCCTCAAAGAGAGCCGGGGGCGAGCGACTCGATGCCGCCGATGGAGTGAGGTCGAGGACCGATGACGCGCCACGTGAGCCACATCGCCGACGAGGAACTGGCGCTCCTGGCGACCGAGGAGCTCCCACCGGCCGCTGCCGCACACCTGGCGTCCTGTGCCGAGTGCCGCCAGCGGTGGGAGCAGTATCGGACGATCGCCGGTGCCCTCCGCTCGCTCCCCGCCCCGGCGCTCCCTCGAGACTTTTCGTTCGATCCCGCTGCGGTGGCAGCCCTGCGGCCCGTCCCCTGGTGGTGGCGCTACCGCTGGCCGATCCGTGTGACGACGCTCCTCGCTGCGACCTTCCTGGTCGTCCTTCTCTCGAGCGCGCTGGCGTGGCCCCGTGCTTCGCCTCCGCCACAACGCGTTGCGGCGAGCACGCCGACGGCGGTCGCCCTCGCCGCTCCGGAACCGACCCCGGCCGAAGCCGGTGCTGGCGGCGAGTCGGTCACCGCGGTCCAGGCGCTGGCGGGGACGCCAGCCGAGGTCGGAGAGGCGACGCCTTCGCCGCAGGCGAAGGCGGTCGTTCCGTCGACCGATCGGGAGCAGGAGCGTCCGGTAGGGTTCGGCAGCGGCACGGGTCGCGTGGTGGTCGTCGTGCTGGCTGGCCTCCTCGCGCTTCTCTCCGCTGTCGGCTCGGTCTTCGGCTTCGTCCTGCCGCTCGTCGCGCGTCCGCCTCGTCTCTCCGGCAGTTCACGGATCGGGAACCGCTGAGGGGGGGCCGTCGTCTCTCTCGTGGTGACGGATTGCCGACGAGGAGGTGGAACGATGCGACGAGTCTGGTTGCCGACGGTAGCGATCCTCGGGTTGCTGGTCCTGTCCGCGTTCGTGCTCGGTGCGTCTGTCCGGCGCGGCGGTGCGCTCCCGGTCGCGGCGCAGGAGGCGACGTCGCAGCGGACGATCAGCGTGTCGGGCGAGGGGCGCGTGGCATTGCCTCCGGATACCGCGACGCTGACCCTGGGCGCGGAGGTGTTCGATCCCGACCCGGCTGCTGCGCAGCGGGAGGTCGAACGACGGATGGACGCCATCCTGGCGGTCTTCCGTCAGGCCGGGATCCCGGAGAACCGAATCCGCACGGTCGTCTACGCGATCAACGTGGAACGGGACTGGCAGCAACCGAGCGCTCCGGTGACCGGGTATCGCGTGACGCATCTCGTCGAAGCCCAAGTCCGTCCGGTGGAGCAGGTGGGCACCGTGCTCAGCCAGGCGGTGCAGGCCGGAGCCAACTCGGTGAGCGGCATCGCTTTCTCCGTCGCCAATCCGCAAGCGGCGCTCCGCCAGGCGCGGGAGCTCGCCGTTCGGGATGCCCGTGAGAAGGCCGCGCAGCTGGCGCAACTGACCGGCGTCGGGCTGGGCGCACCGGTACGGATCGTCGAGTCGGTCTCCACGCCGCCGGTGCCGGTTCCGGTCGCCCAAGGTGCGCCGGAAGCCAAAGCCGTTCCGGTCGGTGAGACGCTCGTCGTCGTCTCGGTGGCGATCGACTACGCGATCCAGTGAGCGCCGCTCGGTAGGATAGTGCTGGCGCGGACCAGGCACCAGAGTGCCTGGTCCGCGCGGATCGCCGGCGAATCGAGGCGAGTCGTCGATGGGAACGACGCGGAGGGGCTTCCTGACGCTCGCGCTGGCGAGCGCGTTGGGCGCGTGTCGCCGGGGGACCGCTCCTCCCCCGCTCGCTCCGGCGGCGAGCTATCCGGGTGCGCAGCTGCTCGTCGAGCCGCAGGAACTGGCGGCGCGGCTCGGTGATCCCGCGCTCGTCGTCCTCGATGCGAGCCCGCTCCGCGAGTACGCCGCCGGCCACATTCCCGGTGCCTACCACGTATGGTGGCAGGACACGATCGAAATCCACAACGACGTGTACGGGATGCTCATCGGCGAACCGCGGCGGAGCCAGCTCCTGCGCGATCTCGGGCTTGATCCCGGCGACGAGGTGGTCGTCTACGAACGCGGTGACGGGCGCGCCGCCTGCCGCTGGCTCTGGTTCCTGCACGCGGTCGGCTTCGAGAGTGTCCGCCTGCTGCACGGTGGCTGGGCTGCCTGGGTCGGGGCGGGCCTCCCGACGACCCGCGCGCTCCCGCCTCGGCCGCCAGCCGGGACGTTCCGGGCGGTTCTCCGTTACGAGGTGCTCGCCGAGCTCCCCGATGTCCTGGGCGCGCTCGGCGATCCGGACGCGCGGCTCGTCGACAACCGGACGACCGCCGAGCTGGCGGAAACGTGGCAAGGGCGCCTGCGACGCGGACGCATTCCCGGGGCGGTTTCCGTACCCTGGCCGGCGCTGCTCGCCGGCGATCCGCCGGTCGCCTTCCGCGCGCCGGACGAACTCGCCGCGCTCTACCGGGCAGCCGGCGTCCGACCCGAACAGCGTGTGCTCGTGACCGGCCTGCACAGTCCGAACGCGGCGATCACCTATGTCTCGCTTCGATTGCTCGGCTTCCCGGACGTGCGGGTCTATGACGGATCGTGGGCGCAATGGGGTGCGAGAAGCGATCTTCCGCTCGAGCCGGTGACTGCATCGATGCCGTGATCGAGGACCCGGCCGGGTCGCTCGTGCGGCACGTCTTCGACGCGTCGCGAGGGGAATGGCGCACCTACGCGCATCCGCACGCGCGCCGTCCTTGGCCGGCGAACTACGGCTACCTCGTCGGCACGTACAATCCTTGCGACGACGACGCGCTCGACGTCGTCGTTCTAGCGAGCGAACCGCTGCCGACCGGAACCCGCCTCCTCGTCCGGCCGGTCGGGTTGTTCCGGCGGTCCGGCGGCGACGACAAGGTGCTCGCGGTGGCTTGCGCTGACCCGCGCTATGGCTCGATCCGGCGACTGGCCGAGGTTCCGGCCGAGGACATCGCGCGGATCCTCGCCTGGTTCGCCGACTGGGAATCGCCGCCGGAGCTCGCCGACGAGTCGGCAGCGTGGAGCGCTGTCGCAGCGGCGCGTCGCTCCTGACTCCCGAGGAGGAGAGCGCTCGATGCACGCGTCCTTCACCGTCCTCGTCACCGGTGGAGCCGGGTACGTCGGTTCCTTCACGGTCCGCGCGCTGCAGGAAGCCGGCTACGAGGTCGTCGTCTACGACAATCTCCGCCAGGGCCATCGTGCTGCCGTCCAGGCGCCGCTCGTCGTCGGTGAACTCGTCGACCGCGAAGCGGTCTTCGCCTGCTTCCGGCGCTGGCGTTTCGACGCTGTCGTGCACCTAGCTGCCTACACCTCGGTGCGCGAGTCGGTCGAGAACCCGAACAAGTACGTCGTCCACAACGTCGGCGGGTCGATCGTGCTGCTGGAGGCGTGTCTCGCCCACGACGTCCCCTTCGTCGTCTATTCCTCGACGTCGGAGGTCTACGGAGAAGCGCGCTACCTTCCGCTCGACGAAGACCATCCGACCGAGCCGACGAATCCTTACGGCGCGACGAAACTCCAGGTCGAGCACTACCTCCGCTGGTACGATGCGGCCTATGGGCTCCGCTCGATCAGTCTCCGGTACTTCAACGCGGCCGGTGCCGCCCTGGACGGTTCCATGGGCGAAGACCACCGACCGGAAGAGCACCTCATCCCGAACGCGATCCGCGGGGCGCTCGGCTTGCAGCCCTTCCGGCTCACCTCGCCGCCGGTCGAGACGCCGGACGGCACGACGATCCGCGACTACGTGCACGTCCTCGACCTGGCCGACGCGCATGTCCGGGCGCTCGAGGTTCTCCGCCGTGGCCATCCCACGGACGTGCTCAATCTCGGGAGCGGTATCGGGTATTCCACTCGTCAGATCGTCGAGCTCGTCCAAGCGCTCACCGGGGTGCGCTTCCCCATCGAACGTGGGGAACCACGGCCGGGTGAACCGCCGGTCAAGTACGCAAGTTTCGCGAAGGCCGAACGCGTGCTCGGCTGGCGTCCCCGCTATGGAATCGAGGACATCATCGCCTCGGCGGTTCGTTGGCATACCCGCTTCCCGCACGGCTACCCGGACTGACCGGTGTTCGACCGATGGCTGTCCGCTTGAAGCGCCTCAGCCTGCTCGGTTTCAAGAGTTTCGCCGATCCGGTCGAACTCGTCTTCGATCCCGGGATCACGGCGATCGTCGGCCCGAACGGGTCGGGTAAGTCGAACCTCGCCGAGGCGATCGCCTGGGTCCTCGGCGAACAGAGCGGCGCGGCGGTGCGCGGCCGGCGCGGCGAGGACGTCATCTTCGCCGGCGGGCCGGGCCGAGCCGGACTGGGGATGGCCGAGGTGACGCTGGTGCTCGAGCAGGACGAAGAGGAACTCGGTCTTCCCTTCCGCGAGGTGAGCCTGACCCGTCGGGTCTTCCGGGACGGCGAGAACCAGTACCTCGTCAACGGTGCTCGCGCACGCTTGCGCGATGTCCTCCGGATCGCCGCCGCGCTCCGTGCCGACTGGATCATCGTTCGGCAAGGGGCTGTTGACCGGGTGCTCGACCAGCGACCGACCGAGCGCCGGGAGGATCTCGAGCACGCAGCCGGGCTCACGGCGCTCCGCTTGCGGCAGGCCGAAGCACGTCAGCAACTCGCCGAAGCCGAGCACCATGCCGGGCGTCTCGAAGATCTCCTCCAGGAACTCGAACCGCATGTCCGCTCGCTCGCCGTCGCAGCGGAACGCGCGCGCGAAGCCCTGGCGGTACGCGCGGCCTTGCGCGAGGCGACGCTGCACCTCTTCGCCGCCCGGTGGGCACGCGCCCGTGCCGAGACCGCCCAGCTGCAGGCCCGGCTGGCGACGCTGGAAGCGGAGTACGCGGCAGCGCAACGTGCCGACGAGGAGTGCGCTCGCCGCTGGGCGGAGCAGCGTCGCGCGCGCGACGAGCTCCGGAGCCAGCGCGAACGACTGGCTCGTCGTCGCGAGGAGACGGCGGCACGGCTCCGCGAGGTTCGCCACGAGGCCGACCTCGCTCGCACCCGGGCAGCGGCGCTCGCTGCCCAGCTCGCAGCGCTGACCCGCGACCATGCCCGCGCGCGCGACGACTCGGCGGCGCTCGACGAGGAAGCGGAGCGGCTCGCGGCGACGCAACAGGCGCTGGCTGACGAGTTCGTGCGGCTCGAGCGCGAACTCCAGCGCTACGAGGCCGAACTCGCCGAGCGACAGCGTCGCGCCGAGGCCATCCGGGCCGAACTCGCGGCGCTCGAGCGGGAGCAGGAGCGCCTCGCTGGCGAACGCGAGCGGTGCACGCGCGAGCGGGCGGCGCTGCTCGCGGCGCGCGAGGCCCGCCGACAGGAACTCGCACGGCTCGATGCCGCGATCGCCGAGTACGAGCAGGAACTCCGCGCACGGGTGGGCGAAGACGAGCACGTCGCCCATCGCCTGGCGCTCGTGGAGCGGCGACTGACCGCTGCGCGGAGCGAGGTCGAGCGCCGGTCCGCGCAGCTCGCCCGCGCCAGTGCGGAACTCGAGCAGCGGAGTCGGACAGTGCGGGAAGTGGAGCGCGAACTCGTGGTGACCCGAACGAAGCTCGAGGCGCTCGCCCACGCGCTCGAGGCCGACCTGCTCGCCAGCGCCCCCCGCGCGGTGCTGGCGGCAGCGAAGCGCGGGGAACTCCGGGGGATCGTCGGGACGCTGGGGGCGCTGCTCGAGGTGCCGGCCGAACTCGAGACCGCCATTGAGGCAGCCCTCGGTCATCACCTGCACGACATCGTCGTCGAACGGTGGAGCGACGCCGAGGCAGCGATCGCCTACCTCAAGGCCCATCGAGCCGGTCGGGCGACGTTCCATCCGCTGGACACCGTGCGTGCGGCAGCTCCGGCCCGGTTGCCGCTCGTGCAGGGGCAGCCGGGCATCGTCGGCATCGCTGCCGAGCTCGTGGCGGCACCACCGCCGCTCCAGCCGATCGTCCGGGCGCTCCTCGGCCGCGTCCTCGTCGTCGCTGACCTGCCGACGACGCGCCGCGTGCTGCCGCAGCTTCCCCCAGGTTGGACGATCGTCACGCGCGAGGGGGAAATCGCCCGTCCGACCGGCTCGGTGACTGGCGGTGCGGGACGCACGCGCGAGCGGGGCGTTCTCTCCTCGGCGCGCGAGCGGCGCCTGCTCGCCGAACGCAGCGAGCGCCTGGCTCGGGTCCTCGACGAGGCGCAGCGGGAACTCGCGACCGCTGCCGCGCAGCACGACGAAGCGCGTGCGCAGTTGCACGCCGGACGCGAGGCGATG
This sequence comes from Thermomicrobium sp., assembly GCA_026419575.1. Lineage (GTDB taxonomy): Bacteria > Chloroflexota > Chloroflexia > Thermomicrobiales > Thermomicrobiaceae > Thermomicrobium. The sequence continues at coordinate 9,715 of JANZZC010000143.1, read as the reverse complement.
GAGGCACTGGAGCGCGAGCGGAAGGAGCTCCTCGCGTTCCGGGAGCGGCTCGACCGCGAGCGAGCGGCACTCGCCGATCGGCTGGAGCGGGCCGAGCGTTCGACCGAGGAACTCCGGTCGCTCCTGGAGAAGGACGACCAGCGGATCGGCCAGCTCGCCCAGCGCGAGACGGAACTCTCCCGCGCGCTGGAAGCGCTGGCGCTCCGCAGAGCCGAGCTCGACCGCGAGGTCACCGCGCTCGCGGCGCCGGATTCCGAGCGGGAGCGCCTGGCGCGCGAGCTCGTCACGGTGCGCGAGCGCCTCGACGCCGTCACGCGGGAACGCGATCGCGTCGAACAGCAGATCGCACGACTCGCCTCCGTGCTCCGCGAGTTCAGCGAGCGCTCGACCGCACTGGAAAGCGAGCACGCAGCGCTCCTGAAAGCCGTCGACCGAGCGGAAGAGGAAGCCACTACGCTCGCGGCCGATGTCGCTGACCTCGACCGGCAGGAAGCGACCCTGGCCGAGGCGCTGGAGCAGTGCGACGCCCGATTGGCGGCGCTCGAACACGAGCGCACCGTGGTGCAGGACCGTGTGCGCTCTCTCGAACGCGCACTCGCCCAGGCCCGCGCGGCGCTCGAGCGAGCAACCGACGCGGAGCGGAACGTTCTCGACGCCGCGCGCTGGGAGCTCGCCTGGAACGGCGAACGCAGCGCGCTTCTCGACGAACTCGTGGCCGTCTCGGACAAGATCGGCGAGCCGCCCGAGCGGCTCGAGCGCACGGTCGCGGAACTCCGGCGGCGCTGGCAGGAGCTGAGCCGCTTCGGGGAGGCGGCGATCGCCCAGTACGAGAGCGAGCGGACGCGGTACGAGCAGCTCCGCGCCGAACTCGAGGATGTCCGCGCGACGATCCGTGCCCTGCGGAAACTACTCGCCGATCTCGATCGTCAGATCGAGCGCGGTTTCGCCCGATCGCTGCGGGCGCTCGACCAGGCCTTCGCTGCGACGTTCGCGGAACTCTTCGGTGGCGGCCGTGCGCGCCTGGTCGCTCGTGACGGGAGCGGCGCGATCGAGGGGGTCGAGCTCGTCGTGCAGCCGGCCGGCAAAAGGGTCCGCTCGATCCAGCAGCTGAGCGGTGGCGAGCGGGCGCTCACCGCCATCGCCCTCCGTTTCGCTCTGCTCCACCTCGATCCCCTGCCGTTCTGCGTGCTCGACGAGGTCGACGCGGCACTCGACGAGGCGAACGTCCTCCGCTTCCGCGGTCTCCTCGAGCGTCTGGCGACGCGGACGCAGTTCCTCGTCGTCACGCACAATCGCACCACGATCGAGGCAGCCGGCGCGCTGTACGGTGTGACCATGGGCGACGACGGCTGTTCGAGGGTCGTCTCGTTGCGGCTGGCCGAGTACGTCTGCGAAGATCGTTAGTCCAAGTCGAGCGGCCAGATCGGCCGGCGGATGTTGCGGAACGGGAGGCGGCGCAGGTCGCTTCCGGTGATGCCTGGCCCCTCGACGAGGAGCACGCGCTCGGCGATCGGCTCGAAGGCAGCCCGGAAGTGTCCTTTGCCCTTCAGGGCGAGGACACGTTGCTCGGTCGGCTCGATACCGTGCGCGCGGAACACGTTGAGGTCGATCGGCGACTCGGCCCGTTCGGTCACCAGCACCGCGATGCCGTCGACCTCGAGCACGACCGTCCGACCGAGGTCGACGACAACCCCTGCGAGCATCGGCCCGGCGTTCACGTAGCGTCCATCGGAGAGCGCCCGCACGTTGCCTCGGACCCGGAGCGGCGGCCCGTGCAGGTCGTCGGTCTTGCCGCCGAAAAGCACCTCCACGGTCGCCCCGACCCCGGCACGGAAACAGTGCGCGACGACTTCCGGGTCGCGGACGAGCGCGAGCGCGGCCGGGCGCACGTTCTCGCCGAGCAGGAACCGCAGGAGTTCGACGCTGTCGCCCGGACCACCGGTCCACGGGTTATCGGCGATGTCGACGAGGACGAGCGGTCCGCGCTCGATCGTTCGCAACGCTGCAGCGGCTTCGTCCCAGGTGGCCACACCGCCGAGGAAGCCGTGGCGCAGGTCCCAGGCCAGCCGAGCCAGCTCCTCGGCGAGCTGTCGCGCCAGGAACGGATCGCTGTCGGTCGTCACGAGGACGCTGAGTCCTGCTTCCGGCACGTCGGCCGGCGGGAATCCACCAGCGACCGTGACGTCGAGAACGCGGGGATCGGTTTCCATCGCCTCTGCCCGATCCAGGAGGACCCGCATCGGAGGCCGATCGGTCGTCATGCGCTGCGACGTCGGCAGCATCGGCGGCTTGACGAGCGCTGGAGCGGGACGGAGCTCGCGTCGGAGGAGCCGGGCCAGGAGCTGCCCGGCTTGCCGACCGCGTTCGCGCTGGTCGACGTGCGGGTAGGTATGGTAGCCGATCAGGACATCGGCGTGCGCAACCATGAGCGGGCTGATGTTCGCGTGCAGGTCGAGGACTGCCACGACCGGGACCTGGGGGCCGAGCGTCGCTCGCACGCGACGCAGGAGTTCCCCATCGGCGTCGGCCACATGTTCGGCGACCATCGCGCCGTGGAGCGAGAGCAACACGCCGTCGACCGCAGCTGCGCGCAGACCATCGAGGAGTTCCCCCACCAAAGTCTCGTACGCCTCGCGCGTGACCATGCCCGCGGGCGTGATCCAGACGGCGAGGAGCGGGACCAACTCGAACCCGAGCATGTTGGCGGCATCGACGAATCCGGCGAGCACGGTCGCGGTGTCCCGGGCACGGTCGATCACCGCCGTGCCGCGAGCGATGCCGCAGCGCTCGGCGAACGCGAGGTCGACGCGTATCCGGGCGAAGGCGTTCGTCTCGTGCGAGAGTTCAGCGATGGCGATCCGCGGGCGGCGCATCGTCGCTCACTGCTGGAACGGTGGCAACCCGAGCAGCTGGCGCACCTCGCTCGGTGAGGCCGGTTCCCGCCCGAGTTCGCGCGCGATGCGAACGATCCGCGCGACGAGCGGCGCGTTCCCCTCGGCGAGGACGCGATACGAATAGTAGATGTTGTCTTCGAGACCGGTGCGGACGTGCCCGCCCATCACCAGCGCCGCGACGTTCATCGGCAGCTGGTGGCGCCCGATGGCGCACACTGACCAGAGCGAGCCGGGCGGGAGCTGCCGGACCATGTGGACGAGCTGGTCGACCGTGGCCGGTGCCCCGCCTCGGACCCCCAACACCATCTGGAACCAGTAGGGCGGCTGGATCAATCCCCGTTCGATGAAGCGCTTGGCGGTTTCGATGAAGCCGCTCTCGAAGCATTCGATCTCCGGCTTCACGCCGTAGACGCGCATCTCCTGCGCGAGCGCCTCCAGGAAAGCTGGGGAGTTGACGAAGACGCGGTCACCGAAGTTCAGCGAACCGGCGTCGAAGGAAGCGAGCTCGGGGCGCAGCCGCACCGGGGCGATACGCTCCTCGTCGGGGACGATACCGGCTCCCCCGCCGGTCGAGAAGTTCAGGACGATGTCGCAGCCCTGCTCGCGGATGAGGTCGCGGACGCGGGCGTACCGAGCTGGATCGCTGGTGACGCGTCCCTGGTCGTCGCGCACGTGGATATGGACGATCGCGGCGCCCTCCCGCCAGCAGCGGATCGCTTCGGCGGCGATCTCCTCTTCGGTGATCGGGACATACGGGGTCTGCTCGCGCGTGGTCCAGCTTCCGGTTGTCGCGACGGAGACGATCACCTTGTCCATCGCTGCCTCCCCTCAGGCGAGCGGGACACGTTCGAACGGTGCGCGGCAGGGAGGTCCCGCTGCGACCCAGAGCTCGCGTGCCGTCACGTCGATGACCAGCCCTGCGATTGTCCGGCTCGCGTCGTCCCTCGTCGGATCGAGGTGCTTGCAGATCGCGTCCGGGCCGTTGGCGTGATCGCTCAGGATCCTGCGCAAGGTATCGACGGTGTGCCGGCCGGCTTCCAGTTCGAGGAGTCGCTGAGCGCGGTTGCGCCGCAGCTGGGAGCCCAACGTCTTCCCTTCTTCGAGGTCGCGCAGTTCGGCAGCCAGGACATGGTTGGTGTGCGCGAAGGGGGCGTTGCCGACGTAGTGGAGTGCCGAGCGCCGACCGCTCACCTCGACGTCGTAGATCTCTCCCTCAGCGGTCGCGATCAGATGGTTGTTGCCGTTCGCCCGTTCGGGGAGGAGCGCGGCCCGGATCGCGCTGGGCAGCGTCGTCGCGCGGAGCACCTCGCGATAGAGGAAGAGCTTGGGGACACCGATCCGGATATCGGTCATCCGGAGCGCGTTGCCGGTGGAGCCGATGCCGAGTTCGTTCACGCCCTGGTAGAGGAAGAGTCCGCTGTACGCGAAGGCGACGAACGCCGGCTCGTCGCGCGGTCGGCAACGGACCACGTAGACCTGCTCGTGGCGGCACGGGAGCGCGTCCTCGTTGTGCGCCAGGAGCACGCTTCCGTCGGCCGTCGCTGCCGGCGGAACGGCCAGGCTCGTGCACCCTTCGTCCACGGGAAGCCGGCGTGCGAGCACCAGTGTCTCCTGGAGCGCGTTCAGGCTGACCAGCGCATCGACGTCGAGAGCCGCCGCCCGGGCCATCGCTGCGAGTTCTTCGGCCGTCGCCGGGAGGTTCGCCGCGAGGTCGTCGCGCAAGCGCGCGGCGAGGGCGAGCGCACGGTCCCAACCGATACCGTTGGCCGCGAGGTACGAGCGGTGACGCTCGACCGCTTCGCGCAAGATCGGCTGGAGGGCGCGACCGAGCGTCTCCCCTATCTCGGAGGGCGACCCGCTCGCTTCGAGCACCAGCACGCTCGGCATCGTCAACCGTCTCCGGCGAGCGCCTGCTCGCGTGCCCGTCGTGCCTGGGCCGGTTCCCAGTAGGCCGGCTGCGGTCCGATCCGTTCTTGTCCGCCCATGTAGGGGCGCAGGACGGCCGGGATCTCGATCGAGCCGTCCGGCTGCTGGTAGTTTTCCATGATCGCGATGAGCGTCCGCGGGAGCGCGAGTCCGGATCCGTTCAGCGTATGGACGTACTGCGGGCGAGCTCCCTCGCTAGGGCGGAAGCGGATATTGGCGCGGCGAGCCTGGAAGTCGCGGAAGTTGGAGCAGGACGACACCTCGAGCCACTCTTGCGACCCTGGTGCCCACACCTCGAGGTCGAACTTCTTCGCGGCGGTGAACGAGAGGTCGCCGGTGCACATCTGGACGACTCGATAGGGAAGTTCCAGCCGGCGCAGCACGTCCTCCGCGTCGGCGACGAGCCGTTGGAGCTCTTCGTCGGAGTGCTCCGGCTCGACGAACTTGACCATTTCGACCTTCTCGAACTGGTGCACCCGCTTGATGCCGCGCACGTCCCGTCCGGCCGAGACCTTCTCCTTGCGGAAGCACGGCGTCGCGGCGACCAAATAGATCGGCAGCGAGCCGGGTGGCAGGATCTCGTCGCGGAACAGGTTGGTGACCGGCACCTCGGCGGTCGGGATCAACCAGAGATCGGTTTCCTCGTCATGGTAGAGGTTGTCGCCGAACTTCGGCAGGTTGCCGGTGCCGATCATGGCTTCGCGGCGCACGAGGAACGGGGGATAGACTTCCAGGTACCCGTGCTCGTTGACGTGGAGATCGACCATCCACGCGATGAGCGCCCGCTGCAACCGAGCGAGGTCGCCGCGCAGGACGTAGAACCGGCTCCCGGCGATCTTGACGCCTCGCTCGAAGTCGATCAGGCCGAGTTCCTCGGCGAGTTCCCAGTGCGGCTTGACCGGAAAATCGAAGGTTCGCGGTTCGCCCCAGTGTCGGACGATGACGTTGCCGCTCTCGTCGGGGCCGACCGGCACGTCGGGATCGGGCAGATTCGGTACCTCGAGCAGGAGCGCCTGCAGGCGCTCCTCGACCGCCGCGAGTTCGCGATCGAGTTCCTCGATCCGCTCTCCGAGGGCGCGCATCGCGGCGATCGCCGCCTCGCGCTCCGGGCCGGGTGGCATCTGGCCGATCCGCTTCGATTCGGCATTGCGCTGGGCCTTGAGCCGCTCGACCTCAGCGACCAACTGGCGGCGCCGCTCGTCGAGCGTCAGGATCTCGTCGATCGGCGCTTCCGTGTTGAGCTTGCGCAGCGCTTCGCGGACGAGATCCGGTTGTTCGCGAATCAGCCTCAGGTCGAGCATGTCTCCCCCTTCGGCAACGGACAGACCCGACGCGTGTGCCGGCGCGTCGTCGCTCGAGTTATCGACTGCGTCGACCGGTGGCGTCAAGATCGGGCAGGAACTTCCGCCAGCTCTCGTGGACCGGGGTGCGGAGCAAGCGTTGGACGTGGTAATAGCGGCCTGGCCGTGGCTCGAACGGTTGACGGAGCAGCTGCATCCGGGCTTCGGCCAGCGACTTGCCCCCCTTCCGGTGGTTGCAGGCACGGCACGCGCTCACCACGTTCTCCCACGTATGCGGACCGCCGCGGGAGCGCGGGACGACGTGATCGATCGTGAGATCGTGCGTGCGGACGCCGCAGTACTGGCAGGTGAAGTCGTCGCGGAGGAACACCTCGCGTCGCGTCAACCGGACGCGCACCGGAGGACGTTTGACGAGCGTGTGCAGGCGGATGACCGACGGTGCGGGAAAGCGTCGCTGGGCCGTGGCGACGTCCTGGTCGTAGGTCTCCAGGATCTCGGCCTTGCCGCTCAGCCAGAGCACGAGGGCCCGCCGTACCGTCGCCACGTGCAGCGGCTCGTAGTTCTGGTTCAGCACGAGTACCGGGCGATGGCCGTTCCGGGTGAACGCGGTAGGCCCCTCGGACGATCCGTCCGGGGCGACATGACCGTTGTGGCGTTGGAGAGGATCGGTATCGAGCACGGTCGTTCAGCCTATCGCTTCCTCACAGAGAAGTGGCGGCGAGACGCGATCCGCCACTTCCTGACGGTTCTCCGGATCGCCTTCAATGATACCGCTGGATCCGGCACGGCTGCCAAGGCGCGTCGATCCCGACCGCGGCGCTCCGGTCATCGGCTGTTCACACGCGCCAGCGCGAGCGCGGATCGAGGACGTCGCGCACGGCGTCACCCACCAGGTTCGCGCACAACACGATCGCCGTGATGACGCATCGACCGATGAGTTCGGGCAGGGCTCACGAGACGGGTACGAAGGACTCGCGACGCTGCAGCACGCGACGCAGCGCTTGGCCGGTGTAGGAGTGCTCGACGGCGGCGATTTCCTCCGGAGTCCCGGTCGCGACGACGTAGCCGCCGGCCGCGCCGCCTTCCGGGCCGAGGTCGATGACGTAGTCGGCGCACTTGATCACGTCGAGGTTGTGCTCGATCACGATCACCGTGTTCCCGGCGTCGGTGAGTCGCTGCAGCACGGCGAGCAGTCGCTCGATGTCGGCGAAGTGCAGCCCGGTCGTCGGCTCGTCCAGGATGTAGAGCGTCCGCCCTGTCGCCTTGCGGCTGAGTTCCGTCGCCAACTTCACGCGCTGTGCCTCGCCGCCCGACAGGGTCGTCGCCGGCTGGCCGAGTTTGATGTAGCCGAGACCGACGTCGGAGAGCGTTTGCAGCTTGGCGCGGATCGCTGGGAACGCGTCGAAGAACGCGAGCGCCTCGTCGACCGTCATGTCGAGGACGTCCGCGATGCTCTTGCCGCGGTAGGTGATCTCGAGCGCCTCCCGGTTGTAGCGTTTCCCGTGGCACACCTCGCAGGGCACGTAGACGTCGGGCAGGAACTGCATCGAGATCTGGATGACCCCTTGCCCCTCGCACGCTTCGCAGCGGCCACCCTTGACGTTGAACGAGAACCGCCCCGGCGCGTAACCCCGCGCCTTGGCCTCGGGAAGCGAGGCGTAGAGCTCGCGGATCGGCGTGAAGACGCCAGTGTAGGTCGCCGGGTTGGAGCGCGGTGTCCGGCCGATCGGGCTCTGGTCGATGTTGATCACCTTGTCGATGTGCTCGATCCCCTCGATCGCGTCGTGCGCGCCCGGCCGTTCCTTCGCCCGGTAGAAGACCTGGGCCAGCCGCCGGTAGAGCGTGTCGACGACGAGCGTGCTCTTGCCCGATCCGGAGACGCCGGTCACGCAGACGAAGCAGCCGAGCGGGAAGGCGACGTCGATGTTCTTGAGGTTATTCTCCCGCGCGCCGCGCACGACGAGCCACTTGCCGTTCCCGTGGCGGCGCCGCTCCGGGACAGCGATCGCGCGCGCTCCGCTCAGATACTGGCCGGTCAACGACTCCGGTGTGCGCACGATCGCCTCGAGCGGGCCGGCCGCGACGACACGCCCGCCGTGTTCCCCGGCTCCCGGGCCGATATCGATGATCCAGTCGGCAGCGCGGATCGTCTCTTCGTCGTGCTCGACGACGATCACCGTGTTGCCGAGGTCGCGCAGGCGGAGGAGCGTGCGGATCAGCCGGTGGTTGTCGCGTGGATGCAATCCGATGCTCGGCTCGTCGAGCACGTAGAGGACTCCCATCAGGCGACTCCCGATCTGCGTCGCCAAGCGGATCCGCTGCGCCTCGCCACCCGAGAGCGTCGCCGTGGGTCGGTCGAGCGTCAGGTACTCGAGTCCGACGTCGACGAGAAAGCCGAGCCGTTCGCGGATCTCTTTGAGGATCTGGTGCGCGATGCGCCGTGCGCGCTCGTTGAGCGGCGTCCGCGTCTCGTCGGCGAGCTCGTCAAAGAAGGCGAGCGCCTCGCCGATCGACATCCGCGTGACCTCGACGATCGAGCGACCGGCGACGGTGACCGCCCGGCTTTCCGGCCGGAGGCGGGATCCGCCGCATTCCGGGCAGGGGTACGCGGCCATGTACTGCTCGATCTCGGTCCGCACGTACTCGGAGCTGGTGCTCGCGTAGCGCCGTCGCAAGCTCGGGATGACTCCCTCGAAGGTCACCAGGTACGTCCGCTCGCGGCCCGTCTTCCCCGCGTAGCGGAGCGCGATGCTGCGCCCGCCGTCGCCGTAGAGGATCAGCTGCTTGACCCGCTCTGGGAGTTCCCGCCAGGGCACGTCGGTGCGGAAGCCTTCGGCTCGCGCGAGCGCGCGCAGCATGGCCAGATACCAGGCGCTGCTCTCCCGTCCTTCCTTGAACCACGGCGCGATCGCGCCCTCTTCGAGTGTACGCTCCGGGTCGGGCACGACGAGTTCGGGGGCGAACTCGAGCTTGCTGCCCAGGCCGTCGCATGCCGGGCAGGCCCCGTGCGGGCTGTTGAAGGAGAAGCTCCGCGGCTCGAGTTCCGGGAGGCTGATGCCGCAATGGACGCAGGCGTTCTTCTCGGAGAAGACGATCGGATCCCCTTCGAGCGGCTGGACGATCGCTAGACCGCCGGCGAGCGTGACGGCAGTCTCCAGCGCCTCGATGACCCGGAGGTGGAAGGCGTGGCCTTCCTCCTCGTCGCGCGGCCGAACGACGAGGCGGTCGACGATGACCTCGATGGTGTGGCGCTTGTTCTTGGCCAGCGGGATCGGTTCGTCCAGCTCGCGCAGCTCGCCGTCGATCCGGACACGCGTGAAGCCGGCGCGCCGGAGCTCCTCGAGCACCCCCTGGTGCTCTCCCTTCCGGTCCTTCACCACCGGAGCCAGCACGTACAACCGGGTGCCCACCGGGAGCGACTCGACCTGCTCGGCCATCTGCTGTACCGTCTGGGCTTGGATCGGCCGGCCGCACTGCGGGCAATGCGGCTTGCCGATCCGGGCGTAGAGCAGACGCAGGTAGTCGTAGATCTCGGTCTGAGTGCCGACGGTCGAGCGCGGGTTGTGGCTCGCTGCCTTCTGGTCGATCGAGATC
>JANZZC010000098.1 GCA_026419575.1 Thermomicrobium sp. | reverse complement strand
TCTTCGTAGTAGGAACTCCCGAGCAGGATACGGATGCCCAGGTTGATCTGCACCAAGTCGTTCGTGACCAGGTGCCCATCCACGATCACCCCAGGGGTCACGAACATTCGCCGTCCCCACGCGCTCATGTGCTCATACTTGAAGTCGCAGACCTCCGGATCGTTGAAAGCGCCCCAACAGCCGAGAAGAATCCGTCGACGCCCCACCTCCTCGTATCCCGGCAACGCCTGGTAGAAAAAGTCGAACAGATCGTCATGCATGGGGACAGTCTTCTTCATGAACTCGATGTAGCGCATGAGTCGAGTGAGATAGTCAGTGAACAATTGGATCGTCGGAACTGTTCCGACTCCACCTGGATAGAGGGTTGAGGGATGCACATGGCGCCCCTCCATCAAGCAGAACATCTCGCGCGTTAGACGGCTCATCTGAAGCGCCTGACGATAGAACTCGCCTTCGAGTGGATTGAGTGCCCGCATGATATCCGCGATCGTGCGGTAGCCGTGGATGGCAGCGTGTGGCGCTTCGGTCCGCTGCGCCTTCTCCCAGACGCTGGGGTTGGTTTCGCGCACCATCCGCTCGCAGAAATCGACTCCGACCAGATTGTCCTGATAGATGTTGTGATCGAACATGTACTCGGCTGCTTCGCCGAGATTGATGATCCACTCTCCGAGGTGGGGAGGTGCAACGCCATAAGCCATGTTCTGGTTATAGACCGAGCAGGTCGCATGGTTATCACCGCAAATGCCACAGATGCGGGAAGTGATGAAGTGCGCATCACGAGGATCCTTGCCACGCATGAAGACGCTGTAGCCGCGGAAGATCGAGGAGGTGCTGTAACATTCCACGACACGACGCTGCTTGAAGTCGATCTTCGTATAGATACCGAGGCTGCCAACGATGCGGGTGATCGGATCCCATGCCATTTCGACGATTTCGGAACCTGTCTCGGTCGCCATCGGACAGCCTCCTTCCCTCAGGAGTGTGAAGAACGACTGCTCAGTCGAATCGTCTCCTCTCGTACCCGGTGGCGAGTTCGGTTCCCTTCCGCCGCCACTTCGGTTCCTTGTCGACCGTCTGCAGCGTGATTTGCCGTAGCCCGCGGATCACTGTTCCATAGGCTTGGCTGAGGGTGCTGGAGACGACGCTTCCGGGCGGCGCATCCATGAACGGCATGAACTTGTCGGGGAATCCAGGCATGGTGCAGGCGATGCAGATCCCACCGACGTTGGGGCAACCGCCGATCCCGTTGATCCACCCCCGCTTCGGCACGTTGCACTTGACGACCGGTCCCCAACAACCGAGTTTCACCAAGCACTTCGGCGACCCATACTCGCTGGCGAAGTCGCCCTCTTCGTAGTACCCCGCCCGATCGCACCCCTGATGCACGGTGGCCTCGAAGAGCCACCGCGGACGGAGCGCATCGTCCAGCGGGATCATTGGTGCTCGCCCAGCTGCCTGATAGAGGAGGTAGAGCAGCGTTTCAGCCAGGTTGTCAGGGTGGATCGGACACCCCGGAACGCAGACGATCGGGATACCCGCCTTCGACCGCCACTTCCAACCCAGGTAGTCGGGCACCCCCATCGCACCGGTCGGGTTGCCAGCCATGGCGTGGATGCCACCGTACGTCGCGCAGGTGCCGACTGCCACAACGGCCCAGGCCTTCGGTGCGAGCCGATCGAGCCATTCGCTCGTCGTAATGGGCTGTCCGGTGTTGGGATCGTTGCCGAACCCACACCAGTATCCCTCGCGCTTGACCGCTTCGTTGGGAATGGAACCCTCCACGACGAGCACGAATGGTTCGAGTTCGCCTCGCTCGGCGCGGAAGAACCACTGGAGGAACTCGGCGCCGTTTTGGTAGTCAATGAGCGGCCAGTGGATGTGAACGCGTGGCAGGCCGGGCAGGGCGCCAAGCGCGAGTTCCTCGATGGTCGGTTGCGTCGCTGCGGTCAGCGCTACCGAGTCGCCGTCACAGCTCAAGCCGGCATTGATCCAGAGGATGTGCACCTCCTCGACGCCTGCACGCGCTGAGGACGCCATCGAGGCACCTCCTTCATATCGGGTTGTCGAGGGCCACTGCTATGCTCACTATACTTGGTGTACTCGGTGTCCGTCAAGGCCCGAATCCCGTCACCGAGCTAACCGGCCCCTGCTTCCTGCGCTATCGTTTCCACTTCGCTGCACTCGACCAATGGCTCTCAGAAAGCCACCACGCGCGGTTCCACAACGGACGAGTCCTGCGGGATACGCCATCGCCGCCTCGACGCAGGACGCGCTCGTCCGGGATCCGCAGCGGCTCGGGCCCCGTACCGCCGAGCTGGCCAGACTGCGAGCGCCCTTGGTCGGTTCGCGCGAGCTCTCCCTGGACACCGGATCCGACGTCCAACGCGCGACGAAGGTGCGCGTTCCCTGCCAGTCAATCCCGGGTCGAGCGATCACAGAGCGGGGAGCCGCTCGAGGGGATGTCCACGCATACCGTACGCATAAGTACGCTTATGCGCATTCATTGGCAAGGGACGACTCGCGGCTCCGCTCTCCTCCGTAGCGGGCATCGGTATGCTCAACAAACGCCGCGACACACCGGCACGCTGCGCCTCCGCGCCGTACTGGGCCACCGGAAAGCCGTCGACGATGGTCGGTCGAGCCGCGACGATGCTGAGACCGGTGGCGCGAACCGCCCGGAGCGCGCACGGTCGGGTCGCACCTCGCCGTCCCGGATCCTCCCGGCACGCGGCGACGTTGGAAGGAGCCAGCCGTCGTTCCCGGTGCCCTCGCACGCGCTCGTCTCTCGGCGGACGCCTGTACCGTCGAGCCGCCGGTCGTGCTGCGTGGATCTTCCGTCACCGGCTCCGAACGCGCCCCGATGCCGTCCAGGGGCGGCATCGGGGATCGGCCCGACGGCACAGCCCTCGGGCCGATCCGCGCATCCTTCCGCTTTCGGACTCGCCTCGAGTGCACCGCTCCTCGGCGAACCGCGAGGCCTCGCCGCTCCGGAACGTTCGCTCTCCCTTCGCTCGCACCTTGCACGCGGCGTCGACACGACCTTCACCGGCAATGCTCGCGGCATGGAGTTCGTCGTCGCGAACGTCCTCGGGCAAGGCAGAGCGGCGACTTTCGCGGTCCTGGGAGACGAGCTGCTGCTGCGGTTCGCGATGCCCGACGGTCAGACGGTCGAGCAGCGGTGGAAACGTCGGCGCTGACCGCGTCCCGGACACCGCGTCGTCCGGCGAGCGGGGATGCCGACCGCCTACGCTACCGCTCGCGCAGGAAATGACGTTCCGAAACGGCGTGCGGATCGCTGAGCGCCTCGTCGAGCGCCAAGGGAAGCCGAGCACGAGAGCGGGGCGCCATCCGACCGACTCCGCCACCGCGCCGTGCCGATCTCCGGACGGACAGCGCGCCGACTGGCAGCGTACTTGACTGCGAACCGGTTTCCCGCTGCGGAGCTGCTCCGCCCTCAGGGGCCGGGAGCGCGGCTCGGCAGAGGTTCGGGCGGCACCCCGTGGGGACGTTCCTGCTCCTGGTGGCGCTCGAGGAGCTCGGCCAGGCCGACCCGCTCGCTCCCGGCGAAGGCAGCGAGTCGCGCCCGGTTGCACCGCACCTCGACCCGCTCGCCGACAGCCAGGTCGACGGACGGCGGCTGGCTCGTTTCGACCGTTATCCCGCAGCGGAGGAGCACGCGATAGACCGTTTCCGCCCCGACGAACCGTCGGTCGACGACGACACCGAGTCCCTCGGGATGCGGCTCCAGCACCACGTCACGTGGCCGCAGCAACAGTTCCACCTGATCCGCGGTCGCCTGCGCACCGGCCAAGGCGAAACTCCCGAGGTCGCTCCGGCCGACCCCTCCCCACACGCGGGCGGGCACGAAACTGGCCTGACCGAGGAGGCGCGCGACGTCTCGGGTCTTCGGCTCATGGTAGACGCGCTCGGGCGTATCGACTTGCACGACGGTTCCCTCGAGCATGACCGCGACCCGGTCGGCGAGCGACAAAGCCTCGTCGCGGTCATGAGTGACCAGCACCACGGTGACACCGGCGTCATGGAGCAGCCGACGGAGTTCTTCGCGCATCCGTTGGCGCAGCTCGGCATCGAGATTCGCGAACGGCTCGTCGAGCAGCAGGACGGTCGGCCGGGGAGCGAGTGCGCGGGCGATCGCGACGCGTTGCTGCTGTCCGCCCGAGAGTTGGTGCGGATACCGCGCACGGTAGGCCGTCAGTCCGGTGAGCGTCAGCAGTTCCTCGACCCGGCGTGCCCGCTCGGTGCGGCTCCACGTGCGCAGTCCGAAAGCGATGTTCTCCTCCACGGTCAGGTGCGGGAACAACGCGTAGTCCTGGAAGACCAGCCCGACGCCGCGCGCCTCCGGCGGGACGAAGCGCGTCGGGCTCGCCACTACCCGACCGCCGACTTCGATCGTTCCGGCATCCGGTCGCTCCAACCCGGCGATGAGACGGAGCGTCGTCGTCTTGCCGCAGCCGCTGTGTCCGAGAACGGCGAGGAGCTCGCGCGAGCGGACCTCGAGCGTGAGGTCGTGCACGGCCGGGCGCGGACTCCCGGGATAGCGTTTGGACACGCCGCTCAGCCGAACAGCGACCGACTCCATGCTCACCCCCTCCCCTCACCGAGCGTGCGCTCCTGCCACCAGTTGAAGAACCCCATCGGTACCACACCGATGCTCAAGAGCAGCAAGGTCGGCAGCGCCGCGTGCGACCAGTAGGCCTCGGCCGTGGCATTCCAGATCGTCGTCGCGAGTGTGGGGAAACCGATCGGGCTCAAGAGCAGCGTCACCGGGAGTTCCTTCACCGTGGTCAGGAAAACGAGCGCGAATGCGCTACCGAAACCGGGCAGCGCGAGCGGCAGCTGCACCCGCAGCCACGCCCGCCACGGCCGCATGCCGAGTGTCCGGGCGGCTTCTTCCAATCGCGGATTCTGCTGCAGGAGTACGCTCCGCAATGTGCCGACCGCTTCTGGCAGGAAACGCAAGAGATAACCGACGAACAGAAGCGCCAGCGTCTGGTACAGGAAGGGCAAGAACTGCGCCGTCAGCGAGACGAGCGCGAGGGCGAGCACGATCCCGGGGAGAGCATAACTGATCCACAGCGGCAGGTCGAGCGCAGAAGCCATCCGCCCTCCGGTCCGGACGATGGTCCGAGCGACCAGGAACCCTGCGCTCACCGTGAGCGTCGCGGCCCCGATCCCGACGACGAGCGAATGGACGAGCGGCTCCGACACGCTGGGCAACGCTTCGCCGAGCATGCGCGCCCGCCACAGCCAGTACGCGGCGATTCCGGCCGGCGCTCCGAGCGCTGTCCCCACGAGCGCCAGTCCGATCGCCAGGACACCCCACGCCCACCAGCGCGGTCGCCCCCGTGGCTGCGACCGCGCAACCCCCACGAGCCGGTAGAAGGCGGCTCGTCGCCGCCAACGGCGTTCGGCGACGACCAGCATCGCCGAGATCGCGACGAGCAGCAGCGCGAGCGCTGCCGCCGCGGATCGGTCGAACGAGAGGCGATACTGGTTGTAGATACTGTAGGTCAACGTCGGATACCGCAGGATCGCGATCGCGCCGAAGTCGGCCAGCGTGTAGAGCGCGCTCAGCAGCATGCCCGAAACGATGCCCGGGCGGAGCAACGGCAGCGTCACGCGCAGGAACGTGCAGAATCGTCCGTGACCGAGCAGGCGCGCCGCGTCCTCGAGGGTCGGATCGACGCCACGGAGCGCGGCGCGGACGCTCAGATACGCGTAGGGATAGGTCACCAGCGTCAAGGTGAACCAGGCACCGAAGAAGCCGTAGAACTCGGGCAATCGCTCGAACCCGAAAGCCCGCTCCAAAGCACCAGCCAGCACGCCCCGGGGGCCGAACACCGCGACGAGCGCGTACGCCGTCAGGTAGCTCGGTACGGCCAGCGGCAGCGCGAACAGCACCGCGAGCAGACGTCGCCCGGAGAGGTCGACCCGTTCCGTCAACCAGGCGAGCGCCAATCCGATGACCGCGCTGGTGGAGGCCACGGCGCCGGCCAGGAGCACGCTGCGGATCACGAGCTCGCGCGTGCGCGGACGGACGAGGGCGGCGAGCGCCGACTCGCCGCCCTCGAGCGTGCGCCAGACGAGATAGGCGAGCGGAGCCAGGGCGAGCGCCGCCAGGACGACCGACAGGACCGCCCCGAGGTCGAAGCCGCTGACGGACCTGACTCGGCGCCAGGCTGGAACCGCCGCTTCACCGCTCGCCGGAAACGTCATAGGAGTCCCACCTCCTGCAACAGGGCCAGCGTCCCCCGCAGATCGTCGAGGTCGGAAAGATCGAGCGCCGGCGGATTCAGCGACGCGAGCGGCGGCAGGTCGGGATGAGCTGGCACCCCTTCCAGGAGCGGGTATTCGAAGGTTTGCTCGGCGAAGTAGCGCTGAGCCGACTCGCTGAGCAGGTACTCCACGAACCGCTGAGCCGCATCGGAAGCCCGACTACTGGCCAGGATGCCGACACCCGCGACGTTGACGAGTCCCCCGGGATCGCCGTTCGTGTAGAAGTGGTTTTCTGCCGGCAATGGGCGACCTGCCTGCGCGCGCTCGCGCATGAGGTAGTAGTGGTTGACGAACCCGGCGTCGATCTCTCCCTTGATCACCGCCTGGACGATGCTCGCATTGTTCGGGAACACGCGAGCGTCCAACGCTTTGATCCCTTCCAGCCACGCCCGCGCGACGTCCTCGCCGCGCAGCCGCCGCAACGCCGTCACGAACGCTTGGAACGAGCCGTTGGTCGGTGCCCAGCCGAGACGGCCGCGCCAGCGCTCGTCGCCGGCGAAGTCGACGATGGACGCAGGAATCTCCGCAGCCCGGACCCGCTCGGTGTTGTAGACGACCGTGCGGACGCGGCCACTGATGCCGACCCAGAGCCCCTGTGCCGACCGGAAACGCAGCGGAACGCGCTGCAGCAGTTCCTCGGGAAGCGGCGCCAGCCGTCCTTCCTTCGCCAGCGCGCCGAGCGCACCGGCATCCTGTCCGAAGAAGAGATCCGCCGGCGAGCGGTTTCCTTCCTCGAGGATCGCCGTCGCCAGTTCCGCCGTGTCGCCGTAACGGACACGGACGTCGAGACCGAGCTCCTGCCCGACCCTATCCAACAACGGCCCGATGAGCGATTGCGAGCGGCCGGAGTAGATCGTGAGCGTTCCGGACGAGGAACGCACCGGGGTCGGCGAGACGGCCGCTCTCCCCGTCGTCGGCGTGGCCGTCGCGGACGCGACCGGCGTAGCCGTCGACTCGCTCCGGGGAGTCGGCGTCGACGCCGGCGGAACCGGAGTCGGCGTCGGGGAGGCGTTCGAACAACCGAGCAAGAACGACCAGCCAGCGGCGAGCCCGAACCCGCCGAGGCGGAGGAGTTCGCGGCGACGCATGGTACCCTCCACTGCGTTCGTCGTGTCCTTCTCCGTCCAGCACAGTCCCTGTCGGGGACGACCGATGGTCCGGGCTCGGTGGCCACCGCGCAATCCCGACTACATCAGTCGGGATTTATTCTGCGCGATCGGACATCGCCGTGTCAAGACATTCGCCTCGGATCCCGCTCGGTTCGCGCCGGCAGTCGGTACTCGCCTGTTCGCCGCATCACGCTCTTGACGGCACCTCGCAGTTGCCCTATCCTGAGGACATCGGCACTCGAGGTTCCGTCAAGTACGATCCGGGACGGCGACCGATGACGCGTAGGCGCTCGAGCCGCACACTCAGCACCGGAGAACGGATCCTCCAAGCGCTGGAGCTGATCGTCACCGATCGCCCCGACCTTTCGGTCAAGGAACTGGCGCAGCGACTGGGGGTCAGCCTATCCACCGCCTACCATCTGGTCCACACTCTGGCAGCCGCCGGATACGTCGTCGTCGAGCCGCACCGGTGCATACGGCCGGGACCAGCCCTCTATCGCTTGCTGGAACGTCTTCCGGGAGCGACGGCGCGCCCGGAAACGTTCGAACCGCTGGTCGACGAGGTCGGTCAGCGTACCGGCTGTCGTGCCTATCTCGCCGCCTGGTCCGATCGCGACGTCGAGGTACTGTACGTCCACGGACGGCGAGGTGTCCGTGAGCTCCCCGGACTCGGCCGCGGATTCCGCGGTGCGGCGCACGCCCTCGCCCTCGGCAAGGTGCTGCTCGCCGAACGAGATCCGGAGGAGTGGCCGGCCTACCTCCAGGCGGAGCAGTTGCCCCGACTGACCCCGCACACGCTCGGCCACCGGCACGAGCTGCAACGCGAACTCGCCGGTGTCCGGTCGTACCGCGTCGCCTTCGATCGTGAGGAATACGCGCTCGGCGCGACCTGCATCGCCGTACCGCTCGCCGTCGAGCGGACGGCCGGGACGACGGTGGCGCTCGGCATCAGCGTTCCGACGCGGCGTTTCGCTCTCGAAGCCGAAGTGCTCGCTGGCTTCCTCCGAGAAGTCGCGCAACGCTCGCGGAGTATCCTCTCCGGATCCGATTTTGGCACATAGTGCCAAGATCCCCCGCGAACTCTTGCCGGTGATCGGGTGACCATCTAGGCTGTCCATGAACGGTAGTGGAGCGAATCGCGCGCGGCGACCACAGGAGGCGTCATGGAACACGCTGTCTTGTGGGAGCGACTCGAACAAGTATTGGACCCCGAACTCGACGAGTCGATCGTCCGGCTCGGCTTCGTGCATGCCCTCGAGCGTGACGGGGAAGCGGTGCGGGTCGTCCTGCGCCTTCCCACCTACTGGTGCTCGCCGAACTTCGCCTACCTCATGGCCGACGGCGTGCGTCGGGCGCTCAGCACGCATCCCGGGATCCGGCGCGTCCACGTCGAAGTCGCGGACCACTTCGCGAGCGACGTGCTCTCGCAGGGTGTGAGCGCGGGCCGCTCGTTCCGCGAACTCTTTCCTGATGAAGCGGAGGAGGATCTCGACGAGCTCCGCCAGCGTTTCCTGCTGAAGGGTTACCTGAGCCGCCTCTTGGTCCTCATCCAAGCGCTCCATCAGGCCGGCGCGAGCGACTCGGACCTCGTCGCGGCGAGGCTCGGCGCACTCGAGCGGGACGGCGACACGGCATGGCTCTCCACGGCGCAGGGTCGGCGGGGGCCGATCCGTGGCCGGATCGTCGAGCGCTACCTGACCCGCCGTGCTGAACTCGGGCTCCCGGTCACTCCCGAGGCACCGCTGCTCCTCCGGCCGAACGGGGCACCGCTCACGGCCGACCGCTTCGCCGAGGAACTGCGGCGACTGCGGGCAACCGTCGTCAACCTCCGCGCGAGCACGGCGCTGTGCGAGGCACTGCTGGCGAGTCGACGGCAGTGGTGGCAGGATACGGAACGGGAGGTCTGCCGATGATCACCATCGACGGGCAAGAGGTCTTCGTCATCGACGGTCACATCCACTTCTGGGACGGCAGCCCGGAAAACTGGCGGAACCAGTGGGGCGAGGCCTGGATCAAATGCTTCTACGACTATCACCTCGCGCTCAGCCCCAAGGAGGCCGTCTGGCCCTTCGAGAAATTCGCGAAGTACAGCGAAGAGGATGCGATCCGCGACCTCTTCATCGAGGGTCACGTCGACATGGGCATCTTCAACTCCACCTATTTGCGTGAATTCTTCAAGAACGGCTTCAATACGCACGAGCAGAACTTCGTCCTCGCCCAGAAGTATCCCGACCGCTTCATCCTCTGCGGCTCGTTCGATCCGCGCTGGGGCGAAGCGGGTTTCGACATCTTCCGGCGGATGGTCGAGCAGTATCCGATCCGCGGCCTCAAGCTCTACACCGCCGAGTGGTACGACGGCTCGCGCGGCTGGAAGCTCTCCGACCCCATGGCCTACCGCTACCTCGAACTCTGCCGAGAACTCGGCATCAAGAACATCCACGTCCACAAGGGCCCGACGGTGTACCCGCTCAGCAAGGACGCGTTCGATGTCCACGACGTCGACTACGCGGCGACCGACTTCCCCGACCTCAACTTCATCGTCGAGCATGTCGGCTTGCCGCGTCTCGACGACTTCTGCTGGATCGCCAAGCAGGAAAAGAACGTCTACGCCGGCCTGGCCGTGGCGAGCGCCTTCATCGCGACGCGACCGCGCTACTTCGCGGAGATCATGGCCAACCTGCTGTACTGGGTCGGCGAGGACAAGATCCTCTTCGGCAGCGACTACGCGATCTGGACGCCGAAGTGGATCGTGGAAGCGTTCGCGCGCTTCGAGTTCCCGGAAGACATCAAGGCGGAGTACGGCGTCGATCTGACCCCACAGGCCAAGCGCAAGATCCTCGGCGAGAATGCCGCGCGACTCTACGGGATCGATATCGAGGCGCAGAAGGCGAAGCTGGCGAAGGATCCGATCGGCCAACGCTTGGCCGAGCGGAAGGCCGCATGACCGTGCGTGACGGAGCGAGGGTGGGCTCCGCTCGCTCCGGACGGGAGAGGGAGGTCGCGGTGCTGGCAGCACGGCTCTATCGGTACGATCCATCGATGCAGGAAGAATTGCGGCTCGAGGAGGTTCCCGATCCGACGATCCGGCAGCCGGACGAAGTCATCGTGCGCGTCGTCGGCGCTGGTCTCTGCCGGACGGATCTCCACATCATCGAGGGAGTCTGGCGACCGATCCTCGATCCGGAGGGGAAACTCTTGCCCTACACGCTCGGCCACGAGAACACCGGGATCGTGGAAGCAGTCGGCAGCGCCGTGCGCAGCGTGCGCGTCGGGGATCGTGTCATCTGTCACCCGCAGGCGACCTGCGGGCTCTGTCTCGGCTGCCGGGTCGGGGAGGACATGTACTGCACGAGTGCTCGCTTTCCGGGACTTGATTCGGACGGCGGCTTCGCCCAGTACCTCGTCACGACCGAGCGGGCACTGATCAAGGTTCCGGAGGATGTCGACCTCGTCGATATCGCTCCCTTGGCGGACGCCGGGTTGACGGCCTATCGAGCAGCCAAGCGCGCGGCTCGGATCGCGCCACCCGATGGCTGGGTCGTCATCATCGGTATCGGGGGTCTCGGTCATATCGCGCTGCAGGTCTTGCGGGCGCTCGCCGGCGTGCGGATCGTCGCGGTCGACCGCTCCCCGGTCGCGCGGGAGCGAGCGCGCGAACTCGGCGCCGACCACGTCCTGACGAGCGGTCCCGAGCTCGTCCGGGAGGTCCAGGATCTGACGAGCGGGGGCGCACACGTCGTGCTCGATTTCGTCGGCGAGCAAGGGGTCGAGCAGCAGAGTTGGCAGATGCTGCGCAAGGGTGGCACGCATCTCATCATCGGATACGGCGGGACGCTGGAAATCCCAACCGTGCGGATGATCTTCGGTGAACTCACGGTCGCCGGGAGCCTCGTCGGCAATTACAAGGAACTCGTCGAATTGATCGATCTGACGGCCCGCAGTAAAGTTCGCGTGTTCACCCAGCGCTATACGTTGCAGGAGATCAACCGCGCGATCGACGATTTCAAGTATGGGCGCTACTTCGGGCGCGCCGTCATCACACCGACCTGATCGTTGACCCGACTGCCGGGGTCCGGGACGGAAGCGAACCGAGTCGCTTCCGCCCCGGTTTCGCTCACGCCCGCAGCGTCGAGCACGATCTCGTCTCCGCCTCAGGCGTCCCATGCCGACTCGCGGTAGACCGTCAGCACGATGAACGCGCAGGGACTGCCGTCGTGACACGCGTCTCCGTCGGTCACGTGGTGGTCGGAGTACAGCGGGAGATCGTCGCCCGAACGGGCCGCCGAGGAATACGCTGGCTCTCCCTTCTTCTCGTGTTCGCTCTTCTCGCATGCCGGGAGATGACGGACGGGATGGCGCCACGCGTCCTTTCGTTCGATGATGCAGGCTTCGAGACGAATCGGGAGTTCGAGCCGTTCCCGGACGCGCGGTTCGCCCTGTTGCTCGACGCGGCAACCGCGCAGGCCTTTTTGTTGGAACTCCCGATTCCCGTAGCCGATCAGGTACGCAAGCGCGTGGCCCCCATGGACGAGCATAACGGAGTCGTCATCGTGTTCCTCGGCACGACACCGAGCGATCGCTATCGGGCGCGTATCGTGGAAGTACGTATCGTACCGGGCAACGTCGAAGTCGTGATCGCGACCCACGCACCCGAAAGCGAGGACCAGACGGTTGTCTACGGATATCCGGCCGATGCTCGTCGTCTTCCGCGATCCGTCCTACCCGAGCCACCGTTCAATGTCGTCTATCGCTCGGTGAGCGGCACGGTATGGTTCCGCCAGACCGGTGTCCGTCCGCTGATCGCGGCGCGCGACGTGCGCCGCGAAAACGAATTGGGCGACACGGTGTTCGTTTCCCGCGAGATTCGCCGGGAGTATCGAGCAGGGCGATCCGCCGGGCAGGTGATCGTGCGTGAACACGCTGCGATTTCTTTCTCGGTGTACTGGGTTCCCACCGATCGGACGCATGTCCAGCTGTACACGACGCTTCCGCTCTGGCTCATGCACCGTGGGCCGACGACGCCGACCTGCCTGCTCACCGATCGGGCACCGGAGGAACTGGCTGCAGCACTTCCCGGTGACCCTTGGTCGGTCGTGACGTTCCGGAACACGTCGGTGTTCGGCCATCGCCGCAACCGTTCGCCTTGGATCCGCCTTCGCTCCCGGACAGCGCGTACCTCGCCTGCCTCTCCGGTGGACACAGCGAGACGGCGCCGCGCGACTGGCTCGGTACGACGGTCGTCGACCTCTACCCGGTACAGCTCGTGGAGCGTGAGCCCTACTCGATCGAAGTCGTCGAGGTGCAGCCGTTCCTCCATGACGTGCTGGTACGGCTCCGCCTGCACCCGCCGCCGAGCGATTCCGTGCCGCTCGAACTCATCGTCCTGGATCCACCGCTCCTCCAGGGGAGGTCCGGCGAGCAGCACCTGCTGGCTGCGTATCCGTACTACGGCTTCGATCGGGAGCCGAGTCAGCTCGACTATGCGATCTCGCTCCACCATGACGAAACCGGGCAATTTTTCACCTGGCTGCTCGCGCCGGAGACGGACGAGTTCAGGCTTTTCCTCCGTCTGACGACGTGTACGGTACGTGGAAGCCCACCGAGAAGTCTCTCGACCTGGAACCCGCCGGCTGGCATCGCGTGCAGCACGATGACCGCCGTGCAAGCCTTCTACACGCACCGCGACTTCCTTGGGATGTTCGGTCTGGGGGAAGAGCCGATCGAGTTCCAGTGCGAGATCCGCTCGCCTGTTGGCTGGCGCTCCGAGCCGTTCACCGTGCGGCTGCCCTGAAACCTTGGGTTCGCGAGCGAGAAGCGAGAGCGCGAGAAAAAGGAAGAGCCCCGGTATGACCGGGGCCAGACTCCATCGCAGTAGCGGGGGTGGGATTCGAACCCACGACCTCTGGGTTATGAGCCCAGCGAGCTGCCGCTGCTCCACCCCGCGGCGTCG
This sequence comes from Thermomicrobium sp., assembly GCA_026419575.1. Taxonomy (GTDB): domain Bacteria; phylum Chloroflexota; class Chloroflexia; order Thermomicrobiales; family Thermomicrobiaceae; genus Thermomicrobium. The sequence continues at coordinate 192 of JANZZC010000098.1, read as the reverse complement.
CGAGCGGAGTGTTTCGGACCGTCGGCTCAACCGTGCGCGCAGCGGCCTCGCCTCCCACGCGGTTTCCCGCGCAGTACTCTCCGGCGCTGGTGCGGGGCACGACCCGGTTCGGAATGGTTCGGGGTGTTTCCACACCGCTCTCGGCCACGCGCACACCCTGTCTCTTATACACATCTGACGCTGCCGACGAGC
>JANZZC010000125.1 GCA_026419575.1 Thermomicrobium sp. | reverse complement strand
AGATGTGTATAAGAGACAGGCCCTGCAGGGCCGGGCCGCACCGGGGAGGCGCCGGACACCGGAGTGCGATGAGGAACGACCGTGGCACGGAGTCTTCGGTGACCTCGTGTCGGGGCGTCGGGCGCCGTGCCTGTCGTGGGACAGGTCGGGGACGAGAGAAGGGGGATCCGCATGGGAACCCGAACGGGCGCGCTGCAGCGCGCCCCTCCGGTCGGATGCCGTCGGCGCGCCATGCACGGCGCCGGTCGTCGGATGGACCGAGGACGTCCGACGGAGCAGGCGTGCTGTCCAGCGCCCTGACGCGCCGCGGTGCGGCTCGGCGCCGGGACGTCGTGCGTCGCGGCGGCCGTCGTCTGGTGACGGAGGCAGCACCAGTGCACGCCGGCCCGGAGCGCGAGGCTCGTGTTCCCGTACGATGCTGCCGAGGCGAGCGCACGGCGCTTCGCTGCTGCGTCGCCCTCCGAGCCGCTCGCATCGACCATCCGAGCGGAGCATCGGGTGTCCGTCACGCGGGAGGACGGCCGCAGCTCGTCCCGCCGTCGTCGGGTAGGCTCAGCCCGGAGGCCCGAAGACCTCCGGATAGTCACGCAGCTGCTCGACCAGGGGTCGGTCGTGCCGCACGACGATCACCCGGTAGCCGCGCCGGACGAGTTCCCGGCGTGTCCGCTCGTCCAGCCGCACGGTGCGCGGGTCGTCGTGGTGTGGCCCGTCGACGAAGACGAGCACGTTCGGGGCGTAGAAGAAGTCGGCGCGGCACCGCGGCTCCTCGATGACCATTTGCGCCTCGTCGGGGAGCCGTCGCCCCAGCGCGTGCAGCGTCTCGAGCAGCTCGCGCTCCAGTGACGACTCGCACCGCGCGAGGAGTTCGATCAGGTGCTCCTCGCGCGGACGTTGGGCGATCCGCGGTTCGACGCGGCACTGGGCGAGCTGCTCCAGGAGCGACTGGATCGCGAAACGGTTCAGGAAACGGATGTCACGGGCGTAGCGGTAGGTCAGCAGGCACTCCGAGCAGACCGCGTCGCACTCGGGTTTCTCGGTGTCCGGCGTGAAGTGACAGAGCCGCAGCGCCTCCTGGGCGACTGTCGCCAGCGCGCCGCGTTCCTCGACCACGCGGCGCAGCACGCCGAGCCCGCCTTCCGCTTCTTCCAGGAAGAGCAGCGCGAGGTGTTCGCCGCTGCCGACCTCGGCCGTCGCGAGTTCGGTCTCTTCCAGCTGGAACGCCTGACTGAGCCCGCGATGCAGCGCGACGCGCAACGTCGTCCGGCGGACCGGATCCTCGCGGACGTCGTCGTCGAGCAGCCGGAGCAAGAGGATGTTCCGCGTCTCCTGGACGGCCAGTGCGACGCGGGTCGGCTGCTCGCGCGAACTCGCACCGCGCCGTCGGGAGCGCCCGGAGACGGTCTCTTCGCTCACCACCTCACCGGTGCTGAGGTCGAGCGAGAAGTCGGACAGCTGACGCATCCGCCAGCCGCGGTTGAGCGTGAGGAGCGTCGCTGCCGGCGCGTACCGGAGTTCGAAGAGCGTGCGACCGTCCGGCAGGAGGGCGTCGGCGGTCAGCAGGTGGCGGCCGGTTTCCAACGGGGCGAAGCGGAAGGCGACCTGGCGGACGTAGCCACGGGCCTCGCGTTCTTCCTCGTTGCAGGTGATCCGTTCGCGCCGCTGGAGTCGGACGTTCGCCATCTCGAAGACCTGCACCACCTCGGCGTGCTGTCCGGCCAGCTCCTGGTTACAGGACCGACAGCGATCCTCGGTCGGTTCCGCCCAGGCGCCACAGGTCCGACAGAGCTTGCGCTGGACGACTCGTCGCTCGAGCGCCTCGGTCCCGATCGGCAGCAGGAACCGCGCGAACTGCCACTTGGCACCCTCGTGGTAGACCGTCGCCCCCGGCGCGAACTCGGTGACCGCGAGGTAGCGGGGTCGAGCGATGAACTCGCCGTCGCCGCGGGGTACAAAGGCACGGACCGGCAACGCCGGGAAGTTGTACCCGGGAAGGAATTCCTCGGTCGCCAGATAGCGGTACGGATAGAAGTCGCTTTCCTCGCGGGCGACCTCGATCTGGCAGAGGAGGTTCCGTTGCCGGATCGCCTCGTCCTGCCGCTGCCGAGCCTGCTGCTGCTCCTGCGTGGAGCGGGCGCGGTGAAGGTCGGTCTGCGCCCGCTCCAACTGGTTCGTCGCCGCGCGATAGAGTTCGCGCCAGCGGTCGAAGGCGCGGTCGAACCGGTGCGGCGCCTCGTCGAGCAGCCGGTCCAGCCAGGTGTCGGAGAACCACCCGGCGTGGCGGAGTTCCTCGCGGTCATCCTCGGTGAAGAGCCGCTCGATCCGGCGGCGCAGGCGGTCTCGTTGCCGCGAGGTGAGCGACAGCTGGTCGTGCACGTTCTCGAACAGCGGGAGTTCCGGAAAGCGCTCGCTGTCGATGACGTTCGTGATCGAGTCGCCGAGCGCCAAGCCGGTCTCGGAGAGCCATTCGGCCAGCAGGTGCGTCCGGACCAGCGTCTCGTTGGTCAGGTCGAGCCGGGGGGCGCGGACCGCGCCGGCGATCATCTCCTCGCGGTGCCGGAAGTAGTACTGGTCGTGGCTGTGCAGGGCGCCGCAGAACGTGAGGATGAGTCCCGGTTGTCCCTGTCGCCCGGCCCGACCGCTGCGCTGGGCGTAGTTGGCCGGCGTCGGTGGGACGTTGCGCAGATGGACCAGGTCCAGGTCGGCGATGTCGATCCCCAGTTCCATCGTCGGGGAACAGACCAGGTAGGGGAGGCGACGGCCGAGGGTAGGCTCGGCCCGGTCCTCGTCCGACCAACGGAAGCGGCGCTCGCGCCGCTGCCGCTCGCCCGGCGTGACGACCTGCGCCGTGTGCTCGCGGGCCTCCAGGGCAGCGAGTTCCTGCGCGGTCGTCCGGTAGAACTCCTGAAAGAACATGTTGACGCGCCGTTCCTCCTCGCTCGAGGGGACGCGTTCCCGGACCAGATCGACGGCCGGGGTACCGTCACCGCGGCACCAGCGGAGGGTCGTGTGGTTGAGGCGGAAGGCGGTCGTGCCATCGGCGCGCGCCGTGCGAGTGACCAGCCCGTACCGTTCGGCGCGGTCGAGGAGCGCGGGCAGGAACGCGTCGTAGGCCTCGGCGTCCAAGCCGAGTTCCCGGCAGAGGAAGCGGCCGAGCGCGCTCCGGACGGTGAGGCTGCGGACCGACTCGTCGTCCCCGGTCGGTGCTGGCCAGACGAAGACCCGGGCACGGCGGAGCGTCTCGCGGCCCGGATCGAGGCCCCAGAAGTCGTTCAGCAAGCGCTCGGCGCGGCGCAACAGCTGCTGCTGGACGTGCTCGTCAGCCAGACACGGCGCGTCGATCGCCAGCGCCCGCCGGAAGTGGTCGAGGACCGCCCGCAGCACGCGCTCCCGGGCAGCCGGCGGGAGCGGTGCCATGGCCGGGACGTCGCGCCACGCGGCCTCGTCAGCGGCCAGTTCGGTCAGGCCGTGGTAGTCGATCCGCAGCAACCCGACGTCTTCCAGGTTCGGGAGCACCACCCGCCAGCCGCGCCGCAGGTCTTCGTAGAGCCGGTACTCGGTCAGGTCGCGGAAGCACGCGCGCACGTCTCCTGCGAGCGGGCTCGACGGAGCGAGGCCGCGCTGCTGGGCATAGTCGTCGAGGTCCAGGCCCAGGTGGGCGACGACCGCGTCCGCCACGTCGGCGAAGGTCAGCGGCGAGCGTTCCTGCACGGCGGCGTAGAGCGCGGAGCGGAGGACACCGACGTGGACGAAGTCGTTGAAGTGCCCGGCCTGGAGCGAGGCGTCCTGGCGACTATCGGTGAACGTGAGCAGCTTGTCGCGACCGCCGAGCGCGCGGGCGTGTCGGAGGAGCGAGACCGCCAGAACGGTCGTGGCGGAGCTCCGGCCTTCTCCGGCGAGGTAGGTCAGGCGCTGGTACTCGCTGTCGCGCGCCTCGTACCAGCTCCCGCAGGCGAGACACAGCCAAAAGCGGTCGTACTGCAGCCAGGCGAGGAGCGCACCCTCGGCCTCCGCTGCGACCAGACGCCCGTCCGGGAAGACCCAGACGGGACGCGGGACGCGGTCGCGCCAGGTACTGCGTAGCCGCCCCCGCGCGTCGTGCCAGTCCTCCGGTAGGCGCTCGGGCGAGAAGTCGGGGACGGTCTCGGCCAGCGCGAGGTAGGCGGGACGGGCGCCTGCCTCGTCGAGGGGATAGCCGGGCGGATACGGCTCCAGGCGGTCGTCGCGGACGAGGACGCGGTAGTATTCCTGCCCACAGACGCGGCAGAAGGCCAGCGGCAGGCGGACGTGGTCTCCGATCGCCCGCGGCTCGGTGCCGAACCGACGGCGGTCGGGTGGCTCCACCGTCGCGTAGAGGGCATGGCTCTGCGCGATGAACTGGTGGAGCTTGAAGGCGAAGACCGGTTGGCCGTCGGGACCGCGTAGCTGACTCGCCGTTTCCAGGAGCGTGCGCAGGCGGTCTCGGCAACGTTCGACGTCGCTCCCGGTCGACTCGGCCAGTTCGGCCGCGAGGGCGCTCAACGTGCGCGGGGTCCGACGGCGGAAGGAGCCGTCTTCCTGCGGTTCGATGCCGAGCGCGCGCTCCAGCCAGCGGGCGAGCGGGTGCTTGCGCAGGGCGTCGAGGTCAGCCGGGAGCGGGCCATGGAGCGCGGCAGCCAGTTCGCCAGGCTCGGGTCGGTCACCGCGGGTGACCGGCTCCAGCGTCTCCTCCACGACGTCGTCCGGCACGAGCCGATGACCGAAGAAACGGGAGGCGAACGCGGCGACCACCTGCCGTCGCTCGGCAGCGGTCGCGTCGCGGTGGGCGACGAGCGTCGCGCTGGTGCCGACGTGGATCACGTGCGGGCGCTCGAGACGCGCGCGCAGGCGCCGGACCAGGAGCGCGACGTCGGCCCCCTGCCGACCGCGGTAGGTGTGGAGTTCGTCGAAGACGAGGACGAACGGGGCGCGTGCGTTCGGTCGCGGGGCGACCAGCGGTGCGTCCTCGGGGCGATCGAGCAGCAGTTCGGCCATGACGTAGTTGGTGAGGATGAGGTGCGGTGGGTCCTTGCGGATCGCGGCCCGCTCTTCGGCAGACGTTTCGCCGGTGTACCGGGCGAAGCGGAGCGGGAAGGAGCGGCCGGTGCGCGCCTCGTAGCGCGCGCGGAGTTCCTGGAGCGCGTGGTATTGCGAGTTGACGAGCGCGTTCATCGGGTAGACGACGAGCGCCAGCGGCCCCGGTTCGTCGGGGAAGCGGACCGCCGTGTCGACGATCGGGATGAAGTAGCAGAAGCTCTTGCCGGAGCCGGTCCCGGAGGTCACCACGACGCTGCGCCCGCGCTGGACGGCACGGATGGCCTGGACCTGGTGGGTGAAGAGGCGGAACGCACTGCCGTCGGCGCGGCGGAAGATCGCGGCTGTCGTCGGGTGGAGGATCCCCTGGTCGACGAGGTCGTCGACGGTCGCGTCCCGCCGGTACGCGGGCGAGAGCTGGACGAGCGGCTCCGGCCAGAGGTGCTGCTCGTCCAGCAACAGGCGGCGGATCTCGTCCGCGATGCGTGGGTCGCGGACGCTGACGAAGGCGTGGATGAACGCCCGGTAGTCCTCGAGGACACGGCGGTGGAGTTCGAAGACGGACGACATCGGCAGCACGTCCTTCCGCTCCGGCGGCATGGCCCGGTTCGAGGGTGGCATCGCAACGGGAACACAGGGATTCCCTGCGCTGGCACGACTGCTCGCCGCCGAGTATAGCGAACCGGTCGGGAGGCGTGGACAGTCGGCAGGCGTGCGGTCCGGTACCCGCATCTAGAGCGCACCGCCGAACGCCTGGCGAGGGACCGGTGCGGGGTGACGGCAGCATCGGGCTGGTATCCCACGGCTGCGGTCACCCCAGCGGATGCGGACGCGCTGCAGCGCGCCCCGACGAGGGATGTTCCGGGTGCCGTCGGGGAGCCGTGCGTGGTGCCCGCCGTGGAACGGGTCGGTGAAGACGGACGGTGCGGGCGCGATGAATCGCGCCCCTACGAGGGGGCGGGCAGTGCGTCGTCCGGGCGCCGTTCATGGCGCCCGCCGGTCTCGTGCAGGCGCGCTGCAGCGTGCCCTGCCGACGGGATGCGCCGGCTCTCGCTCGGGTGCCGCACGCCGAACCGAGCCAGTCGTGAGAGGACGGACTAGGTGCCGATGGCAGGCGATATCCGCTGCGCGCTCGAGACCGGAGGGATGGACCGACGCCGTCTCGGTCCGCCGCGCGAGACACCGCTCCCGCGGTACCGCAACGCTGTCACGTCCCGGGAGGGACGGCGCACCGAGTCAGGGAACGCGCCGCACGCGTACCCGATGCGCTTCGACGGTGACCAGCGTTCCTGTCGTACGGTCGATGGTGGCGAGTGCAGCGAGGAGACGGTCGACCAGGAGACGAAGGTCGGAGACCCTGCGCACGCGGAGGAGGACGACCATCGGGCTGTCCGGATCGCTGGCTGCGAGTTCGGCGAAGTCCTTGTCGAGCGTCACCAGGATCCGTCGCTCGCGCCGAGCCGATGCGAGCACCGCGCGATCGGGAGCACCCGGATGGACCGCGCGGACGGCGAGCACGTCGCGGCCGCGCTGGCGCAGTTCCTGCTCGACCGACCGCGGGACGTTCTCGTCGACGAGGAACCGCATCACTGGGGTACCAGGGAGCCGCCTTCGTGCCGGAGCACATCGGCTGCGTAGGCGAGGCAGGCCCGGATATCGTCGTCGCTGAGGGAGGGAAATTCGGCCAGGAGCTGCTCCACCGTCCAGCCGGCGGCGAGCGAATCGAGGACGAGCTCGACGGCGATGCGCGTACCGCGGATGACCGGCTTGCCGCCCAGCACTGCCGGGTCGCGCGTGATCCGTTCCTGCCAGATCGCGTGATCGTGCTGAACCATCGACTGTTCCCGACGGCCTCTGTGGCCCCGTCGCCGGCATGATAGCACGCGGCAGGACGTGCTGTCGCGGTGTGATCGATCGAGGCGGGTTCTGCACGCGTGGGTCCTTTCAGCCGTCGAGTCGCGTGCTGCCAGCCACGCGCTCTGCACGAAGGATTGCACAGCGCGTTCGTACGCGACAACCTGATGATCGAGCGAGAGCGTCGCGCGGCCGGTGCGTGTTTCACGAGGCGAGTCGCGCGGGGGCCCCTCGAGGCAGCGCCGGGGCCCCGATCCAGCGTGGGCGTGGGCGACCGACAGGACGAGCTCCGTGGGTCGCGGTCGCTGCGGCCGCATGGTCGCTCGCGTGCGCTCCCCGCTCGAGCACGAGGGGCGACCGACTCCTCTAGGACTGGACGGCATCGCTACAGGAGGACGGTCAAGCCCGCGGTCGACCGTCCCTGTAGCCCCGCTGCGAGCGCCCGGCGCTGCGAGACAGTGGCGTGCTGCCTCTGCCTGCAGCGCTCGCCGACCGCTCAGGTGCAGCCACAGAGGCGGACCGCAGGGTCTGGCTGCCACTGTCCACTGTTGCCGATCACGAGCACCGCCTGCTTGGGGGTCGACTGCCCGCGGCAGACCGTACAGGCCTTGCGACCGGGCGCCTGCCGGTACTCCGCACAGGGTCGAAAGCGGACGCGGGCGTCGCTGCGAACCCACCAGGCAGGGGGTGGGAGTGCGGCGTAGGCCTGCCGGTTGTGCACCGAACCGTGGTGGGGCGCCGTCACGACCGCTGTCGCCAGCGAGCGCGGTGGTGCGAGTCCCTGCAGATCGGCGTCGCTGGTGAAGAGGACGCCGCCGTGCACGCCGTCCGGCGGTGCCCAGAAGACGAGACGCTCGCGATGCACCGTCGTGAGCGCCAGAGCGAAGCGCAGCTCACCCTGTCGAGCGACCCGTACGCGGAACACCTCGCGTGCCGAGAGCGGCTGCAGCCAGGGGAGTCCACCACTCGGAGCGCCCGGCGCGTGCTCGAACCACCGCACCGGAATGCCACGGTCGAACGCCGTCTGCGCGATGTGTCGGATGCGCCGCGCAGCGACGATCGCGCCGAGAGCGAACATCCATCGTCTCCGCGAGAGGCGTCGGTGCACGATGACCTCGAACGCGTCTTCCGTGTCCGCGCGTGTCCAAAACGGGTCCCACGATGTGGATAGGGACAGCGCGTCGAGGGCCGGCAGGAGTTCCTCGGGCCAACCGAGCGTCTCGGGGCGCGGTTCGAGCGTTTCGCCGGCCCACGGCAGATCCCACCAGGTCGGATGGGCGAGCGCTGCGAGGACCTCTTCTGCTCGGATCAGCGTCTCGTCGCTCTCAGCGTACCGTTCGAGCAGCGATGGTGGCGGTTCCTCCGTCTCGCGTGCGGCACCGAGGCCATCTCCCGCAACGCGTCCTCGGCCAGGGGAACGCCCCGGATCCGTGAGCGACGTCCTCAACAGCTCGTCCGGCACCGCTGCGACCTGATCGACGAGCGTCTCAACGACCGTTTCCCACGGACGGACGACGATTTGGGGAAGTGCCGCGAGGAACCGTGCGGGAAGCCACAGTTCTCCCGCATCGAGGTCGCTCCGGAGGAACCCGAGCACGCCGTTCGCATGGTCCCCGTCGTTATGCGTGACGATGAGGACGTCGACGTCTCTGCGGTCGACGAATCGCGCGAACAGGCGTGGTAGGGAAGCGGGACTGCGTCCGCCGTCGACGAGCACCGCACCGGCAGCGGTGTCGAGCAAGAACGCATCCCCTTGGCCGACCGGGAGCGCGACGAATCGCCCGTTCCCGCTCGGCGTCTGCTGTGGCAACCCCTCGCGTCGCGAGCGTGTCCCCTTCCGTCCGTTCGTCATCGTGCCATCCTCCGCGCAGGGCCTAGCTCGGTGACGGGTCCGACGGCCTGGAGTCGACGGGGTAGTGTCGATCAGAGCAGCGCAGAGCGGAGTACGGAATCCGGGCATCGATCGGGTCGGCATCGTCCGGCGCACGATGCTGCGCCGAGACAGCGGAGCTCGTGTCCTTTCCCGTCCGTCAGGGACCGGTAACGGAATCAGGCGGCGCGCGATCGCTCGTCCGAACCGGACGGTGCACTCGCTCGGTCGGTCGTGTCGGCGATGCGCGGTGGGTCGGTCGCTCGGACGCGCCGTGCCGAAGGACAGGCCGTGCACGACGGCCGGGACGCACATCGAGCCCGAAGGCGTCCGTGGGCTCGCAGCCGACGGGGATGACGCGAGTGCCGTCCGAGGTTTCGGGGCGCGGGCTGGAAGCCCCGGGCTGCATCCCCGAGCCCGCGCGGGGGCTCGGTGCGGTGTGGTCGACACCACGGCACCGTGCGGCCGCGCTGCATCGCTCCGACGAGCGGGCGGGCGGTCTACCGGAGCGGCGCCATCGTTGGCGCTTGTCGATCCCGTCCAGGCGCGGTGCGTCGCGCCCCGGCGGAGAATGCGACGCAGCGCGGTGGAGTGCCGTGGACGGTGCCGGTGGCCATCGCCTGGGGGTCTGGCCCCTCGGGCAGGGGCGCCCTGCATGGGGCCCGTCGTGGGAGGGATCGGCGACGGCGATGCGGGCGTGATCCAGCGCGCCCCGAGGAGCGGACGGAGCGCGGGCACGCCCCCCGTGCCCGCGCCGGGCCGTGCCGCGTCGTGGCCGGTCGCCCGCTTACCGGTGGTCACGGAGCGGTGCCGCGTCGGGAGCGGTCACCCCGGCTCGCCCGACGGACGGGTCGGGTGCCGGACCCGGTCGTCGGCCGGGGGTGGGTCGAGCGGCGTGCGGTACGGCGCGCCGACCATGCGCGCCGCGACCAACCCGTCGAAGGCGGCCAGCACCAGCCGGGCCGTGCGGTACTCGCCGTACGACCGCTCCTCGTTCTCGCGCAGCACCGGGAAGGTGGAGAGCACGAACTCGACCTCGCTCCGCTCCAACCCGTAGAGCAGGAAGAAGGCGGCGTCCAGCTCGGCGCGCAGCTGCGCCCGGCGCTCGGCGTCCCAGCGGAAGGGTGGCCCGTCGTCTCCGAGGTCGCGGGCGAACGGCGCGAGGTCCCAGGCGGTGTAGACCAGTTCCAGGACGCGCGGACGCAGCCAGGCGGCCACCGTCTCGCCCGGCGACCAGGGACAGGGCTGGTCGTAGGCGGCCGGCGGGAGGATGGGGAGTTGCTTCATGACAGTGTATGTGAGATCCGTCGATACCAGTTTCTGGCGTGCGACGAAATCGAGTACCAGGGAGTTGAGGTTCGCGAGGAGACCCCCGATGCGCAAGACCTCGACAGTGTCCTTGGCCGTGATACTCGATTCTTTACCGTCGCGGCTACGGTACGGCAGCATGAGCAGGAACTTGTGCCCCACCCCCACGGCCGGCAGGACGCTGGCGATGACCGTGCGCTCGTTCGTCGCGTTCGTGATGTCCCGCCAGCCGAGCAGCCAGCCGCGCGTCCAGCCCTTTTTGGCCAGCCGCGCCTGCACTTCCGCTTCCGGCACCCAGTAGCGCGGCAGGACCACCAGGTCGGCGGAGCGCTTGGCGGCGGCGGTGACCTCGACGGAATACTTCCAGGCCTTCGGCTCCCGTTCGAGCCAGGGCGGACCGCCCGGTTCGGGCGGCGCGTCCAGGCGCCCAGGGCCGCCGTAGCTCGCCCAACGGTGGTCGAACTGGTGCAGGAGCTTGGCTTCGTACAGCGGGAGGTAGCGCTCGGCCCCGCGGTGGAAGACGTTGCCGCGCAGGACGAAGCCGGCTCGCTCGAGCTGCTCGCGCGTGCGGAAGAGTTTCGAGTCGTTGGCCATGTCGAACATGCGGAGGAACTCGACGCCCCAGGGATCGCCGTCGGGAGCCCCCTCCCGTAGCAGGACCGGGACGCGGCGGTAGATCCCGCGTATCAACTCGACTTCTCGTTCGGTCGGGCAGACCGGTGCCGTGAGCGTATTCGGGTTGACGAGAGCGAAGTCCTCGACCGCGAGCGTGTACGTCCGCTCCGGGTCGTGCAGCTCCTCGGTCCGGTGCAGGAGGAAAGCGAAACGCGGCGGCTCTTCGTACCCGCCGGCAGCCAGCGTCAGGAGGCTGAAGCGTTGACGGCTGTCGACGACTGGAAACAGACGGTCCCGGTTCTCGAAGTCGGAGAGGTTGATCAGGGCGCGGCGGTCGACCAGCGCTTGGAACAGGCGACTGGTCTCCTCATCGGTCGCGATGTTCGTCGGGACGACGAGCCCGGCCCGGCCGTGCTCGCCGAGCAGCCGCCAGGCCAGTTCGGTGAAGACCTGGTACAGGTTCACGTCGCCGGTGCCGCCGAGCGGGAAGCGGCCGCTGCGACGGAGAAAGACGCTCGCGCACTTGGCGTCTCGCACGGCCCGGCGGTACGCAGCGTGCAGGGCGGGGTCGCGCTCGGCCAAGGCGGTGATCCGTCGTTTGCGCTCGGCGGCGTTGGGGGCGTTCGCGACCCAGGGATCGCGACTCGCGAAGAACTCCTCCTCCTGGAGCTTGACCCGCTCCCACGGCGGGTTGCCGAGGACGACGTCGAAGCCCCCGCCTGCGAAGACGTCCGGGAACGCGAGCGGCCAGTGGAAGAAGCGGAGTTCGGTGGCCAGCCCCGCAGCCGTCGCCTGGACGCGCGGGTCGAGCGGCTGTCCAGCCAGCGCTCGGCGGACGTGGTCGGTCGTCGGCACCGCCATCCCGTTCCGCAGGTCGGCGAAGAAGGCGGCCGTCCACAGGTCGCAGGCCTGCTGCAGCCGCTCGAAGCGGGGATCCCGCTGCAGCTGTCCGTAGGCCTGCTGCTTGGCCAGCCGCTCGGCGAGCGTCCGTTCGGGCATCCGCGCCACCTCCTCGACCAGGACGCCGAGGTCGAGGAGCGAGTGCTCGATCTCGACCACTCCGGAACCGAGCGCGAGCTGCCGTCTGTCCCGCTCCGTGCGGTTCGTCTTCTTGAGCCCCTTCGCGGCGCGCTTCTCGTCCGGGTCGTCCCGGTCGTACGCCGCGTCCGGAATGCCGTCAGTCAGGACACGCAGGTCGAAGACCCCGACCAGCGAGTCGCCGCACCGGATCCGGTGGTCGAGGAAGGTGAGCGGTTGGCCAGGGACGTGCGCCTCGATCCAGAGCGCCACCTTGCAGAGCTCGACCGCCAGCGGGTTCTTGTCCACGGCGTACAGGCAGTGGGCGGCGACCTCGCGCAGCGCCTCCCGCTGCCGCTCGGGGGCCGGTTCCTCCTCCCCGGTGCGGATCCGCGCCAGCTCCCGCGCCAGCCGCCGGGCTGCTGCCAGGAGGAAATGGCCGGAGCCAGCCGCCGGGTCGCAGACCTTGAGGCCCAGGATCGCCCGTTCCTTCTCCTCCCGGGTGCGCGCGGCGGCCACGCGACGGGCCAGCACCGGCTCCAGCGCGCTCGCGACCAGCTCCCGCACCAGGTGCGGTGGGGTGTAGTAGCTGCCGGTCGACTTGCGCTCCGTCCCGGGCGCGAAGCGGAACGGCTGCGCTGCATCGAGCTCGACCAGCGGGGCGTGGTCGAGCAGGCTCTCGTAGACCGAGCCCAGTTCCTCCACGTCGAGCGCCGCGTAGTTGACTCGCCGCAGCATCCCCCGGTCGTCCGCGACCTGCGCGAGGTGCCCGATGGCGGCCACGAGGTCGCGGTTGGCCAAGCGCCAGCCCTCGAACGGCTCGGGCCGGAACAGTTCGCCGTCGAGGACCGGGAGGTCGAGCAGGGCAGCCAGCGGGCGCCCGTCCGGGAGGGTGCTCCCACCCCGCAGCAGTGCCCAGAGGACGCACAGCCCCGCCCAGCAGTCCTCGTGCTCGTCGGCAGCGCGCCCCTCCTCGGCCCAGCGCCGCAATCGGGTGAGGCCGTAGCCCTGCCGGTAGAGGTCGTTGCCGCCCAAGAGGCCGCGCTCCTCGGTGACGAGGAGGAAGAGCAGGCGGTAGACCAGGCGCAGCAGGAGCTCGTAGTAGCCGCTCGCGCTGAGTCGGCCCTGCGCGAGGTCCTCCCGCAGCGTGCAGTTGGCCGGGTGGCGGAGGAAGCCGTTGCCGAGGACCAGCAGCGCCTGCTCCACCCCGTCGCGCAACCGGTCGCGCGCCCGCGTCCCCTCGGCGAGCCCCTGCTGGTGGTACCGCTCCAGCCAGCAGCTGGGGGCGTCGGCGATCCCCCGCGGCAGGCGGGTGCGGTGGAGCAGGCGGTAGAGGACGACGAAGTCGCTGAAGCGCTCGCCGCCGAAGAGCGCGTCCAGGTCGAACTCGAGGTAGGTCTCGGTGCGCAAGCGGGGAGACGTGCGCAGGAGGCGGAGGAGGCGGCCGTTGGTGGCGATCCCCCAGAGGTGGTCGCTGCGGTCGAGGAACTCCTGGACCAACGCGTGGGGCGATAGGCGCGGGCGGCCGGAGGGATCGACGCGTCCCAGTTCCTGGCGGGCGTCGGCGATGTGGACCGGCGGGGCGTCTGCTTCGGGACCAGCGCGGTGGGAGATGGCGTAGGTCCGGCCCTCCACCTCGGAGGCGCGCTCGTTGCGCACGAGCTCGTAGCCGAGCAGGCTGAAGAACGGGAGGACCCAGGTGTTGCGGGTGAGGGTCGTGGCGCGCTCGCCGGCCGGGAGGTGGGCGAGCCGCTGCTGGAAGATGCGCCACAGGTCGAGGGCGTCGCGGTAGGCCTCGGCCACGGTGTCGCGGAAGGAGCGCTCGTCGGGGAAGGCGAAGTCGCGGGGTTTCTGTCCGGCGAGCTGGGTCGGGTCGTGGCGGAGCTGGTCGAGGAGGTCCGGGGCGAAGAGGCCGCCGACGAGGCGGATCGCGGGGGCGCGACGGTCGACCGGAACGGTGAGGTCGCGGCTGACGGTGAGAGCCATGGGCGTGTCCTCTCCAGCGCGGACGAGGGTCCTGCTCGCGGTGGCAGCTGGTGCAGGATTGTGGCACAGGGAGCGTCGACCGGAAAGAGGGTGGGCGGGGCGCCACGAACGGTGCCGGCCCCAGCCGGCATGGGGCACGATCCCGGCCCTTCAGGGCCAGGCCGCACCGGGGAGACACGAGATGCCCTACCCCGACGAGGCGGAACGTGCGGGGTGCCGCGCCCGTCCGTTCGACCACGTCCGGGCCAGGAAACGCTGGCGTCGTGGGGTGGTGCGTATGCCGGCAGGGTTCAGCGCAGGCGCGGCTGCAGCACCAGCAGCGCGAGCAGGTCGGGTGGCCAGAGCGGCTCCACGGCCAGACCGCGGCGCGGCGCCGCGGCTGCCGCCCGCACCCGGCGGTGCGCTTCCCGGAGTTCGTCGGCCCGGGCCGCGAGCTGCGCGGCCAGTGGCCCCGACGGCTCCGGGGCGCCGAGGGCCTCCCGGAGCGCTGCGAGCGCCCAGTCCGCCAGGTCGCGGCGCTCGCCGAGCGGGATCGCTTCCTCCGGACGGGCAGCGTCGAGCAGGCGCCGCGCCTCGCTCGGTCCCACCCACCGTTCGGCGAAGAGGTCGCAGCCGAGGGGGAGGACCTCCTCGAGCACGGCATCGGGGCGGTCCGGGCGTCACAGGAGGAAGCGGACACGCAGGAGGAGCACGGACGTGACCTCGCTGACCAGGCTGCTGCGGACGACGCCGACGCGAGCGACCGCCGTGGTCTCGTGCGGCCGTTCGAGCGCGAGTTCGACCAGGTAGCGGGCGAGCGCGCCGACGAACGGGTGGTTGCGGCCCACCCACTCGGCGCCGGGAGGGTGCGGGACGGTGAAGGCGAGGTGCCACGGCTCGCGGACCGCGTGCGGGACGGCCGATCGCACTGGCTCCGGCAGGTGGGCGAGTCCACTGAGGAGGAGCGTTCCCGCCGCGGCCGGACGGGCCTGCGCACCCAGGCGCTGGACAGCACCGGCGATGAAGTCGCGGACGGCCGACTCGTCGCCGAGCACGGCGTCGCAGGCGGCCAGTTCCTGGAAGACCAGTCGCGGCTCGAGCGCGTACTGGGCGAAGCGGGTGCGGCGGGTGTGCTCGCGTTCAGCGCTTTCGTCCCACGCCCGGACGAATGCCTCGGTCGGATCGGGCCCCAAGGGGAGAGCGAGCTGGGCTTGGCGCGGGCGCTCGAAGAGGCGGTGGACGAGCAGTTCGGTCAGCCACCCTTCGTCTTCCGGGACCGGGACGTTGGTCCCCAGCAGTTTGCGGATCCGGTCGGCCTTCTCGATCAGGATACGCACCACTTCGGCGTCGACCGGGTTATCGCGTCCGTAGAGACGGACGGCGGTGACGCGCGGGCGCGGTTGGCCGAAGCGGTCGACCCGTCCCTCGCGCTGCTCGAGCCGGTTAGGGTTCCAGGGGAGGTCGTAGTGGAGGACGGCGTCGAAGGCGTCCTGCAGGTTGACACCCTCGCTCAGGCAGTCGGTCGCGACCAGAACGCGCTGCCGGGCCGACGCCAGGCGGCGGACGATCTCTCGCCGTTCCTCGTCGCCGAGCCGGCCGGTGACGCAGGCGACGTCGGCCTCCGGGAACTCGGCGGCGAGCCGCTGTTTCAACTGCTCGGCCACGTAGTCGGCCGTGTCGACGAAGACGCACCAGACGACGGGCGACGATCCCTCGTGCAAGAGGTCGCGGACGACGGCGAGGCACTCCGCGAGCTTGGTGTCCTCCTCGGGTGTCTGTTCGAGCGCCTTTGCCTGCTGGGCGAGCCGGCGGAGCTGCCGGCGGTCCCAGACAGTGACGGTGGGGCGGGAATCAGCTGCGAACTCGAGGCGTTGGGTCGGGACCTCGTCGTTGGGTGGCTGCTCGGTCGGCTCGAGGGAGACCGAGAGGTCTTCGACGCGCTCGGCGAGCGGCTCTTCCGCCGAGAGCGGTGGTCCGTCCGGTCGGGGTTCGCGGCGCGCGAGCGCTTCCGCACCGGCGCGCGGGCTGGACATGACGCAGCGGAGGAGGGTCAGTGCAGCCCACCACTGGAAGCGACGTTCGTGCTCGGGGAGTTCTCGGCTCTTCTCGACGAGTCGGCGGCAGACGGCGAACGTCTCCTCGAAGAGCGCTCGGTACGCCGGCGACAGCTGGTAGGTGCGCTCGACGACCTGGCGCTCGGGATAGAGGCGGTCGGCCTCGGGCCACTGGTCGCGGATGTCGGCCCGGGTGCGTTGGACGAAGTGCCGGGCTAGCCGCTTTCGCTGCGGTTCGTCGAGGTGGTCGAGGTCCCAGTCGCTGAACGCCGGGTCGAGGAGGCCGAGCAACCGCTGGAAGGCGCGCTGGATGCCGGAATGGGGCGTGGCGGTGAGGAGGAGCAGGTGACGGCGCGGGTCTCTGGCCAATTCGGCGACGAGTTCGTAGCGGCGGTGGCGCGGGTCCTCCTGGGCAGCCGAGGCGGGGACCACGCCGTGCGCCTCGTCGACGATGACGAGGTCGGGCGACTCGACCAGGAACGGCTCCCGGTGGCGCGGCAGCTTGAGGAAGTCGATCGAAGCGACGATGACCGGGTAGTGCCGGTAGAGCGACCGTCCGTGAGGCAGGCTGCGCTCGAGCGCACCGAGCGTGGCTGGAGCCAGCACCACCGGGTCGAAGTGGAACTTCTCCTGGAGTTCGGTCGCCCATTGATCGGTGAGCGGGGGAGGGCAGAGGACGACCAGCC
Organism: Thermomicrobium sp.; assembly: GCA_026419575.1. Taxonomy (GTDB): domain Bacteria; phylum Chloroflexota; class Chloroflexia; order Thermomicrobiales; family Thermomicrobiaceae; genus Thermomicrobium. The sequence goes on along the minus strand of JANZZC010000125.1, from coordinate 1,986 downwards.
GGCGGATCTCGTGCGCGTCCCACAGTTCGCGCGCGATCAGCCCGGCCTCGATCGTCTTGCCCACGCCGACGTCGTCGGCGATGAGCAAGCGGACCGGATCGAGCCGCAGTGCCATGAGGAGCGGGACCAGCTGGTAGGGGCGCGGCCGGACCGAGATGCGACCGAGCGAACGGAACGGTGCCGCACCCTCGCGGAGGAGCAGGCGAGCTGCCTGACCCACGAGGCGGACCGCCTCGGCGTCGGCCAGCTGCTGCGGGTCCGGCGGCGGGAAGCGTGCTGGCTCGATCCGCTCGCTGGGGAGCGAGTAGGCCAGGAGTTCAGCCAGCTGGCGGTGCACGGGCACGGCGTCGTCGGTCGTCCCGGTCAGCGGGCGCAGCAGGACGACTTCCGGGTCGTCACCGGGGAGGACGACCCACTCGCGGTGCCGGAAACGGACGACCGAGCCGGGCGCGACCGTCATGGCATCGACCCCTTCTCCCGGACAGCGACCAGTCGGTAGGATGACGGTCGGGGCGAGGCTCTGTCAAGGGGACAACCGGTACGTCGTCGCCGATGGTGCCTCCCAGCCTGTCGTGGCATGACCGTGGGGCGGCGGACCAGTCCGCTGGGAAACGCGCCGGGAGCGTCGAGGACGCATGACGAGGTATCGAGAGGGTAGGCGCGACCCGGAGAGCATTGCAGCGGGTGCCCCTTGCGTAGGGAGCCGTATCCCCTTCGGGCTAGGCGATCTCGCCCCTGGCACGTGGACGAGGCCACCGCGAAGCTTTTCGGGGAGTGACATCCGCAGGAGGGGAACCGATGGGTGAGCGACCGAGGAAGCAGCGTGGCGCGGTGGACGCCTCGGAAAACGAGGCGCGTACGGTCGGCGCTGCGGGGGGTGACCGCGTGGGCGCGTGCGGGATGGAAGGGACACCGGTTAGCCGTCGTGGCGGTATCGCTGGCGTTGGCGCTGGCGAGCGTGCCGGTGCTCGCCGGACCGGGCGTGTTCGGTGATTCGGGCGACGGTCGTCTCGGGAACGCGGCTGTCGCGGACGAGACCGAGCGGGCCGCGTTCGTCGTCCGGGCGGACGAGTCGGTGGAGGCGGCTGCGAGCGAGACGGCCGAGCCGGCCGTGCCGACGGAGCCGACGGCGACGACCGATCCCACCGAGGCTGTGGAGCCGAGCGCGACGACGGAGCCGACCGAAACGGTGGAACCGACCGAGCCAGTCGAGCCGACCGGAGCGGCGGAACCGACGGAGACCGTCGAGCCGTCGCCGACGACCGACCCCACCGAGCCGGTCGTGTCCCCGGTGCGGGAGGTAGCGCGCGACAACCACGGTGCGGTCGTGTCGGAGACCGCACGGTCGCGCGACGGTGCGGGGACGCACGGCGAGCAGGTGCGCGCAGTGGCGCGGGACAACCATAGACGCGCTGTCTCCGAGGCAGCGAAGGGGGGCTGGCACGGAGCCTACGGACGGCTCCCCAGTGCCAGAGGCTGCCCGTATCGGACACGGTGCCGAGGTGCGGGAAGCGGCCTCGTCGAATGGAGAGGGTGGGAGCAGGGACCGAGCGGGTGAGGCGAGAAGCCGGTGAGCGGCCCAGGCTGCGGTCTCGTCTCGCCTGACGCGAGACGGCACGCGGCCGGGAGGCGAGCGTCGCGCGCCACGGTCGCAGGTCCAGCGAATGTTCGGGAGTGCGAGGATCGCGCTCGTTCCAGGGCAAGCCGGCTGCGACGGTCTCTCGTCGGGGGCGGCATGCGGCACAGACACGGTATCCGGCGGACCCGTCTCGTCGGCGAGGTGACCCTCCGTCGAGAGCGAACGATCGCTCGGCTGGTTTTCTCCGGCTGCGTGAACGGCTATACTCCCCAGTGGGAGGGTCTGCGCGTGTCGTTCACGGTGGAAGATTTCACCGATCTCGTCCGGCTGCTGGAACAGTACCCGGAGTGGCGGGCGCAGCTGCGGCGGCTGCTCCTGAGCGAGGAGCTTTTGACGCTGCCGGAGCG
>JANZZC010000050.1 GCA_026419575.1 Thermomicrobium sp. | reverse complement strand
GTGTAACGGGTGCCGGCGGTGAAGAGCACCAGCACGCTTGCCGCCAGCAGGAGGCCGGGGGAGAGGGGGGCGGGGGGGAGCAGGAGGAGGGCGGGCAGGGCCTCGAGGGTGAGGACGGTGCCGGTGGCGAGGGGAGCGGCGCGGCCGAGGCGGGGCAGGGTGCGGGCGAGGGTGCGGTGGAAGGAGCGGAGGGTGAGGAGCTTGCCGACGCTGGCCAGGGCGAAGGTAGCGGCCAGGGCGGCGGTGGCCAGGCGGGCCGGGTCGAGGAGGGTTGCGGCCAGCGGGGCGTGGGTGGCGGTGGTACCGGGCGCGAACGCCGGCCAGCCATAGAACACGATCCACGGGTCCTCGAGGTACAGGTCGCAGGCGAGGGGGGCCGAGAGGGTGGCGGTGGTGGGGTTCCAGTGGTACAGGCAGCGCTGGCCGGTGTCGGCCAGGTAGACGACCTCAGCAGTGGGGTCGGCACCAACGAGGAGCCACGGGTGATCAGCAGGACGAGCTGGCAACTGGTGTAGGCTCACTCGCGTCCAGTCACGGAGGTCGACCACGACGAGTTCGTCGACGGGGGTACGGGTGACGAGCCGCTCGCCGACCGGAGTGACGGTAGTCGCGAGAAGCTGGTCGAACAGCGGGGGATCGACGCGGGTGACGGAGAGCGAGGCCCGGTCGAGCGCGATGCGCGCGAGATCGTCGGTGACGAGCGCCAGGGTCGAGCCAGAAGCGAACGCGCCGATGAGCGAAGCAGTGGTCCCCATGTGTTCGGCCCCGCGGAGGGAGCGGATTGCGGTGGAGACGGGGCTGATCTGCTGCTCAGCGAGGCGCTCGCCGGTGTCCGCGTCGAGTGCGACGACCGTACCGAGGGTGCCAGTCCATTGGAGAAGCGGCGTGCGCGACACGACGACGAGTCGTTCAGCGTCCGGGAAGAGCCACAAGTAGGTGCTGCCGCCGAGGAGCGCGGCCCAGTCAGCCCAGCGGCCGGCCTGGAGGTCGTACATGGTCACGAAAGCTTGCGGCACCTCGTGGCCAGTGAAGAAGCCGAGCGCGAGATGGTCGCTCGTTTCGGAGAACGCGACGAAGGAGAGCCAGAAGTTGGGTCGTCCATCGTCACCTCGGGGAAGGGCGGTGACGATATGACGCAGCGGAGGCAGTTCAGGACCGAGAACCAACGCGGTCTGGAGGTTCCAATCCGGTAAGTTCCGGATCTCTAGGACGGGCGAATCAGTCGGACTCTCGGCGAACCGTAGCGCCGCCGCGCGGTCGCCTCGGGGCGCGAGGAAGACTTGACCGATTCGCTGGTCCGGATTCGGGATACGGTGGAGGACCGCTCCGGTCCGGACCGCTAGGACGTGGAGTTCCTGGCCGTCACTCCCGCCCATGGTCACCAGGAGCGGGCCGGGTGCCGTCGACGCAGTGGTTGCCGCCTGTGAGTCGCGTCAGGAGCCGGCGACGAGGAGCAGCACGAGGCTCGTTGCCAGGAGGGCCAGGAGCGGGGCGGCGCGCAGCGGACGGCTCGGTGTGTCGATCCGTGTGTCGAAGCGCGCGAACCGCATGATTCACCTCCGACGCTCGAGATGTTTAGCACACGTCGATGAGAACTGCTCGCGTACAGACGTACCTCGGTGCAGTCGGAGTGCTCCAGGACGGCTGACTTGGGCCTCTCGCGCAGTAGCAGCCACCAGGACAGCTGCCGGTAGAGCCGGTAGCACAGCAGTCGACGTACCGTACGAGGAACAGCTTTCTGCGTGCGGGATCGTAACAGCAGGCATGCCACGCGGATCCATTGACTGTCCCCGGCGGACATTGCTGGTCGCTGCCACCGCGGCAGGAGCAGAGACAACCGTGCATGGTGCAACGGAACCACTCGTGGCAGTTCTGAGCAGCGGCCGGTTCGGGCGGCTCGAGGAGGACGCTCCCGGTGGCGGCAAGCGCGGCCAGGAGCCGGTGCAGCCACGTCCGGCGGGTCAGCGGCTCTGGTCGAGGATCGGGCAGTCGGGACACGAGACGCACCTCATGCTCGACATATGCTACGTCTTTCGGACGCGTGAGCGGCTTCCGAGCAGACCGTCGACGCCCGCTGGTCGGGCTGTCGGTCCCGCCGGGCCCTCGGGCGGGCTGACGGCGCGCACGCGGTCGCGGTCGGACGGCGCGATGACCGGCGTGGAGGGAGCCAGCGTCTCCAGTGCGATGCATCGTCGGAGCGCACGCGGCGCGAGCCCATGGCCTGTCCGTCGTTTGCTTCCGCGAAGGGCCAACGCATCCGCGCGGTCAGAGTGCGTTCGCTCGCGGTCACGGAGCGGGCGTGCGACGTTCCGGGGCGCTCCACGCACCGATGACCAGCCGTGGCGCGGCTTTCGCCAGCGCCTCCGCTGGTGGCTCGGCGTGACGGGGGCCATGCCGCGTGTGCTCGCGCGGCAGGCGGTGGACGCTCGCGTTCCGGCCGGTCGGTGCACCCTCGTCCAGGTGGACGAAGGCGCCTCGTGTCGCACCATCTTCGCCGCAGGGAGTGTCCGCGTGCCGTCCGTACAGCGAGCGCTCGCTTACACGCCACCGAGGACCAACGAACCGTTGCTGGACGTTCAGGCGGCGGTCGGGAGCGACGCGCAGGACTCGTCTCCCGGAGATGGGCCGCGCCCGGGCTGTCGCGGGTACATGGGGCCAGCCTTTACACGGCGTTCTCGATGCGGTAAAGGTGAGGGCAGGACGTTCCATGTCCATCAAGGAACGTCCAGTTCAGTCAATGTCCGTGGGTGGAGGAGGATCGTCCATGGTCGCGCGAGGGTTGGAAGGTGTCGTTGCCGGGACCACGAGGTTGAGTTCCATCATCGACGGGACGCTGGCGTACGTCGGTGTCGAGATCGACGAACTCGCCGCTCAGGCCTCGTACGAGGAAGTCGTCTACCTGCTCTACCACGGCGAGCTCCCGACGCGAACGCAGCTCGAGGAGTTGCAGCGGACGTTGGCGGCGCAGCGTACGCTGCCGGAAGGGATCGTGCGGCTCCTCGCGGAGGCACCGCGCGCGGTGCCGATGGATCTCCTGCGCACCGCGGTCTCGGCCCTCGCCTGGTACGAGGAGGATCCCAACACGGTCGAGCGCGAGGTAGCCGTCGCCAAAGGGCTTCGTCTCATCGCGCAGGTACCGACGATCGTGGCGACGATCGGCCGGATCCGGCGAGGTCTGGCGCCGGTCGCGCCGCCGGCGGACGAGCCGAGCACGGCGCGGGCGTTCCTGCGCACGCTGCACGCCCGCGAGCCGAGCGAGCTCGAGGTCGAGGCGATGAACAAGATCCTTGTGCTGCACGCGGACCACGAGTTCAACGCTTCGACGTTTGCGGCGCGCGTCGTCGCGGCGACGCTGGCCGACATGCACGCGGCGGTGACCGCAGCGATCGCCGCGCTCAAGGGGCCGCTGCACGGTGGGGCGAACGCGGCCGTGATGCAGATGCTCGAGGAGATCGGCACGCCGGACCGGGTCGAGTCGTACATCAAGGAGAAGCTGGCGCGCAAGGAGCGGATCATGGGCTTCGGGCACCGCGTCTACAAGGGCGAGGACCCGCGAGCCAAGTGGTTGCGCGACCTCTCGCGGCGGCTCGGTGAGGCGCGGAGCGACCTGCGCTGGTACGAGCTCTCGGTGGCGATCGCCGAAGCGATGCAGCGCGAGAAGGGCCTCTTCCCGAACGTCGACTTCTACGCGGCGTCCGTCTACCACTACTTGGGCATCGACAAGGAACTCATGACGCCGGTGTTCGCGGCGAGCCGCATCTCCGGATGGACGGCGCACATCCTCGAGCAGCAGGCCGACAACCGATTGATCCGGCCGCGCGCCGAGTACATCGGTCCGACGAACCGGCACTACGTGCCGATCGACCAACGCGGTTGAGCGCGCCGCGAGGGAATTCCCGTCGGGGCAGCGGTGGCTGCCCCGATCTTTGTATGCTTGAGCCGTGGAACGACGTTGGTCGCCGCCGGACGATGACGAAACCGGGCTCTTGCCGGCCGACTGGTGGGGGCGCCTCCGGACGCCTCCGGAGGATGGCCTATCGCTAGTGGATCTCGTACGGCTAGGGAGCCTGGACGCGGCGACCGCTGCCTTTCTCTGGCTGGCGCTCGAGCAGCGCGCGTCGGTGATCGTCGCGGCGCGCGAGCACGGAGCAGGGAAGACGACGCTCCTGACCGCGCTGGTCGATCTCCTTCCCGAGGGGACGGTCCGCTACTACCTGCGGGGTTGGTACGAGCGTTTCGCGTTCGTGGAGACGCTGGAGCGGGAACGGGCCTATCTCCTGGTCAACGAGATCAGCGATCACCTGCCGATCTACCTGTGGGGCAAGGGCATGCGGCGGCTGTTCGGGCTCCTCGCCGAGGGCTGGCGCCTCGGCGCGACGGTCCATGCCGCGGGTGCGGAGGAAGTGTTCGCGCTGCTCGGCGGGTTTCCGCTCGAAGTCCCGCTGGAATCGTTGCGGCCGCTCGATCTCGTCATCACCGTCGGGGTCGGGGTGACGAGCGAGGGGGTGCTGCGCCGGGTCGCCCGCGTCGAGTCGCTGCGACCGAGGGGGCAGGAGCTCGGGACACGGCTCCTGGCGCAGCGCGAGACGATCCGCTCGGCGCTCGCGGTCTATCCGGCCGCCTTCCTGGCGACGATGGAGGAGCGCTTCGGCATCCCGGTGGAGCGGGCGAGCCGCGAGCTCGCCTGGCGGCAACGACGGATCGCGCAGTGGGTCGAGCGCGGCATCACCGGTCGGTCAGCGTTCCGCGGTGTCCTCGCGGCGCTCCGGGCGAGCTCGACAGAAGGAGTTGACGAGCAGCAGTCCGGGAGTAGGATTGAGGAGACGCCGGTTCACAGCGACGCGCGCGGTGCGCGCAGGGAAATCGAGGAGTCAGCATGACGAAACCGCGGACACTCGGCGAGCTTCGCGAAAGCGGTTATCGGGTCCTGCCGGTTCGAGAGGAACTGCGGAAGAACCTGATCGCCAAGATCCAAGCGGGGGAGACGATCTTCCCGGGGATCATCGGCTACGAGGAGACCGTGATTCCCCAGGTCGAGAACGCGATCCTGGCTGGTCAGGACATCATCTTTCTCGGCGAGCGCGGCCAGGCCAAGACCCGGATGGCCCGGTTGCTCGTCAATCTGCTCGACGAGGAGATCCCGATCGTCGCCGGAAGCGAGGTCAACGACAACCCGTTCGCGCCGATCTCGAAGTACGCGCGGGAACTCATCGCCGAAATGGGAGACGAGACGCCGATCGAGTGGATCCGTCGAGAGGATCGGTACGCCGAAAAGCTAGCGACGCCGGACACGACGATCGCGGACCTGATCGGCGAGATCGACCCGATCAAAGTGGCTGAAGGGCGCTACCTTTCCGACGAGCTCACCATCCACTACGGGCTCATCCCGCGGACGAACCGCGGCATCTTCGTCATCAACGAGCTGCCGGACCTCGCCGAGCGGATCCAAGTGGGGCTCCTCAACATCATGGAGGAGCGCGACGTGCAGATCCGCGGGTACCGGGTGCGTCTCCCGCTCGACGTGTTCGTCGTCGCGAGCGCGAACCCGGAGGACTACACGAACCGCGGGCGGATCATCACGCCGCTCAAGGACCGGTTCGGGGCGCAGATCCGGACGCACTACCCGCGGACGATCGAGCACGAGATCGCGATCATGGAGCAGGAGCGGACGCCGGTCGAGGTGCCGGGCGTCACGGTGACGGTCCCACAGTACATGCGGGAGATCGTCGCGGAGATCACCCATCTCGCGCGGCGGAGTCCCGACATCAGCCAGCGCTCGGGCGTGAGCGCGCGGATGTCGGTGGCGAACTACGAGACGCTGATCAGCAACGCGGTGAAGCGGGCGATCCGCTTGGGAGAGAAGCACGCGGTGCCGCGGATCAGCGACCTGCCGGCGCTGGTCGCCTCGACACTCGGCAAGCTGGAGTTCGAGACGCTCGGCGAGGTGCAAGAGGAGCGGATCATCGAGAAGCTGATCAACGGGGCAGTGGTCGCGACGTTCAACCGCTACTTCTCGGTGCGCGACTTCGACGATCTGATTCTCGCCTTCGAGAACGGGTTGACGGTCGAGGCCTCGGACCTCCAGCCGGCGATGCGCTACGTCCACCAGGTGTCGCACATCGAAAGCCTGCGGCGCGCGACCCAACGGCTGGGCGCGACCGGCGATCCGGCGTTGGTCGCGGCGGCGGTCGAGTTCGTGCTGGAGGGACTCCACCTGAACCGGCGGTTGAACAAGGAACGAGCGGCCGGACGAGGTCCGGCCCGGTACCGCAGTTGAGCACGAGGCCGCCAGGAGGTGCGCGATGGCCGGGACGCCCAATCGTTTCCGTTACACCCGTTGGGACGGTACGCAACAGATCGACGCGTTCACTGCGGAGGAACTCCTGGAGGCGATGGCCGACGACCTCCTGGCCGAGGGAGACGTGAACCGCGCGTTGCAGCGCTTGTTCCGTTGGGGAATCGACCGACCGGATGGCCGCTTGCCGGGGTTCCGCGAGCTCCTCGAGCGGATCCGTTCCCGGCGTCAGGAACTCCTGCAGCGCTACGATCCCGGCTCGGTTCTGCGCGATCTGAACGAGCGGCTCGAGGACGTGATCCGGACCGAACGCACCGGCATCGAGCGGCGAGTTCAGGAGGCGCGCGAACGCGCTGCCCGCGCGCGGGAGCGCGGGAGTCCGAGCGATCCGGCCGAGCGGATCTCGGCGGGCTCGACGAACCTCGCGGACGGAGCGGAGGCCGGCGACGAGGCGCTCGACCCGGCTTTGCAGCGGCTCTTGGAGCGGATGGCGCAGCAGAAGCTCGCGTTCCTCGATCAGCTGCCTCCCGACCCAGCGGGTCGCATCCGAGCGCTCAGCGACTACGAGTTCATGGATCCGGAGGCGCGGCGGAAGTTCCAGGAACTCCTGGCCTCGATCCAGCAGCAGATGCTGCAGCAGACGTTCCAGGGCTTGCAGCAGGCGATCCAGAACCTCACACCGGAGACGATCGGCGAACTCCGGGAGATGCTGCGCGATCTCAACGAACTCTTGCGCGAACACGCGCGGGGTGGACAGCCGGATATCGAGCGGTTTAAGCACCGCTGGGGACACTACTTCGGGAAGGACTTCGACAGTGTCGAGGAACTGCTCGATCACCTCGCGCGGCAGATGGCGGCGGTGCAGAGTCTGCTGGATTCGTTGCCCCCGGAGATGCGCCGGCAGCTCGAAGAGGCGCTCGATGCGGCGCTCCGCGATCCGGAACTGCAGCAGGAGCTCCGGCAATTGGGGCGACTGCTCGGTCAGCTCATGCCGGACAATCCGTACCGGCAGGCGCAACCGTTCAGCGGGAGCGAGGAACTGACGCTCGGGCAGGCGTTGCGGCTCATGGAGCTGCTGCGCGAGATGCAGCAGCTGGAGGAGCAGCTCGAGGGTGTCCGTGACTGGCGAGATCTCGGGCGGGTCGATCCGGAGCACCTGCGGGAGCTCTACGGGGAGGAGCTGGCCGCGCAGCTGGAAGCGCTTCGTCAGATCACGCGGTTGCTGGAAGAAGCCGGATACATCCAGCGGACGCGGCGCGGTTATGAGCTGACGCCGCGGGCGATCCGACGCATCGGCCAGAAGGCGCTCCGGGAGATCTTCCAGCATCTCAAACGCGATCGCTTCGGGCAGCATCGGATCGAGCGCGTCGGTCGAGGCGGCGAGCCGGCCGACGAGACGAAGCCGTACGAGTTCGGCGATCCGTTCCTGCTGCATCTACCGCGCACGGTGATGAACGCCGTGCAACGCGAGGGACCGGGCACGCCGGTGCGACTCCAGCCGAGCGACTTCGAGGTGTTCCGGACGGAGACGATGAGCCGCGCGGCGACCGTCCTCATGGTCGACATGAGTCGCTCGATGCTGTACAACGGCTGCTTCCTGGCGGCCAAGAAGGTGGCGCTGGCGCTGGACAGCCTCATCAGGACGCAGTTCACGCGCGATACCTTGTACATCGTCGGGTTCTCCTACGTCGCGTCGGTGCTCTCGCCGGAGGAGTTGCCGACGATCACGTGGGACGAATACAACTACGGGACGAACATGCAGCACGGTTTCATGCTGGCGCGGCAGCTGCTCGCGCGGCATCGCGGTGGGACACGACAGATTATCCTGATCACCGACGGCGAACCGACGGCGTATTTCGACGGCGAGCAGGTGCGCTTCTCCTATCCGCCGACCTATCAGACGTTCCAGGAGACGCTGAAGGAAGTGGCGCGCTGCACGCGCGAGGAGATCGTGATCAACACGTTCATGCTCGAGCGCAGTCCGTACCTGGCGAGCTTCGTCAACGAGATGACGCGGATCAACAAGGGACGGGCGTTCTTCGCCACGCCCGATCACTTGGGCGAGTACATCGTGATGGACTACGTGGCGAACAAGCGTTTCCGGTTGCGGTGAGGAGCGGACGATGCTGCGGCGCCTGGTCGGCGGTACGTCGGGAGAACCGGAGCGCAGGACGCCGAGTTCGGCTGGGGCCGACGGCGCGACGGCGGGTCAGGAGCAGGTCAGGGGAGCCAGCGGCGAGCTGCTGGTGTACCGGTACGAGGATATCCTGCGAGCCGTCGGCCGTTTCATCGACGAGCAGGAGCTCCAGGACGTGGTCATCTACCAGACCGAGCAAGGGGTGCTCGTGCGGGGACTGCAGCGGCCGCGGCCCGGGCAACGGCTGACGCCGACGTTCTGCGAGCGCTTGTTCAGCAGGGAAGAGATCGCGGCGATCCTCGAAGAGGGTCGTCGCCGCCGCGGGACCGGGTCGAAGCTGTTCCAGTGAGTGCCCCTCACGGAAGGATGGCGGTCCACTCCCAGGTGCCGTACTTGGTGCGGACGAGTTCGCGAGCCTCCTCGAGTTCGTCGCGGAGGAGCCCACCCTCCTCGAGCCCGTGCCGCTCGGCGAAGGTGCGGATCAGGTGCTCCTGGATCGCCTCCCGCGGGAGCTCGGTCTGTTGACGCAGCGGGGCGACCCGACGTTCGGCGCTCCGGATCCCCTTGTCGCTGAGCTTCTCGCGGCCGATGCGGATGACGCGGGGAACCTTGGCGGGGTCGATGTCGTAGGCCATGGTCGTGTGGTGAAGGACGGCACCGAATCGGCGGGCCTGGGCCGCGCCGCCGATCTTCCCCTGCGCCGAGGTGATATCGTTGATCGGCTGGTACCAGGCGTCGATGCCGAGGGCACGGAGCGCTTCCACGACCCAGGCGTCGAGGAAGGCGTAGGATTCCTGGAACGACAGGTCGGCGACGAGTTCGAGCGGCGCGTAGATGGAGTAGGTGATCACCTTGCCCGGTTCGGTGAGCATCGCCCCGCCGCCGGTGATGCGGCGTACGACGGTGATGCCGTGGCGGGCCGCTTCTTCTAGGTCGACTTCGTTGCGGAGCGACTGGAATCGGCCGATGACGACCGCGGGAGCGGTCCACTCCCAGAACCGGAGCGTCGGCGGACGTTGTCCGGCGCCGACGCGACGGGTCAGGACCTCGTCGAGCGCCATCTGCATGCCGGGGTCGAAGGCCTCACCGGCGACGAGTTGCCAGCGATACGTGCGCCAGCGTGCGAGGTTCATGGCGCGAGTGCCCTCCGGACAGCGCGTGCGACCGCTTCGGCCGAGAAGCCGAGGAGTTCGACCCGGTCGAAGGCTTCGAGTGCCTGCGTGATCCGGGCCGCGAGTTCGCCCTCCTCGAGGCTGGCGGGGGCGCCCTCGAGCGCACGGGCGATCGTGTCCAGCGCTTCCGGCGGCTCCAGGAAGAAGTCGCCGGTCACGCGGACGTTGGTCAAGCGATCTCCCGCCAGCTCGAAGTCGACCTGGACGAGCTTGCCACCGGGCGTCTTGTACTCACCGTGGAGCATAGGCTGCACCGCCGTTCGACTCGGCGTCGTCCGACGTCTCTCAGTTCCTCAAGTCTACAACCGGCGTGCGGGGCTCCGCCGAGGGGATCAGCGCGACGGACGAGGCGAGAGAATGCCCGACATCGCGGTGCCGATCGGATATTGACAGACAATAGTTCATGCTCGAAAATGGTCTCGTGCCACCAGCGATGTGTGCCGAAGGAGGGCAGCATGGCGCAAGCATCGGTCGTGGAACGTGCGATGGGCGCGGCTCGACTGGATCCGCAGGCGTACGAGGAGGTGGAGCGGGACGAGGCGGCGACCGGCACCGCGCTGGCGATCGTGGTGCTCTCGGCGATCGCCAGCGGGATCGGGAGTTTTCGCGAGGCCGGCGTGGTGGGGCTGATCGGCGGTGTCGTCTTCACGGTCGTCGGGTTCGTCCTCTACGCGGGGATCGCCTACCTGATCGGGGCACGGCTTTTCGCGACGGCGGAGACGAGCGTGACGTGGGGGCAGCTCATCCGCACGCTGGGTTTCGCGCAGTCGCCGGGCCTGCTGCACGTGCTCGGACTCGTGCCGGTGATCGGTGGGCTGATCCGTTTCGTGGTCAGTGTCTGGATGTTGGTCGCGACGATCATCGCGATCCGCCAGGCCTGTGACTTCTCGACCGGACGAGCGGTACTCACCGCGGTCGTCGCCTGGATCGTCTATGTGATCTTCGTGGCGTTGCCGCTGGCGATCGTCGGCGCGCTGGTGGCGGCGCTCGGGTGAACGGTGCGCGTAGGAGCGGTAGCGGAAAGGAAAGAGGGGGCCGGTCGGCGGTGGCGATCCGCCTCGGCCCCTTCAACGACATATCCCCAGACGGCTCAACGAGGAGCGAGCGCGAGCGCACCGTACGTCTCGGGACGCCGATTCGCCAGCGACGGCAGTTGCCGGCGTACCTCCCGCAGGTAAGCGAAATCGATCGTCGTCACGACGACGCCGACCCGATTGGTCGCTTCGGCGATGACCGTGCCCCATGGGTCAGCGACGAGCGAGTGGCCGTAGCAGTGCTGCCCGGGGTCGTGCGGTCCGATCTGGGCGGGCGCGGCGACGTAGCACTGGTTCTCGATCGCACGGGCGCGGAGCAGGACGTGCCAGTGGTCCTTGCCGGTATAGAGGGTGAAGGCGGCCGGGACGAAGACGAGCTCGGCTCCGGCCAGAGCGAGCAGCCGGTACAGCTCCGGGAACCGAACGTCGTAGCAGATCGTCAGACCGACCGTATGACCGGCGACCTCGGCGGTGACCACGCGGTCGCCGGGCAGGATCGTCGCCGACTCGTTGCTCATCACGTTGCCGGTGAGGTCGACGTCGAAGAGATGGATCTTGCGGTAGGTGGCGAGCAGCTCGCCGTCCGGAGAGAAGAGGACGCTCGTGTTGTAGTACTTCCCGGGAACTTCCGATCGTTCGAGGATCGAACCACCGAGGAGATAGATGCGGTAACGCCGCGCGAGGCCGGCGAACCGTTCGGTGGTCGGACCGGGGATCGGTTCGGCGTTCGCGTCGTGCAGCTCCCGTGGGCCGAGGAAGTTGACGTACTCCGGCAGCGCGACGAGTTCGGCACCTCGGTCGACCGCCTCGCCGATCAGGCGTTCCGCGGTCGCCAGGTTCTCCTCCTTGTCGGAGCGGGAATTCATTTGGACGAGACCGAGGCGGAGCGTATCGCCCATCGTTCACCGACCTCCAGCTCGAGGGTGACCCATCCGGTGGCATTGTAGCGTGCCGGGGGACTCCCTGCACCAGCGATGCGAGTGGCCCGACGACAAGACCGACCCAGCGGTTGCTGCCGACCCGGCAGCGCTCTTGCGCAGGTGCGCCGAGCGGGGTACCCCGCCAGGCGCGATCGTGCGAGCGAGTTCACCGGCGCCGCTCAGAAGGCGAGACCGAGCGAGAACAGCGACGCGTATCCCTCGCTGGTCTCGACGACCGGCAGCACGAGCTGCGAACCTCCTCCGCGGAAGATCGCGTCCTGTGCGTTCCGGGTGTCGCGTTGCCCCTTCCGGTCATAGGGCGGTTGCGCGTGCACTCGGTCGGTCAAGGTGTCGTCGAAGAAGAACTGCGAGGTGAATTCGTAACCTCGAGGGGAGTCCGGATCGGTACGGATCTTGAAGTGGATGTGCACGGCGCGCCCACGGTACCAGCCGGGATAGATGGTCAGGAACTCGACCGTACCCGAGCTGTCCGTGCGCTGGAAGCCGCGGAGGAATTTCTTGCCTCGGGTATCGAACTGGGGATCGGCGACGTCGGAGTAGACGCCGAGCGCATCGCACTGCCAGAGATCGACCGTCGCGCCGGACAGTGGGGTGCAAGCATTGCCCAGGCGGTAGATCCGCAGCGTCAGGCGGAGCGGCACGCCCTCGACGACCGTTCCGTCGGTGGGGTCGACCCGGATATCGGAACGCTCGAGTCGTTCGTCGACGAAGTACGGCCCCTCGGTGAGCTCGGGAACCGCGACACACGCGGGAAGTGTTTCGCCGAGCGGGACGGTCGTCGCGCTCGACGCGGTCGCCGGGTCGGGCGTCGCGGTCGGCGGGAGCAGCGTGGCCGGACCGGTCGGGGTCGGCGAGTCGCCGGTACGGCAGGCGAGGAGCAGCGCGGCCGGGAAAAGCCCGATGCGGCGGAGCATGTCGCGTCGCGACAGCAGGCGTCCCCGAGGCAGGTCGTCGAGGTCGAACGAGCCGACGTCGTGCATCACGTTCCACCCTCCTTCGTCCGTTCTTCGGGCGCCGGCTCTGTCGGCGCCAGAGATCCTGGCTGAGCCAGGTAAACGCAGGGTAACCGCGGGCGCGCTCGGTACCAGCGAGGATACACTGCACGGCGAGGGGCGAGAGCACCCTGGAGCACCTGACCGGACGGAAGTGATGCGTCAGCGCAGGCTGATCGGGCGCGGATGACCGCCCATCGAGGGCATTCGCGCGGACCGGACCGAAGGGCGAGGATCGGCGGATGGGCAGGGTCGGAGTCGACACGGGCGGGACGTTCACCGACTTCGTCGTGGAAGCTGACGGGTCGATCCTGGTGCACAAGGAACTCTCGACGCCGCAGGATCCGGCGCGAGCGATCCTGCGCGGACTCCAGGTGCTGGGTTGGGTCCGACGTTTCGAGCGGCTCGTTCACGGAACGACGGTCGCCACGAACGCCGTCCTGGAGCGGAAGGGAGCGCGGACCGGCCTCCTGACGACGGCCGGGTTCCGCGACGTGCTCGAGATCGGGCGGCAAGATCGGCCACGCCTGTACGATCTCCGGCAGGTCAAGCCGTCCCCGCTGGTCCCGCGTGAATGGCGACTGGAGATCCGCGAACGGCTGGACGAGCTGGGACGCACGCTCGTGCCGCTGAACGAGGAGGACGTCCGGGACGCGATCGACGTCTTCCGGAAAGCCGGCGTCGAATCGATCGCCGTCTGCTTTCTCTTCAGTTTCGTCCGGCCGGAGCACGAGCGAAGGGCGGCAGAACTCCTGCGGCAGGCCGGCTTCGCCGTCTCGGCCTCCCACGAGGTGCTGCCGGAATACCGGGAGTACGAGCGGACCTCGACGACGGTGGTGAACGCGTACGTCGCGCCGGTGATGGGTCAGTACCTGCGGAGCTTGGAAGCGGCCTTACCCGACGGAACCTCGTTGTGGATCATGCAGTCCAACGGCGGCGTCGTCCGGGCGGAGACCGCGGCACGCCAAGCGGTGCGCACCTTGCTTTCGGGACCGGCCGCTGGGGTGATCGGCGCGCGGGCCGTCGCACGGGCGCTCGGGTTCGAGCGGGTGATCAGCTTCGACATGGGCGGCACGTCGACGGACGTCTGTCTGATCGACGGCGAGCCGCGCGAGCGCAGCGAGGGACGGATCGGCGATTTTCCGGTGCGGATGCCGATGCTGGACATCCACACCGTCGGAGCCGGCGGCGGATCGATCGCCTGGTTCGATGCGGGCGGGGCGCTGCGGGTGGGGCCGCGGTCGGCCGGAGCGGAGCCGGGTCCGGCGGCCTACGGGCGTGGCGGCGAGGAGGCGACGGTCACGGACGCGGCGGTCGTGCTGGGGTGGCTGCTGCCGGAGGCGTTTCTCGGTGGGACGATGCGGCTGGACGAGGAGCGGGCGCGCGAGGCGGTGTGGCGGATCGCGCGACGGCTCGGCGGCAGCGTGGAGGAGGCGGCGCTCGGCATCGTGGAGGTCGCCGAGGCGAACATGGAACGTGCGATCCGGGTGGTATCGGTGGAACGAGGGGAAGATCCGCGGGAGTACGGGCTGGTCGCGTTCGGGGGAGCCGGGCCGATGGTGGCGTGCCGGCTCGCCACCAGACTACATATCCCAACGATGCTCATCCCACCCCACCCCGGCACACTCTCAGCGCACGGACTCCTCATAGCCCCGTTCCGGCGTGACTACCTCCGCACCGTCATGCTGCCCGCCGCTGCCGATCCCACCCGGATCGACGCCGCGTTCGCCGCGCTCGTCGCCGAGGCGAGCCAGGAGCTGGCCCGGGACGGTATCGTACCGACCGAAGCCCTCTTCCAGCTCGCACTGGATCTCCGCTACGCCGGCCAATCCTACGAGCTCACGGTCCCCTTCGACCGATCCGTCGAGACAGCGGTCGAGCGCTTCCACCAGCTGCACGAGCAACTCTACGGCTATGGCGATCGCGGGTTTCCTGTGACCGTCGTCAACGTGCGCCTGCGCGTCACCCTT
Source organism: Thermomicrobium sp. (assembly GCA_026419575.1). GTDB lineage: Bacteria > Chloroflexota > Chloroflexia > Thermomicrobiales > Thermomicrobiaceae > Thermomicrobium. The sequence goes on along the minus strand of JANZZC010000050.1, from coordinate 5,748 downwards.
CCGACCGACCTCGCGCGAGCGCCGGCCCCGGACACGGTACCTACCCCGTGGGAACCCGAGCCGATCGACGTGCGCCCCGCTGTCTTCGCTACCGGGCAGCGGCTCTTCCGCCTCGACGTCCCGCGGTTCGAGCGGAGCCAGCTCGACACCGGTGCCCTACTGGTCGGACCGGCACTCGTGACGCAGTACGACGCGACGATCGTCATCCCACCAGGCTGGCGGGGTATCGTCGAGGCGACCGGCACGATCGTCCTGCGACATCGAGAAGAACCGCGCGATCCGAAGAAGTCCGCACTCGCTCAGGGAGCGTAGCCATGCACGAACCGATCCCCGTCGACCCGATTTCGCTCGCGGTCTTCGACGCCGCCGTCCGTGCCATCGCCGAAGAGATGGGAGCGGCGCTCCAACGCTCGAGCTTCTCACCGAACATCAAAGAGCGCCTCGACTTCTCCTGCGCGGTTTTCGATGACGAGGGACGCATGGTCGCGCAAGCTGCGCACATCCCGGCGCACCTCGGCTCGATGCCCGACTCGGTCCGCGTCGTGCTCGAGGGCTGCGGTCCCTTCGCTCCCGGCGACGTCGTCATCCTGAACGACCCGTACCTCGGCGGCAACCATCTCCCCGACATCACGATGGTGACACCGGTCTTCCTCACCGACGAACCGGATGCAGAGCTCCTCGGATTCGTCGCGAACCGTGCGCACCATGCGGACGTCGGCGGTATCAGCCCCGGATCGATGCCGATCGCGACGGAACTCTATCAGGAAGGGATCATCATTCCGCCGATCAAGCTGTGGGAGCGCGGCGTTCTCAACGAAGCAGCTCTCGCGCTCATCCTGCGCAACGTCCGCACACCGGAAGAGCGCCGCGGTGACCTCCTGGCGCAGTACGCGGCGAACCGAACCGGTCTCCGCCGCGTCCGCGAACTCGTCACTCGCTACGGCCTGGATCGGTACCGTCAGCTGTGCGAGGCAGTGCTCGACTACGGCGAGCGCCTGGCCCGGCATGCTGTCGCCCAGATCCCACCCGGCACGTACCGGTTCACCGACCACCTGGACGACGACGGTATCACCGACGACCTGGTACCGATCACGGTGACGGTACGAGCGGACGGAACGTCCCTCACCTTCGATTTCACCGGTACGGCGGAGGAACGTCCGGGGAGCATCAATACCGTCGAGACCGTCACCAAATCGGCCGCCTACTACGTGCTCCGCTGTCTGATGCCCGAGGATGCGCCGATGAACCACGGCGTGTTCCGCGTCGTCCGCGTCATCGCCCCGGAGGGGACGGTGGTGAACGCGCGGCCGCAGCGCGCCGTCGCCGGTGGCAACGTCGAGACCTCGCAACGGATCGTCGACGTACTGTTCGGCGCCCTGGCCCAGGCACTGCCGGATACCATTCCCGCCGCGAGCCAAGGTACCATGAACAATCTCACGATCGGCGGCACCGATCCCCGGACGGGCCGTCCCTTCGCGTACTACGAGACCATGGGCGGCGGGATGGGTGCCCGACCCGGGCTGGATGGCCTTTCCGGCGTCCACGTTCACATGAGCAACACGCGCAACACGCCCGTGGAAGCGCTCGAGTACGCCTATCCGCTCCGCGTCGTGCGCTACCAGCTCCGCGACGGCTCGGGCGGGCACGGCTCGGCACGGGGCGGCGACGGTCTGATCCGCGAGATCGAGTTCACGTGCGACGCCGACGTCACGCTGCTGACCGAGCGCCGTCGATTCGCTCCGTGGGGACTCCAGGGGGGCGAACCGGGTGCGATCGGTCGCAACCTGCTGATCCGCCGCTCGGGAGCCGGGCTCGAGGAGATCGCCTTGCGCGGGAAGCATCGGTTCACGGTCCGAGCAGGCGATCGGCTCCGGATCGAAACACCGGGCGGCGGCGGTTGGGGAGCGGCGAGCGAGCGCGGCTGACCCGACCAGGAGCGGTCGTTGCCGCTGCTGTGTTATCGGGTGACCTCCCGGGGGTAGGACTCCGGACCGGAGGGGGCCACTCCACCCCTCCCGCACATTTTGGGACTCGAGTCATATCCTCCCGACTTCTCCGAGCGAGTACACGTGAGAGCGGGGCGGAGCGCCTGCACGGCGCGCGGAGAAGCGGAAGGGAAGCCGGGAATGCTGGACGCGACGTGGAACCGGCAGGCCGGAGAGCCCCGGCGACACCCCGCCTGCCCGTACTTCCGCTTGCTGGTCGACCCGGAAGCACGGGCGATTTCGTTGGGGCAGCAACGCTTCTGCAGCGCGGCCCAGCAACCCCTGACCGACCTCGCCTGGCAAGCGGCCTACTGCCTCGGATCTCCCGAGCAGTGTCCCTATGTTCGCCGACTCCGCAGGGAGCCAGCCGACGCTCCAGGCAAACAGCTCCTCGATCTGCTCGTCGAACGACGCGCGCCGGGTGACCGGACGCAACGGGAACCTGCTCCCACTGCGACCGCTCGCTCGGTAACGGCACCGCGACCGAGTCTCCACGCGGGAAGCGCACGGACGACGATCCGCGAGCGCCTGGCGGAGCTCCTGCGTCGGCCGCTGGTCGTCGCCGTCACGACCGCCGCGCTGATCGGCGGCCTGTGGGCGGGCATCGCGCTCGCCGACTCGCTCGGTGCCAGCCGCCCCGGTGCGGACACCGGTCAGCGTGCCACCGCGAGCCCACCGGCCTTCACGCTCCGCACGGCGCGAGCGACACCGACACCCACGCCCTACCCGGCTCCGGCGCAGCTGCCGGGAGTCCCGGCGCTCTCCGTCAGTCGGGCAGCGACCCCGACGCCCACTCTCGCTCCTCGCCCGACCAGCACTCCCGAACCGACCCCGACCGTGGCGAGTCGGGAGACGCCGACCGCGACGCCCTCGCCACCGGTACCTACTCCGCCCCCGACCCCAGCTCCGGCGATCGTGTGGCCGACAGCGACGCCGGGCCAGTCCACGGAAGTCATCGCACCGACACCGACACCCATGCCCTGGCCCTCGGTCAGTCCGACACCGCTGCCGACGCCGACTCCCACGCCAGCGCCGACGCCGACCCCGACCCCCGATCCCTGGGCGACCTTGCCGCCGATGGCGCGCGCTGGTCAGCCGGTGCCCGTGGCGACCGTCGGGAACCTCTTGGCGACGATGACGCCGTACCCGTTCGCCGGAAACGGTCTCGCCGGGGTCGCTCCAGCGGGGAGCGGACCGACAGCCGAGTTCGGCCTGCCCTCGAACGCGGGGGTGCTCTACGGCATGCAGAGCGGTGCGAGTTCGGCCCGGGTGTGGCTCCATACGCCCGAGCCGGTCCAGCGGCTGGTCCTCGTCGCCGAAGGGATGAGCAATCCGGGTCCGCTCGCACCGGTTCTCCGGATCACGATCAACGGGATCACGCTCTGGGAAGGGGTGAGTCCGTTCCCGCGCGGCGACTGGTCGACGGTGGCGTGGGTGATCGACAAGCCGCAGATCCTGGCGACCTCGCAACTGCAGATCACGCTCTCGCTGGCGACTCCCGGCGACTACGGCGAGGAACCGTGGGTCGCGCTGGCCAGTCTCACCGTGTACGCGCCGTGAGCCCAGGAGCGACGAGCGATCAACCGATCCAACGGGCGAGCATGGAGACGAAGGGAGCGAGCAGCAGCGCAGGGAGGAACGATCCGACGCGCACGCGCCCGATCCCCAAGAGATTGATCGCGATCCCGATCATCATGAGACCGCCGACACCCGTCACCAAGAGCACGCGCGGGTCATTGGCCGGATCGGGAAGCGCCTGTGCGAGCATCCCGGCCGCCAGCGAGACACCGCCCTGGTACACCAGGATCACGAGGATCGAGAAGCCGACACCGATCCCGTAGGCGCTCGCCAGCGCGACGCTCGAAAGCCCGTCGAGCGTGGCCTTGATCACGAGCAGCGTCGCGTCGCCGGTGAGCCCGTTGTTCAGCGACCCGATGAGCGTCATCGGCCCGACGCAGAACAGCAGGCTCGCCGCCACGAAGCCCTCGGTGAACGACCCACCCCCGCCGATGCGACGCTTGATCCAGTTTCCCACCCCCTCCAATCCCTCCTCGATGTGCCACCACTCGCCGAGGATGCCTCCGACGACGAGCGTCACGAGGCCCAACACCACCCCATCCAGACGGCCGACCGTCGCCTTTCCGAGGCTCCCGGCCATCGACAACGCCAGGAAAACCGTCACCAGACCGACGCCCTGGACGGTGATCCGCTGCATCCGCTCCGGGAGCCGCCCGTGCAGGAGCAAGCCGAGCGCGGTGCCGAGCGCGACCGTTGCCGCGTTGATCCAGGTTCCGCTCGTTCGCGTCCACAATTCGGCGATCTCCATCCCCACCCCCATTCACCGAACGCTCCACAGAATACCCCGAGAATGGTACTGTCGCAGCCGAGCGAGGGGAGGGAGCGATGAACCGCGACGAGGCGATCGCACGCGCACGCAGGAACCTACAGGACGAGGTCGACAGCGCGACGCTCTACAGGGCGCTCGCCGAGGTCGAGCGCACGCCGGAACTCCGCGAGGTGTTCCGGCGGCTCGCCGCGATGGAGGAGGAGCACGCGCGGTTCTGGCAGCGCAAGCTGGCCGAAGCCGGGGTCGAGGTCACGATGCCGAGTCCCGGTTGGCGAACCCGGGTGCTGATCTGGGTGGCCCGGCGGTTCGGTCCAGCCGTCGTACTACCGACCGTTACGGCACGCGAGTGGGCGGACCAGGCCAAGTACGACCATCAGCCGGAAGCAGCGGATGCTGGTCTCCCGGAAACGGAGCACCGGCACGCACGTCTCTTGCAGCTGATCGGACGCGAGCGACCCAGCGGACTGCCGGGGAGCGCGTTGGCGGTGCTCGAAGGTCGCCACCGGGCAGTCGGCGGGAACGCGCTGCGCGCGGCAGTACTCGGCGCGAACGACGGGCTGGTTTCCAACCTCAGCCTCGTCATGGGTGTCGCCGGTGCGGAGCTCGCGCCGCGCGCGATCCTGCTGACCGGTCTGGCGGGGCTCCTGGCAGGCTCGCTCTCGATGGCGATGGGGGAATGGCTCTCGGTACAGAGCGCACGCGAACTGTACGAGCACCAGATACGGATCGAGCGCGAGGAACTCCTCGCTTTTCCCGAAGAAGAGCGAGAGGAACTCGAGTTGATCTACCGCGCCAAGGGTGTCCCACCGGAGACGGCCCGTCAACTCGCCGATCGGCTCGTCAGCGAGGGAGCGCCGGCGCTCGAGACGCTGGTCCGCGAGGAACTGGCCATCGATCCCGAGGAACTCGGCGGTTCGGCCTGGGAAGCGGCGATCGCCTCGTTCTTGCTCTTCTCCGTCGGTGCCATCGTTCCGGTCTTCCCGTACCTCTTCCTCGGTGGACTCGAGGCGGCGGTCGCGAGCATCGCCGTGAGCGCTCTGGCGCTGTTCCTCCTCGGAGCCGGGATCACCGTGATCACGGGACGCAGCGCGATCCGATCGGGGCTCCGTCAAGTTCTGATCGGACTCGCCGCAGCAGCGATCACGTTCGGTGTCGGCCGGCTGTTCGGTGTCGCGCTCGCTGGCTGACCCCTGCGCCCGGGTGGTTCTCTGCCACCCGGGCACCCCCGCAACGTCAGGCTGGAAGGATATTCTGGTTGAGGCAGAACAGGTTCTGCGGGTCGTATCGCCGCTTGAGGTGCCTCAACCGCTCGTAGTTCTGACCGTACGCAGCGCGGACACGTTCGCTCCCTTCGTCACCGAGCTCGTTGACGTACACGGCTTGCGGGAGCGGCGGGAGCGCCTCCCAGGCCCGCTC
>JANZZC010000038.1 GCA_026419575.1 Thermomicrobium sp. | reverse complement strand
GATGGCGCGGGAAGCGACCCGCGGCGGCATAGCGCCCGCAAAAACGCCTCTCCCCCCCGACTCGCCCCGCTCGCCACCCCCCCCCCCGCACCGCGCGGGAGAGGGGGTCGGGGGTGAGGGGGGCTCCAGCACATGCCGCGTCTATCCACGCCGGAATCTGTGGGAACGGGGTCGGTTTCCCGGGCCTCACGGCCCGGCGGGTCAGGCACGCCTGACCCCCACAGGGAGCACGACGCTGTAGCGGCAACCGTGACCAGCGATCGCTCACGGTCGGCACCTCGTTCCCCGCCCTGTAGGGGCGAGGCGTGCCTCGCACGCCCGCGCCAAAGGCGCGGCAACCCTCCCTCGCGTTGCCGGCCCTTCGGGCCGGATGGGTCACGCACGCGTGACCCCGACACAGGGGAACGGTGGAGCTACAGCGGCGAGCGTGGCAGGTGGTCAGTCATGGCCGGCACATCGTCTACGCCGTGTCGGGGTGAGGCGTGCCTCGCCCAGCCGCGCCACCAGGTGCGGCAACCCCATGCGCGCGTTGCGGTGCACGCCACGACGGTGGCCTGCGGTCGATCACGGTCGGTACATCGTGGCCCCGTCCTGTAGGGACGAGGCGGTGCCCCGCCCAGCCGCGCCGCGAGGCGCAGCGCACGCACCGCACGGTGCTGTCCGCCGCTCGTGCACTATGGTACGCCTGCGAGCAGTGCCGGACCCGTTTCACCCCTCGCCCAGGCGCCCACCGGAGAGTGACCTCGGTGCGAGGGGCGCCGCACCTGCTGCGCTGGCGGTGCGGCACGGCCACCCGGGCTGGCCTGCTGCGCTGCAAGGACCGGACGGTGCCCGGCCCCTCTCAGGTTCACTCCCGCTTCGCGCCGTGCGGGAGAGCGAGCCGGCAAGCACTGCGTGCCTTCACGCCGACAGGACGTCCCGCACGGCCTGGGCGATCTTCTCGACGCTCGGGATGACGGCGTCCGCGAGCGGCTTGGAGTAGGGCACGCTCGTGTCGAGCGCGGTCACCAGGCGCGGCGCTGCCGCGAGCGCGCGGAACGCCCGCTCGGCGAGTTCCGCGGCGATGATCGCGGTCGCCGAAGCGTGGCGCGGTGCCTGATCGACCAGTACCACTCGTCGCGTCTTCTCGACCGAGGCGACGAGCGTTTCGACGTCGAGCGGTGCGAGCGAGCGTGGGTCGACGACCTCGACGTCGATCCCCTCAGCGGCGAGCTGCTCGGCTGCCTCGAGTGCTCGCTGCACCATCCAGCCGGTGGCGATGACCGTCACGTCGCGACCGGGCCGCTTGACGTCCGCGACGCCGATCGGCACGACATGGTCGCCGTCGGGCACCTCGCCTGGGACGAGCGTCAGCATGTAGTGGTGGAGGTAGACGACCGGGTTGTCGTCCCGGATCGCGGCCTTCATGAGTCCCTTGGCGTCGGCCGCCGTCGAGGGCACGACCACCTTGAGGCCCGGGACACCCATGAACAGGTTGTACCAGCAGTTGGCGTGCTGGACGCTCCAGCCGGCCGCGAAGCCGTAGCCGGCTTTGAGGACGATCGGGCATTTGACGCGTCCGGCCGTCTTGAAGTGGACTCGCGCTGCCTCGTTGACCACCTGATCGAGTGCCACCAGGATGAAGTCGGTCATGAGGAGTTCGACGACGGGACGGAGCCCGACCATCGCCGCGCCGACGGCCATCCCGATCTCGGCGGTCTCCGAGATCGGGGTCGGGCGGACACGGGTGCGGCCGAAGGCGACGACCAGCGGATCCTCATCGCTGACCGCTTGCTCCTGCCCGTAGAAGATGACGGTGGGGTCGCGGTGCATCTCCTCGGTGATCGCCTCCATGATCGCTTGGATGTACGGGATCTCGCGCGCCATGCTGGCTGCTCCCTTCTCGGCTCAGGCGTACACGTAGCGCGGAAGTTCCGCCGGGTCCGGCCACGGACTCTCCAGCGCGAACCGCACGGCGTCGTCCATCTCCGACCGCGCTGCCGCTTCGATCGCAGCGAGGTCAGCTTCCGCCACGCCGATCCCGAGCAGCCAGTCACGGAAGCGAGGGATGGGATCGCGCTGCCGCCACCGTTCGTATTCCTCCGCGCACTGGTAGATCGTCAACGCTTCGTGCTCTTCGAAGTGGAGCGGCACGGGTGGCGGGACGATGATGTTGCCGTGCGCGCTGAAGCGATAGAAGACTGATTCGATCAGCGTCGGACCGTCCCCGCGGCGAGCGCGCTCGACCGCGTCCGAGACGGTCGTCAGGACGGCGATGGGGTCGGTACCGTCGATGGTGACGCCTGGCATGGAGTAGGCGCGGGCCTTGACGGAGAGCGGTTCCCCGGCTGCGGCGTTGGCGTCTTCCATCTCGACGCGCGTGACGGCTTGGTAGAGGTTGTTCTCCAGGATGTAGACGATCGGGAGTTTCCAGAGCGACGCGATATTGAGCGATTCGTGGAAGGCCCCTTGCTTGGTCGCACCGTCCCCGAAGAAGCAGAGCACGACCTGCTCGCCACCGCGTACCTGCACGGCGAGGGCGACGCCGGTCGCGTGGGGAATCCCCTGCCCGACGATCCCCGAGGTGCCGAGGAACTGGTGCTCGGGATCCGCCAGGTGCATGGAGCCAGCGAGACCCCGCGAGAGGCCGGTCGCCTTGCCGTAGATCTCGGCCATCATGGCCGCGGGCGAACTCCCGAGCGCGATCAGGTAGCCGTGACACCGGTACGTGGCGAGGACGTAGTCGTCGGGGCGGATGGCCGCGATAGCGCCGACGATCGTGGCTTCGGCACCGTCGCCGAGGTGGGTGTGCCCGCGGATCATCCCTGGATGCTCGGTGAAGGTACGCTTGACGCGCTCTTCGAACTCGCGGATGCGGACCATCTGGCGGTAGATCCAGAGCGCCCGCTCCCGATCCGGATACGGTAGCGGCTGCATCGTCGCCTCCTCCGTTCGCGCGCAGCTGACCGGATCGCCTCGCAACGGGTCACATTCCGATCATCGCCGAAAACGCTTCACCGTTCAAGTCGCTCGTTCGGCAGGGCCGAACCGCCGGTCCTGAGCGACCGCGATCACCGCGGCCCCGTACAGGGTGACGGTGGCGACGAGATTGGCGGCGATCAGGATGGCGGTGACCGCGCCGAGGAGGCCGTAGACCTCGCTCGCGTTCCCGATCCAGCGCGCAGCGGTGACGAGCGCGAACTTCGCTCCCTCCCACGACAGTGCGCTCACCGAGGCGCCGGTCGCCAGGAGACGCCAGGGGGGTGGCGGTGCCGGGAGGAGGAACCGATAGACGAGCAGGAAGAGGACGGCCGAGGTCGCCAGTCCGCCGAGCAGCCGGAGCGGGCCGGGCAAGGCGACGGCCAGGCCCCCGACGATCCCACCGACCGTCAGCCAGGTGCTGGCGAGCAGGAGCGCACCGAGGGTAGTTCCCACCCCGTACAGACGCTCGCGGACGAGCGAGCCTGGACGCTCGGGCGCTGTGACGGCGCGCAGCCCTCGGCGCAAGGCGGCGCCGAGGGCGCTCGCCGACCAAACGGAGAGGCACAGGCTGGCCAGAGCGAGACCGCCGGTGGTCGCCTGGGCTTGTCGCTGTAGGATGTCGCGGAGCACCGGTTCGAGCGGCGCAGCGTGCGGCACTTCGGCGAGCGCTCGCCGGACGAGGGTTTCCGGCTCGACCGCGCCGCGCAGGAGGTATCCCGAGAGCGTTGCCAGGGCGAGGAGGAACGGGCCGAGCGCGAGGAGCGCGGCGTACCCGATCGCTGCCGCATGGACGGCACCGTCGTGCGCGCGGAAGCGCACGGCAGCCCGCCAGAGGAGCGCGCGCTCGAGGCGGGCGCGCAGCTGGGGGGGGCTCTGCATGCGTCCGCTCCTTCCCGGTCGTCGCGAGCGGCGCAGCTCGGGGAAGCGGCTCGCTCGTCAGCGCGGAGTGAGCTCGACCTGGACCTCGTGGAAACGCACGGTGACGGGGACCGTCCCGAAGCTCTCGACCCACAGCGCCACCTGGCCGTGGCCGAGCATGGGATCCTCCTCGTCGAGGACGGTTCGCCCGGCGACCCGGAAGGTCAGGCGCGTGTCGCGCGCTTCGAGCTCGAGCGTCAAGGGGTCGGTGGCCGGGTCGAGTTCGGTCAGCGGCGTCGGCGGCAGCAGCACGAACGATTGGCCACCCAGCGCGAGCGAGCAGGTGGCCACGAGTCGACCGTCGACGCGGACGACCGCGCAGAGGTAGAGGTTGCGGGCTCCGTCGGCATCCTGGCTCGAGCGCACGACGAGTCCGGCGCCGGCCTGCTCGGGTAGGCTCACCGTCGCCGCGATCCGCTGGTCGGTCCCGGCGGCGAGGACGAGCGGCGGGAAGACGCCGAAGGAGTTCGGCTGGGTGAGCGTGATCGCGTAGCTCCCGTCGCGGATTTCGCCGGTGCCGAGCGCGCTCGTGCCGGTGGGCCAATCGGCGAGTTCGTGCGGCGCCTCGAACGTCCAGGTCATGGAGATGGCAGGGGTCGAGTTCCGGGTTCGTGGCTCGCGGCGGACTTCGGTCGGGGTCGAGTCGCTCGCTTCGCCGAGGCGGATCCGTGTCTCGAGCGTCGCGATCGAATCCAAGTCGACGGCGCGGAGCTCGAGCGCGAGCTCGTCTCCTTGGCGATGCTGGCGGAGGATCTCGCAGATCTGGGGGAAGGTATCGACGGTCTGGCCGTCGAGCGCGGTGAGGAGCATGCCGGGTCGCACGCCCGCGCTGGCCGCCGGCCCGTTCGGGGTGACCTGGAGGACGACGAGGCCATGCTCCGTCCCGAAACGGTCCGGGTTGCGGTGCTCGTTGACCCCGATACCGAGCCACAGCCAACCGCGCTCCTCGCCGAGGGGAACCGCGAGTTCGCGGAGACGCTCGGCCGGCAGGAAGAGCCCCGTCGGCAGGAGAAGCCCCAGCACGGCACCGTGTCGATCGGCGAGGAGCGAGCCGGGCGCGAACCCGCTGAGGTCGACGTTGACGCCGATTTGCTGGATCGCGCGCTTCGGATCGCCGACGGTGCCCGCGATCGCGGCTGGCGCGCTCACCGGCGTTCCGTCGGGATCGCTCGCGGAATGGCCGTAGACGAGGACGTCCACCCCGATGTCGACCGAGCCGGGGTGACCGAGCGGAGCTGCGCGCAACCCCGACGGGTCGTCGAGCGCGACAATCGCGATCCCGTCGCACGGGCTCGCGCTCCGCACGCGGGCGGCGAGCGGCTGATCCGACCCGGACGGCACGACCTCGATCGTGTCTGGGATCCCCTGCTCGAGCGGTGGGACGATGGTCACGACGAGCCCGGGCGCGTAGGCGACCCCGGTGGCGACCGAACTGCTGCCAGCGGGGCCCTGGAAACGGACGAGAACGGTCGCTGGCTGGAGGCGCTCCTCGACCTCGGTCCAGCTGAGTTCCCGCTCGCTCGGCGCTGGTTCGGTCGGCGTCGCAGCCGGGCGGGGGCCCCCTCGGCACCCGCCGAGCACGAGCAGGGAGAGGAGCGACACCGTGAGGACCGCGAACCGGGTCGCCGGGAAACGCCGCCTGGTCAGCCTCCTCGCCATACCTGCCGCCTGTGGATCGGTCGCCGCGCGCTCGCCTGCGAGTGTACGGGTTCCCGGATAGGCGTTCAAGCAGCAGGTCGACGCCGGGGTGGTCGGCCGGTGATCCGGTGACCACTGGAGCGTCCGCCGCCGGTTGCCGATAGACAGAACGGAGGTCGTTTCCGGTGTAGCGCGGTGGAGGAGCGGAGCGATGCAGTGGTCTCGCAGCGATCTCGAGTCGGTTCCCGATGCGCGCACCCCGGACGGGGCGGAGGCGACGCTGCTCGAGAAACTGGCGCAGCTTCTCTCGGGTGGGCTCAGGGCGTTCGGGCAGTCGGCTGGGCTCGAGACGGTCAGTCGGACGGCGCCGGCGCTCCAGCGAGCGCTGGAGCGTTTCCGCGAGGACGTGCAGCGCACGATGCACGCGTTGGAAACGTCCGTCCGGCGGTCGGCGATCGGCGTCGCTCGGAGCGCGCTGCGCATCCAGGCGATCACGAGAGAGATCGATGGCACGCGCCAGCGGGCCGAGACGATCGCCGGGGCCTTGCGCGAGGTGCACCACGGCGCCGAGGAGGTCGCGCGCGCCGCGGAGAGCGCTGCCGGTTCGGCGCGGGCCGTCGACGAGCGGGCGGCGGCGGGACTGCGCACGAGCGAGCACGCTGAGGCGCAGGTGGCGGAACTCCGAGCGCAGATCCGCGACGTCGCCGAGCGCCTGCAGGCGTTGCTCGGCGACGTGACGGCGATCACGCGGGTCAGCGAGGTGATCGCGGGGATCGCCAAGCAGACTAACCTGTTGGCGCTCAACGCAGCGATCGAGGCGGCGCGGGCGGGAGAGCACGGGCGCGGCTTCGCTGTGGTGGCGGAGGAGGTGCGCAAGCTGGCCGAGCACGCGGCGGCGCAGACGCGCGAGATCCGGAGCCTGACCGACGCGGTCGCTGCGCAGCTGACGCCGGCGCGGGACGCGCTCTTGCGCAGCGTCGCGTTCGCCGAAGCGGCCGCGGCGGCGACCGGCGACCTGCGGCAGGTGCTGCGGGCGACGAGCGAGCTCGCTGCCGGAGCGGCCCAGGCGGTCAGCGCGATCGCCGCGGCGGTCCAGCAGCAGACCGGCGCGCTCGAGCGGGCTGCCGGTGCGCTCGGCGAGTTCGTCGGGAGCATAGAAGTACTCGAGCGGCAAGCGCAGCAGGTCGGCCAGGAAACGTTCGCGCTCGCGCAGCTGACCTCGGAAGCGTACGTGTACCTGGCGAAGGTAGACACCGGAACGACCTTCCATCGTGCGCTCGCTGCCTGTCGCGAGCTGGCCGAGCGGTGCCAGCGCGTCTTCGAGCGGGCGATCGACGACGGCCGGGTACGCCTGGAGGACGTGCTGGAACTCCGCTACACCGAGATCAAGGGGCCGGCGATCCGCTCGCTCGCGCGGCTCTTCGACGTCAGTCGCGTGCCGCCCGAAGGGTTCCAGCCGCCGAAGTACAGCACCGCCTACGATGCGGTGGTGGATCTCGAACTTTCCGAGGAAATGGAAGCCGTGTTGCGGCAGGAACCGAAGCTCGTCTTCGCGCTCCCCATCGATCTCAACACGTACGCCCCGATGCACAACCGGGCTTTCTGCAAGGACTGGACGGGAATCCCGGAACGCGACCTCGTCGGTAACCGCGTCAAGCGGTTCTTCTGGGACCAGCGCGTGCTGGTGCGGGGAGCGCGCGTCGGGCTGGGCGAAGCCGCCGAACGCCTGCCGAATCTGGCGACGCGTCAGGACTTCCTGCGCGCCGGTTGCGACCTCCGCGAGTCGCCGGCGCAGCGCGAGCGGTTCCTCGTGCAGACGTACGCGCGCGACACCGGCGAGGTGATGACGGTGATCACTGTGCCCCTCTTCGTCAAAGGGCACCGCTGGGGCGCAGCGCTCGTCGGCTGGAAGGAAGACGCGTGAGTGCCCTCATGCCGCGGGGTGATCGTGCCGATTCTCTGCAGTGTATGAACTCGTGATGTGCGGGGGAGGAACCTGGATGGCGGAGCGATATCCCGAGACGTCGAGAGGCTTTCTCGCTGGGAACGGCGCACCGCTCGCGTACGGCGCGGTCGCCGATGCTGCGTCTCCGGAGGAGGATGACCAGGATGCGTCGATCGCGCTCGAGGGGCTGGCGCAGGCGCTGGCGAAAGGGAACCTGACCGAGGCGGAGCGGGTCGTCCGCGAGCTGCCGCCGGCCTTGCGCGCGGTGTGGGAGCCGGTGGTGACGAGCTGGCAGCAGCGGATCACCGAGCTCCTCGTGGCGGCGTCCGGGGCGGTGGCGGAGGGACTGCGGCCGGTGCGGGCGGCCGACGAGTTCTTGCGAGCGTTCCGCGACCAGAAGGAACAGGCGGCGCAGGCCGCCGTCGTCGCGAGGGAACTGGCGACGTCGGTCGAAGTCGTGTCGGGGAGCGTCGGGCAGGTGTCGGAAGCCGCGCGCGGTGCGGCCGAGCGCGCGGAGGCCGGGATCGCGCGGGTGGACGAGGCGCTGCGCGCGCTCGCCGACGTCGCTCGGTCGGCCTCGGAGCTGCAGCAGCGGATCGAGGAGCTCTCCCGGGCGGTCGATCCGATCACGCAGGTGCTCGGGACGATCGCCACGATCGCCAAGCAGACCAACCTATTGGCGCTCAACGCGGCGATCGAGGCGGCGCGGGCCGGCGAGCACGGGCGCGGTTTCGCCGTCGTGGCCGAGGAGGTACGGCGGTTGGCCGTGTCGACCCAGGAGGCGGTGTCGGGGATCCGGGCGCGGGTGCAGGCGCTCTCGGAGGGGATGCAGCGGGTCGGCGAGGCGATGGGAGTCGTCGCCGAACAGGTGGAGAACGGTGCGCTGGTCGCTGCCGGCGGGCAGGAAGCGCTGGCGGCGATCCGCAAGAGCATCGACGCGATCGTCGCGCCGCTCCAGGAGATCGCGTCCGCTGCCGAGGAGCAGGCGCAGGCGGTGGGGCAATTGGCGCGCAACGTCGCACAGGTCGCCGAGGTGGCCGAGGTGATCGGTCGGCAGGCGGACGAACTGACGGTCGGCGTGCTCGAGCAGATGCAGCGTTTGCGGACGATGCGCGAACTCGTGGCGCAGACGACGCTGTCGCTCGGCGACGGCGAGTTGCTCGCGGTGGCCAAGGCTGACCATCTGCTGTGGGTGCAGCGGCTCCTCGCGATGCTGCACGGGCGCGAGCGACTGCAACCGGAACAGGTCGCTGACTGGACGGTGTGCCGGCT